>NZ_JCBANU010000039.1:0-27806 GCF_059816145.1 Methylobacterium sp. 001424705 | reverse complement strand
GAGCGGGAGGGGCAGTCGGTGGGGGACATGGGCGTTCTCCTGACGGGAGGGATGGGACTCAGGCGGCGCGCAGGCCTGCCGGCGTCTGCGGGAAGGGCACGAAGCCCGGCAGCGCCTCGATGCGGGCGAGCCAGGCGCGGACGGCGCCGTAGGGGGCGAGGTCGACGTTCCCCTCCGGCGCGGCGGCGACGTAGCTGTAGAGCGCCACGTCCGCGAGGGTCGGGTGGTCGGCGGCGAGCCAGGGCCGCTCGGCGAGTTCGGCCTCGATGCGGCCGAGGATGGCGTGGGCCCGGGCGATGACCTCGGCCGCGTCGAAGGCGGCGCCGAAGACCGTGATCAGGCGGGCGGCCGCCGGCCCGAAGGCGATGGGCCCGGCCGCCACCGAGAGCCAGCGCTGGACCCGCGCCGCGCCGGCCGCGTCCTCCGGCAGCCAGTCGGTGCGGCCGAGGCGCTTGGCCAGGTAGACCAGGATGGCGTTGGAATCGGGGACGACCGTCTCGCCGTCCACGAGCACCGGCACCTGGCCGAAGGGATTCAGCCTCAGGAAGTCCGGCGTCCGGTGCTCGCCCTTCGCGAGATCGACCGCGACGATCTCGCAGGGCTGGCCGACCAAGGACAGGAACAGGCGGGCCCGGTGGGCGTGGCCGGACAGCGCGACGTGGAACAGCTTCATGGGAGGCCTCCTCGGGGACGGGGACAGAACCAGGGCCGGGGCACCGGCGACATCCGCATTCAAGACCAGGGGCCGGACGGGGAGAATGCGCTTTCCGCGCAAGCCACTGTTCCGCAGAATGGAACAATCGCGAGACGGCGGAGGACGGCATGGATCGGTGGCAGGCGATGCGGGTCTTCGTCCGGGTGGCGGAGGGCGGGGGCTTCGCCGAAGCGGCGCGCCAGCTCCACCTCAGCCCGCCGGCCGTGACCCGGGCGGTGGCAGCCCTCGAGGCGCGGATCGGGGCGCGGCTCCTGACCCGGACCACCCGCTCGGTGAAGCTCACCGAGGCGGGCGGGCGCTACCTGGAGGATTGCCGGCGCATCCTGGCGGAGATCGCGGAGGCGGAGGCCGCCGCGGCGGGCTCCTACGCCACGCCCTCCGGCACCCTGACGGTGACGGCGCCGGTGCAGTTCGGCCGCCTCTACGTGCTGCCGGTGATCACCGAATACCTGGCCCATCACGCCGCCGTCTCGGCGCAGGCCCTGTTCCTCGACCGGATCGTCAACATGATCGAGGAGGGTGCCGACGTGGGCGTCCGGATCGGCGCGCTTGCCGATTCCGGCCTCGCGGCGATCCGGGTCGGCACCGTCCGCCGGGTGCTCTGCGCCGCACCGGCCTACCTCGACCGGCACGGGACGCCCGGGACGGTGCGGGACCTGCGCGACCACGCCGTGATCGGCTCGGCCAGCACCGGCCCCGGGACCGTCGCCCTGCGGCCCCGGCTGACCTGCAACACCATCGACGCCGTCCTGGCGGCGGCGCTGGCCGGCCAGGGCCTCGCGCAGCTCCTGTCCTACCAGGTCGCCCCGGCCGTGGCGGAGGGGCGCCTGCGCCTCGTCCTCGACGATCCGGAGGCGGCGGCGATGCCGGTCCACGTCGTGAGCCCCGAGGGGCGGCGCGCACCCGCCAAGGTGCGGGCCTTCATCGATCTCGCGGTGGCGCGGCTCCGGGCCGACCCGCGGGTCAACCCGACCCGTTCCTGACATTCTTCGGGGCTTCCAGACCATGCGCGACCTGCCCCCCGACCTCGCCGCGCATCTCGCCGGCGGGGCGACCACGCTGTGCCATTGCTGGGCCCTGACCCGGCGCGACGGCGTCCGCCTCGGCTTCACCGACCACGACCGCGACCTCAGCTTCGGCGGCCTGACCTACGCCGCCCGCTCCGGGCTGGAGGCGGCCGAAGCCAGCGCCGAGCTCGGCTTCGCCATCGGCGGCGGCGAGGTCGCCGGGGCGCTCTCGGCGGTCGGGCTCACCGACGCCGACATCGCCGGCGGCCTCTACGACGCCGCCTCGGTGGAAACCTGGCTGGTGGACTGGCGCCGCCCCGAGACGCACCTGCTCCTCGAAATCGGCACGGTCGGCGAGGTGCGCCGGGCCGGCACCGCCTTCGTGGCCGAGTTGCGCGGGCTGATGGACCAGCTCGACGCCGAGCGCGGCCGGACCTACCGCGCCACCTGCGGGGCCGATCTCGGCGATGCCCGCTGCCGCGTGGACCTCACCGAGGCCCGCTTCGCCACCACCGGCACGGTGCTGGCGGCGCCGGAACCCGGCCGCCTCGCCGTCGCCCTGGCGGGAGATTTCGCGCCAGGGTGGTTCGTCGGGGGGCGCCTCGCCTGGATCGGCGACGGCCAGGCCGGACAGGAGGCCGAGATCCGCGACCAGGCCGGCGCGACGGGGACGATCCGCCTCGACCTCTGGCAGGCCCCGCCCCGCCCGGTGGCGCCGGGCGACCGCTTCCGCCTGACGGCGGGCTGCGACAAGCGCCTCGCCACCTGCCGCGACAAGTTCGCCAACGTGCCGAACTTCCAGGGCTTCCCGCACCTGCCGGGCAACGATTTCGTGCTGCGCCCCGCCCCCGGCGCCGGCCCGGGCCTCGACGGCGGCAGCCTGTTCCGGTGAGGCCGCCATGACATCCGAGACGATGACATTCGAGACGATGACATCCGAATCGATGACGCCCGAGAGGATCGTCACCCTGGCGCGGGCCTGGATCGGCACGCCCTATCGCCACCAGGCCTCCCTGAAGGGCGTCGGCTGCGACTGCCTCGGTCTGCTGCGCGGGGTCTGGCGCGAGGCCCTCGGCCCGGAGCCCGAGGCGGCCCCGCCCTACGCCGCGTCCTGGGCCGAATCCGCGCCGCCCGGCTGCGATCCCCTGGCGGACGCGGCCGCGCGCCACCTCCTGCCCGTCGACGGTCCGCCATTGGCCGGCGACGTCCTGCTGTTCCGCTTCCGCGCCCACCTGCCGGCCCGGCACTGCGCCCTCGCCACCGGCGCCGGCACGATGATCCACGCCCATGACGGCGCCGCCGTCACGGAGGTCGCCCTGACGGCCTGGTGGCGCCGCCACCTCGCCCAGGTCTTCCGCTTCCCGGGCGTGGGGGGCGGCTAACCGACGAGGTCGTCGATCGTGACGGACAGGACCTCGGCGATCCGGCGCAGGGTGTCCACGGTGCCCTCGCGCTTGCCGGTCTCGATCTGCGACAGGAACGGCTGGGCGATCCCGGCGGCCTCCGCCAGGGCGCGGGCGGTGAGGCCGCGGTGCTCGCGCCAGACGCGGATGCGGTTCTCCCCGCCAAGGATGCGGTCCACCATCCCGGAGGGCAGCAACTCCTCCTCGCCGGCGGCGAGCCGACGGCGGAATTCCTGGATCGCGAGGCGGTCGGCATTGTCCTCAGCCGCCTCGCTCAGGGCGCGAAAATCGGCTTCCGACAGGACGACGAGGCGCTCGCCGGCCGGGGTGACGATGGTCTGGGCGTTCATGGGCGAAGGTCCGTTCCGGCAGTGTCCGATGCGACGGGTTCGTCGGGGTCAGTCATAGGCGCTGCCCCGGGGGGCGACCCGGATCACGGCGAGGATCTCGCCCTGGTCCGTATAGAGGACCCGCCAGTCGCCGACCCGCAGGCGGAAGACCCCGGGTTCGCCCTTGAGGGCCTTCACGTTGTTGGCCTGGGCGGCCGGATCGGCCGCCAGCAGGGCGATCTTCGAGCGGATCATCGCCGAGACGTTGGCCGGCATCCGGCTCAGCGTCTTCAGGGCAGCCTTGCTGTAAGCGATCCGTTTCACCAACGAAAAATAGCACATCGCTATAATACCGCAAGGGCGAGTTGCCCCGAGATCTCAGACCTCGCCCCCGCTATCGGAGTCCGCCATGGCCACGCTGATCCTGCAAACCGCCGGGGCGGCGGCCGGTACGGCGCTGGGCGGGCCGATCGGCGGGATCATCGGCAGCGCCCTCGGGGCGGCGGCGGGCTCCGGCCTCGACGCCGCCCTGCTCGGGGGGCTCGCCGGCGGGCGCACGGTCGAGGGGCCACGCCTTTCCGACGTGGCGGGCCTCAGCTCCGGCGAGGGCGATCCCATCCCGCGGGTCTATGGCCGGGCCCGCATCGGCGGCACCCTGATCTGGGCGACCCGGCCCCTGGAGGTGGCGAGCCCCGCCGCCGCCGGCCCGGCCGGCGGCAAGGGCCTCGGCGGCGGCAAGGTCAAGCGGACGGCCTATGCCTACTTCGTCGACCTCGCCATCGGGCTCTGCGAGGGCCCGGTGGCGGGCCTCCGGCGGGTCTGGGCGGACGGGCGCGAGATCGACCTGACCACGGTCGCCCTCCGCCTGCACGTCGGCGACGGGGACCAGGCGCCGGACCCGCTCATCGTCGCCAAGGAGGGGGCGGCGAACGCCCCCGCCTATCGCGGCCTCGCCTACGTGGTGCTCGAGCGCCTCGCCCTGGCCGAGTTCGGCAACCGGATCCCGCAATTCGCCTTCGAGGTGCTGCGCCCCGTGGCAGGCCTCGCCGGGATGATCCGGGCGGTCTGCCTCATCCCCGGATCCACCGAGTTCGGCCTCGATCCGCTGCGCGTCACCGAGGAGGCGGGCTATGGCACGACCCGCCCGGCCAACCGGTTCCAGCTGCAGGCGGGCACCGACGTCACCGCCTCCCTCGACGCGCTCCAGGCGCTCTGCCCGCGGCTGGAGCGCGTCTCCGTGGTGGCGAGCTGGTTCGGGGACGACCTGCGCGCCGGACTCTGCACCCTCGCCCCCCGGGTCGATTCCGCCGCCAAGGTGACGAGCGGCGACGCCTGGTCGGTGGCGGGCCTGGGCCGCGACCAGGTGGCGCCCGTCTCGACCGGGCCCGAAGGCGGGCCGGCCTATGGCGGCACGCCCTCGGATGCGGGCCTGACCCGCCTCGTGGCCGACCTGCACCGGCGCGGCCTCGCGGTGGTGCTCTACCCCTTCGTGATGATGGACGTGCCGGCGGGCAACCGCCGGCCGGACCCGCGCGACCCGGCCGCCGCCAGCCAGCCGGCCTATCCCTGGCGCGGGCGCATCACCTGCGACCCCGCCCCCGGGCAGCCGGCGAGCCCGGACGGCACCGCCGCGGCCGGCACGCAGGTGGCGGCCTTCCTCGCGCAGTATCGCCCTTTCGTGCTGCATTACGCGACGCTCGCGGCCGCCTGGGCCGCCGCGGGGATTCCCCTCGCCGGTTTCATCCTGGGCAGCGAGTTCGTCGGCCTCACCCGGGTGCGGGCGGAGGCGGGGCGCTACCCCGCCGTGGAGGGCTTCCGCAGCCTGGCGACGGCCCTGCGCCAGCGCCTCGGCCCGGACGTCGCGCTCGTCTACGCCGCCGATTGGACCGAGTACGGCGCCGACGTGCGCGACGGCGGCGCCACGGTCCGCTTCCCCCTCGACGCCCTGTTCGCGGACCCGGCCATCGACGCGGTGGGGATCGACTACTACCCGCCCCTGACCGACTGGCGCGACGGGGACGCCCATGCCGACCTGGCGCTCGCCGATTCGATCTACGACCCGGCCTATCTCAAGGGGCGGCTCGGCGCCGGCGAGGCCTTCGACTGGTTCTATGCCGGTGCGGCCGACCGGGCGGCGCAGGTCCGCACGCCGATCACCGACGGGGCCGCCGCCAAGCCCTGGATCTTCCGGGCCAAGGACCTCGTGGGCTGGTGGGCGAACCCGCACATCGAGCGGGAGGACGGGCGCGAGACCCGGGCGACGGCGTGGGTGCCGCGGGGCAAGCCGATCTGGCTCACCGAGATCGGGGTGCCGGCGGTGGACAAGGGCACCAACGGCCCCAACGTCTTCCCCGACCCGAAATCCGCCGAGAACGCCAGCCCGCCCGCCTCGCGCGGCACCCGCGACGACCTGATCCAGGCGCGCGGCCTCGCGGCGATCCTGGGGCGGTTCGACCCCGACCTGCCCGGCTTCGAGGCCGCCCACAACCCGGTCTCGCCGGTCTATGGCGGGCCGATGGTGCCGGCGGAGGGGATCTTCGTCTGGTGCTGGGACGCCCGGCCCTACCCGGCCTTTCCCGACTTCGACACCGTCTGGGCGGATGCGGGCAACTGGCCGGTGGGCCACTGGATCACCGGGCGGATCGAGGGGCTGGAACTCGACCGGCTCATCGCCGCGATCCTGGCCGACCTCGGGATCACCGTGCCGGCCGCCATCACCGCCGACGCGACCCTCGACGGCTACGTCATCGACCGGCCGATGTCGGCCCGGGCGGCCCTGGAGCCCCTGGCGCAGCTCTACGGCCTCGACGTCTCCGCCGCGGCCGGCGCGCTGATCGTGCGCGGGCCGCGGCGGGAGGTGCCGCGGGCGATCGCGGCGGACGACCTCGTGGTCCTGCGCGACGCGGAGGCCCCCCTGGCCCGGGTCCGGGCCGAGGAGGCGGAGCTGCCGCGCTCCCTGGCGATCGGCTTCACCGACGGCGAGACCGCCGAGTACCGCCGGGCGAGCGCCGCCGCGACCCGGCCGACCGGCCGGCGCCGGCGCGAGACCCGGATGGAGGCCGCCGTGGTGACCCGGCGCGCCAGCGCCGAGGCCCTGGCGGAGGCCGCCCTCGACGCCGCCCTCGCGGCCCGCGACACCGCGCGCTTCACCCTGAGCCCGCGCCGGATCGACCTCGCGCCGGGCGATCTCCTGGCCCTGCCGGGGGAGCGGCTGCCGCACCGGATCCTGCGCATCGCCGACAGCCCGCGCGGGCGCGCCATCGAGACGCGGGGCGTCCCCCGTCACGGCCGGGCGCCGCGCGCGGGCGAACCGGCCGGACCGCGCCCGCGCCGGGCGGTGCCGGCCCTGGCCGGGCCGCCCTTCGCGGTCGCCCTCGACCTGCCGGCCGACCGCGGCACCCCGACCACCCTGCAGGCGCTGGCGGTGACGGCCGACCCCTGGCCCGGGCCGATGGCGATCTGGCGGGCGGAGGGCGAGGCCGCCCCGCTGGTGCCGCAGGGCTTCGTCGACCACCCCGCCTGCCTCGGCGAGACCCTGACGGCGCTGCCCCCCGGCCCGCTCTGGCGCTTCGACCGGGGCGCGGCCCTCACGGTCCGCCTGCGCCACGCCGGGGATCTCGACGCCATCGGCGAGGCGGCGGCCCTCGCGGGCGGCAACCTGTTCGCGGTGCGCAGCGCCGGGGACGGGGCGATCGAACTGATCGCAGCCGCCGTCGCCACGCTGGTGGGGCCAGGTACCTACCGGCTCACCGGGCTCCTGCGCGGGCTGGCCGGCAGCGAGGCGCAGGCCGGGCGCGCGGCCCCGGCCGGCAGCCTGATCGTGCGCCTCGACGGGGCGGTGGTGCCCCTGGTCGAGCGCCTCGACGAGGCCGGCCGCCCGTTCCGCTACCGGCTCGGCCCGGCGGCGCGCGATCCGGCCGATCCGGCCACCGTCGCGCTGCGCGCCACGGCGGGCCTCACCGCCCTTAAGCCCCTGCGCCCCGTCCATCTCCGGGCACGGCGGGCGCCGGGGGGCGTGCGCCTCGCCTGGATCCGGAGGGCCCGGCGCGACGGGGATTCCTGGGACGCCGTCGAGGTCCCGCTGGAGGAGCCCGAGGCCTACCGGGTCACGATCTACGCCGCCGCGGGCCACCCCCTCCGGACCCTGAGCGCGGACCGGTCGGACCTCCTCTACGCCGCGGCGGACGAGGCGGCGGATTTCGGCACGCCCCAGGACCGCCTCGACGTGGCGGTGGCGCAGGTCGGCGCGGCGGCCGGACCCGGCCCCGAGACCCGGGCGCGGGTGCCGGTGGAGCCCGCCTGAACCCGCGATTCAACCCAGTCCCGAGACACCCGGAGCCCGACGATGCCCGAGACCACCCCGATTCTGGCGCTGCCGCTGATCGCGGCCGGCCAGGCCCAGAAGCACGTCACTCACAACGAGGCCCTGATCCAGCTCGACGCGGTGGTTCAGCTCGCCTGCCGCGACAAGGACCTCGCCGCGCCGCCGGCCGCCCCCGCCGAGGGCGACCGCTACCTCGTGCTGAGCCCCGCCCCCACCGGGGCCTGGGCGGGGCTGTCCGGCCAGGTCGCCCAGTTCCAGGACGGGCGCTGGCAGGGCCTCGCGCCGAAACCCGGCTGGCTCGCCTGGATCCTCGACGAGGACGAGCTCTACATCTTCACGGCCGCCGGATGGGTCAGGTTCCGCAGCACCCTCCGACAGCTCCAGACCCTGACGCGCCTTGGCCTCGGCACCACCGCGGACGCCGCCAACCCCTTCGCGGCCAAGCTGAACACCGCCCTCTGGACCGCCCTGACGGCGGCCGAGGGGGGCACCGGCGACCTGCGCTGCACCCTCAACAAGCAGGCGCCCGGCAACGTCCTCTCCCTGCTGTTCCAGAGCGCCTTCACGGGACGGGCCGAGATCGGGCTGTCGGGCAGCGACGATCTCACGATCAAGGTCGCGCCCGACACCGGGGGGTTCCGGGAAGCCCTGCGGATCGACCGGGCGACGGGCCGGGTCGACGTCGCCGGGCCGGCGCCCGCCCCTCTCCTCGGAGCGCCAGCCCTCCGCCTGACCCAGGACCTCGCCACGGATGGCAGCCTGCTGGCCGGCGGCCTGACGATGCAGGCGTCGAGCGGGGGCCTCGCCTGGACCGTCGCCGGCCTGGCCGGAACGGGCGGAACGGGCGGAACGGCGGGCGGCTTTCCGGGGGGCCTCGCGGTCTTCGTCAAGCCGGCGGACGGAGCCCGCCCCGGCGCCCTGCGCGAGGCGGCGCGCTTCGGGCCGGAGGGCAATCTCGGCCTCGGCACCAGCGCCCCCCTGACGACGCGGCTCGGGGTCGCCGGCATCATCGCCCACGCCGCCGACAACACCTGGAGCCTCGGCACGCCGGCGCTGCGCGCCTCGGTGCTCTATGCCGGGACCGGAGCGATCAGCACGTCCGATGCCCGCGAGAAGACGCCGGTCGCCCCCCTCTCGGAGGCCGAGATCGCCGCCGGCCGCGCGCTGGCCCGGGAGATCGGCACCTTCCGGTTCCATGACGCCGTGGCGCGGAAGGGGGACGGGGCCCGGCGCCACGTCGGCCTCACCGTCCAGCGGGCCGTCGCGATCCTGGAGGCCGAGGGCCTCGATCCCTTCGCCTACGGCTTCGTCTGCCGCGATTCCTGGCCGGCGGTCGCCCCGCAGGAGGCCGTCCCGGCCACGGAGGCCGTGCGCGACGCGGACGGCGCCACGATCGCGCCGGCGGTCCCGGCACGGGCGGCCTGTCCCGGGCGCGCGGCCGGCGAGCGCTACGGCTTCCGCACCGACCAGCTGCTGCTGTTCCTCGCCCGCGGCTTCGAGGCGCGGCTCACCGCCCTGGAGGCGGCCGCCGGTCCCTGATCCGCGCGGGTCAGCGCAGGTATCCCGCCGCCCGCAGGTCGGCCTCGACCGCCTCGCACAGGGCCGCCAGCGGGTTGTCGTTCCGGGCGGCGGGCGGCTCGACCGGCCGCATGGGCGGGAACGCGAGGTCGGGCGGCCGCGCCGACCCCTCACGGGCGATGTCGCCGGTCTCAGTCTCGGTCTCGCGTCGCAAGGCCGTCGAGATGAGCTTTCGCAGCATGTCCGCCCCCGACCCCGCGGTCCTTCCAAGTATCGCGTCAGTTATCGCGTCGCGTATCGCGCAAGTCTAGCTGCCACGCCATCAAGCGGAGACAGGCCATGAACCTCAGTGCCATCGGCGAAGCCGTGCTCATCGCGCGCGAAGGGCGCCGCCTCACCGCCTATCGCGACAGCGTCGGGATCTGGACCATCGGCATCGGCCACACCGCGGCGGCCGGGCCGCCCCTGGTGACGCCGGGCCTGCGCCTGACCGCGGCCGCCTGCGACGCCCTCTTCCGGCGCGACGTCGCCCGCTACGTCCGGGCGGTAGACGATGCCATCCAGGACGCCTTGCCCGAAGCCTTGCCCGACGCCCTGCCCGACCACGCCTTCGACGCCCTGGTCTCGCTCTGCTTCAACATCGGCCCGTCGGCCTTCGCGCGTTCCACCGTCGTCCGGCGCCTGAAGGCCGGCGACCGCGACGGCGCCGCGGCGGCGATCCTGCTCTGGAACCGCCCGGCCGCGCTGATCCCGCGGCGCGGCGCCGAGCACGACCAGTTCCTGACGCCCTACGACCGCGCCCTGCCGCGGGCGCGCCGGAGCGACGCGGCGCCGGTTCCCGCGCCAAGTGCCCTGACCCCGTCCCTGCAGCTTCCCCTGACCCCGCCCCTGCCCGTGCAGCGCCGGACGGTGCCGCGCATCCCGCCGCTGCCGCGCCGCGGCCTCGAGCCGGCCCCCGATCCGGCGCCCGGGCGGCCCGTCGCCCTGGTCCGCCTGTGGGCGACCCTCCGCAAACGCCTGCGCGGCGGCCCCTGAGGGCCGGCCCCTCCGCCTTCGCTTCGATGTCCCCACCGATGGAGTCCGCGATGATCCGATTCGTCCCCGTTCCCTCGCGCGCCCGCCCCTTGCGCGCCCGCCCCTTCGCCGCCCCCTTCGCCGCCGGCGTCGGCCTCGCCCTCTTGGCGGTCGCAGCGGCCTCGGTCGCGGGGGCTTCGGCGGCCCCTTCGGCCGCACCGGCGACCGCCGCCGTGACCGTCCCCTGGGGCGACGCCCTCGCGGCGGCAATCCAGGGCATCGGGAGCGTGGTGGTGCCCCTCGCGGTCACCGCCCTGACGGCGGCCCTGGCGCGGATCGCCGGGCCCGTGCGGGTCCTGATCACGGCCAGCCTGGTGGAGCGTCTGGTGCGCAATGTCGGCGCCTACGCGGTCAACGCGGTGGCGGGGGCGGCGCAAGGCCGCACGCTGACGGTCCCGATGGGATCGCTGGTGATCGCGGGTGCGGTCCAGCGCGGCCTCGACGCGGCTCCGGGCTGGCTCATCCGGGCCGCAGGCGGCGTCGACGGCCTCGGCGAGAAGGTGTTTCGCAGCCTGCCCCTGGCGGAGGAGGCCACGGTCGCCAACACGCTTCTGCCCGCGCTCCGGGCGGCGCGGGCGCACCGCCCGGCCTGACGGACGGGGTCCGCGGGCGGGGGGAATCTCACGAGGGAGGGGGCCTTGCAGAAGATCGCCCTGGAGGCCGCGCACCTGCTCGTCTCGCAGGAGGGCGCGGGATGGATCGTCGCCGTCCTCCTCGGCCTCGCCTGCTTCCATCTCCACCGGGACTCGGTGCGCGCCCAGGAGGCGCGCCTCGGGGATACCGGCGCCACCGCCACCGCCCTCGAGCGGGCCTCGCAGAGCCATGCCGCCGTGGCGGCCGCCTTGGAGAGCCGGACCCGGGTGCTGGACGACCTCGCCCGCGTGATCGCCGAGCTCGCGCGCAGCGTCGAGCGCAACGACGAGCGGGCGCGGGAGAAGCTGGACGACATCCTGCGCCGGCTCGCCGAGATCCGGCCGCGCCCCTGAGGACACCGCCATGGACCGCCTCGCCCTCCTGCTGAATCGCCGCCGCGACCGCCGCCGGGTGGCGGCCCTGCGCCTGCACGCCGCCCGGACGGGGTTCGACCGCTCGTCCCAGGCCCTGCGGCGGGCCGCCCTCGCGCATATCGACGGCCAGGCCCTGGTCGGAGCGACGCTCCGGGCGACCCTCGCGCGCCTCGCCGCCCAGGCCCCCGGGCCGGCCTGAGCCGCGAGCCCCCGGGAGCCCGGCGGGAACCGAATGGCCGAGGTTGGGCTTGGGTCGGCATTCAGGGCACATTCAGTGCATCCTTCCTAAACGTCATCGCATGCGCATCCTCCTCGCCCTGGTGTTGATCGGACTGACCGTCGCGGGCTTCGCGACGGGTTCGATCGACACGTTCGCGGAGGAGACGACGACGGGCACCAGCGCGGTCTCGGCGCCCTTGATCGCGATGCCCCGCAGCGAAACCTGTCTCAGTCCGGCGGACCTGCGCGAGGCCGTCGCCGAGAAGCGGGTGATCGCCCCGGTGGCCGCCATCCGCGCCGCCCGCCAGGTGATTCCCCGCGCGGAGATCCAGCGGGCCCGCCTGTGCCGGAGCGACGACACCCTCGTCTACCTGCTCACGGCCCTGCGCCGGGACGGCCAGTTCGTCCACGTCGTCGTCGATGCCACCACCGGGCAGGTCAGCGGACCGTGAAGGCTTTCGGCCGGAAGCCGTTTCGCGCCGGCGCGGAGACGTCTAACGTGCGCGCCGCGCCGACCCGCGGGTCCGGGCCATCATCGTAGGAGTTCGGGACCGTGCGGTTGCTCGTCGTGGAGGATGACCGGGACATCAACCGGCAGGTGGTGAACGCCCTCGAGGAGGCCGGCTACGTCGCCGACAAGGCCTTCGACGGCGAGGAGGGGGGCTATCTCGGCGAGAGCGAGCCCTACGACGCCATCATCCTCGACATGGGCCTGCCCAAGACCGACGGCGTCAGCGTTCTGCAGAAGTGGCGCCGGGCCGGCATCAAGACCCCGGTCATCATCCTCACCGCCCGCGACCGCTGGTCCGACAAGGTCGACGGCTTCGATGCCGGGGCCGACGACTACGTCACGAAGCCCTTCCACATGGAGGAGCTGATGGCGCGCGTGCGTGCTCTGCTGCGCCGCGCGGCCGGCCACGCCACCAGCCAGATCGCCTGCGGTCCGGTGGTGCTCGACACCCGCTCGGGCCGCGTCTTCGTGGACGGCAACCCGGTCAAGCTGACCAGCCACGAATACCGCCTGCTCTCCTACCTGATGCATCACACCGGCCGGGTGGTCTCGCGGGCCGAACTGACCGAACACCTCTACGACCAGGATTTCGACCGCGATTCCAACACCATCGAGGTCTTCGTCGGCCGCCTGCGCAAGAAGCTCGCCGTCGACCTGATCCAGACCGTGCGGGGCCTCGGCTATCTCGTCGACCCGAACCAGCCCGCGCCGCGGGTGTGATCTCAACGACGCGGACTCACCGCGAGCCGCCTCGCCCGGATCAGGGTCTGCATGTGCGCGAGCACGAGGGCGCAGAAGCGCCGCGGCACGGTTCCGTAGATCACGCTCGCCGGGTCGTGGTCGGGAATGGACCGTAAGTCCGGGCCCGGCCAAACGAAATCGTTGCCCGCGGACACGATGAGCCACTGTCGCCGGTCATCGAGGCCCACGCTTTTGCAAACCTCCGCGGGAATTTACAGGCCGACGGTTCGGCCCTCGGGCTCCCGATGGGTGATCGGAACCACGATGCAGCTTCCGTCCGTGGGTTTGCGTGCGATGACCAGGACGGCGGGTCGGTCCTTCCGCGCCGATTCCAAACCCTCGCGACTCTCGTCCGACCAGAGGAACGCGTACCGGATCACGGTCCCGGGCGATCGGCGGCTCGCCCGGGACCATGGTCGGAGACCTGCGCTCATCCGTGTCCGTCAGGCCTTTCGGGACCTCGGCGCTCAGGATCGCGTCGGCGATGTCGTCCGGGATGTCGTCGATCGTGAACGAACGCCGGTCGCGTTCGCGCAGGCGGATGAATTCGTCATAGGCCACGAGGACCGTCTTCGGGCGCCCGTTCTTGCTGATCACGACCGGGTTACGGATCGCCTCGTCCTGATAGAATCCTGCGCGCTTGGCGAAGTCGGTGGCATCCGTATCGATCAGTTTGAACAGGTTCATGCCGATCCAAGCCTCGACAACAAGCGGAGACAGATCCGTATAATCCGTATTCTGCGGATTATACGGATCGAGTCATGGTGAGACACGGGCCTGCGCCCAGGCTAGAATGGGCGTGCCGGTCAAGCCGGAGTCGATCGAAATCTCAGGCGACCACCCCAAGACCCGTGCGATCGGCGGCGGCACATCCTCGGCCGTCGCGTTGATTTTCGGCTGCAACGCAGATCGGCTGCAACCCAGACTTTGGCCAGCATGATTCCCTCCCCCTCCTGGCTCCCGATGCGCCGCCGCTCGATCGCGGTGCGCCTCGCCACCTCGGCGCTGCTGGCGAGTTCGGCGATCCTGCTCATCGCCGCCTGGATCCTCACGACCCTGTACCGCGAGAACACCGAGCGCGCCTTCGACAGCCGCCTGCTGGTCTACGCCAACAACCTCGCCACCGACCTCGTCTCGCCCAACGACCCCGAGAGCCGGTCCTTCACCCTGAGCGATCCGCGCTTCGACCTGCCCCTGTCGGGCTGGTACTGGCAGATCGGCCGGCCCGACGCGAAGCCGCGCGACCTGCGCACCTCGCGCTCCCTGGTGGGCGTGCCCCTGAAGGCTGCCGCCACCCCCGACAGCAAGGCGGGCATCGGCCAGATCCGCCAGGGCTACGGCCGGGCCCAGGACGAGCGCCGCCTGCGCATCATCGAGCGCGACGTCGATCTCGGCGAGGAGGGCCGCTACACCGTGCGGGTGGCCGGCCCCGCCGACGAGATCGAGAACGACGTCGACCGCTTCCGCTTCTCGCTGATGGTCACCTTCGGGCTCCTCGGCCTGTCGCTCGCCCTGACGACCCTGCTGCAGATCCGCTTCGGCCTCGCGCCGCTCGCCAAGCTGCGCACGGCGCTGGGCGCCATCCGGCGGGGCGAATCGGACCGCATCACCGGCGAGTATCCGCGCGACATCGCCCCCCTGGCGGGCGAGGTGAACCTTCTCATCGAGACCAACCGGGAGATCCTGGAGCGGGCGCGGACGCAGGTCGGCAACCTCGCGCACGCCCTGAAGACCCCGCTCTCGATCATCGTCAACGAGGTCGGCGCCGCCGATGCGCCCGACGACCTCGCGGCCAAGATCCGCGAGCAGGCCGCGGTGATGCGCGACCAGGTGAACTACCACCTCGACCGCGCCCGGGCCGCGGCGCTCGCCGGCACCCTCGGCACCTCCACGGAGGTCGAGCCGGCGCTGGCCGGCCTCGTGCGCACCTTCGGCAAGATCTATCGCGACAAGGACATCGCCTACGAGGTCCACGTGCCGGCCGGCCTGCGCTTCCGGGGCGAGCGCCAGGACTTCGAGGAGATGATCGGCAACCTCGTCGACAACGCCTCGAAATGGGCCCACGGCCGCGTGGCGATCCGCGCCGAGGCGGTGGGCAAGAACGATTATCCCCACCTTCTCGTGGCGATCGAGGATGACGGCCCGGGCCTCGCCCCGGAGGACCGGGCGGACGTGCTCGGGCGCGGCCGCCGACTCGACGAGACCAAGCCCGGCTCCGGGCTCGGCCTCTCGATCGTGGCCGATCTCGCGGCCCTCTATCGCGGCCGCTTCCGCCTGGAGGAGGCGACGCTGGGCGGCCTGCGGGCGGTGATCGAGGTGCCGGGCGATGCGCCGGCCGGCGTGGCCCCGCACTGAGCCGCGGGCCCGCGGAGGGCCGCGCACCGGCGTGAGGGCCGCCGATCCCCGGCCGGGATCCCGGGACCCGGTTTCCCCGCAAGCCGTCATGCTCTAGGGTTGCGTCCTCCCCCCGACGTGCTGCGCGTGACACCGTGTCGCCCGAGGCCTGCATCGTGCCGGCGGGGGCCCGCGTCTACATGCAAGCGGGGCAGCGTTCGGGGCGTGATGACGGCACTTTGGTTCATACTGGCGGTCATGACCGGCGCGGCGGTGTTCGCCCTGCTCTGGCCGATGTCGCGCCGGGCCAATCCCGCCGCCCCGCCGGAGGGCGGTGGCCTCGCCACCGAGACGGGCTTCTACGAGGACCAGCTCCGCGAGATCGAGCGCGACGAGGCCCGCGGCCTGATCGCGCCCCCCGAGGCGGAGGCCGCGCGCACCGAGGCGGCCCGGCGCCTGCTGCGCGCCAACCGCGCCGGCGTCCCGGCAGCCCAGGACATCGCCGAGCCGGCCCTGCGCCAGCGCCGGGCGGCCTCGGCCTTCGCCCTCTCCACCATCCCCCTGGTCGCGCTCATCGCCTACGGTCTCTACGGCTCGCCGCACATGCCGGCTCAGAGTGCGGCGGAGCGCCAGTCCGCCCAGAGCGGCGACCAGGACCTGCTCAAGGCCATCGGCCAGATCGAGGCGCGGCTCGCGGCCGATCCCACCGACGGGCGCGGCTGGTCCGTGCTCGCCCCCGTCTACATGCGGATGGGCCGCTTCGACGACGCCGCCCATGCCTACGAGGCCGCCACCCGCATCCTCGGCGAGACGGCGCAGCGCCTGTCCGACTGGGGCGAGGCCCTGGTGGCGGCGGCCAACGGCGCGGTCACGCCCCAGGCCAAGGCCATCTTCCAGCGGGCGGTCGACCTCGACGGGCAGGTCGCCAAGCCGAAATTCTACCTGGCGCGGGCGGCCGAGCTCGACGGCGACATTCCCCAGGCGATCCAGCGCCTCCAGGCCATGGCCGACGCGGCGCCGGCTGACGCCCCCTGGCTGCCCCTCGTCCGCGAGAACCTGGCGCGCCTGAAGGGCGAGGCCGCGCCCGGCGAGACGAAGGCCCCCGAGGCCGGCGCCGCGGCCGCCCTCCAGGCCCTGCCCCCGGCGAGCCGCGACGGCGCCATCCGCGCCATGGTCGACAGCCTCGACAAGCGCCTGGCCGACCGGGGCGGGAGCCTGGAGGACTGGCTGCGCCTCGTGCGCTCCTATGGGGTGCTCCAGGAGCGCGACAAGGCGAAGGACGCCCTGGAGCGGGCGCGCAAGGCCCTGGGCGACGATCCCGAGGCGAAGATCCGCCTCGACGCGATCGCCGCCGAGGCCGGTCTGGCCGCGGCCCCAGCGGATGCGGCCGCAGCCACGCCCTCCGCTCCTCCCGCCCGGACCGGTTCGGCCTCCGACGAGGCCGCCCGAGCCGGCACGGAGGCCGCCGTCGCGGCCGTCAAGGCGATGCCGGTGGCCGAGCGCGACGCTGCCATCCGCGGCATGGTCGCGGGTCTCGACCGCCGCCTGGCGGCCAAGGGCGGCAGCGTCGATGATTGGCTGCGCCTCATCCGCTCCTACAGCGTGCTCGGCGAGCGCGAGCGCGCCATGCAGGCCCTCGATCGGGCCCGCATGGCCCTGAGCCCCGATGCGGCGGCCATGGAGCGGCTCGGCGAATTGTCGCGCGAGCTCAGCCTCCAGCCCAGTGCGAAGCCCGGCAATGCGGCGGCAAAGCCTTGAGCCCCTGACAATCGGTCCCGGCCCCGGCCCTTGACCCGGGTGGCGCCCCGGCCGACACCGGAACCTGCAAGAAACCCCGCCGGGCGGTCCGGCGCGGAACGCGCGCCGCCCCACCGTCCGAGCCATCAACCGGGATCCTGCCCACGTGACCCGCAAGAGCCGCCGCCTGATCCTGATCGCCGCCTGCGGCGCCGTGCTGGCGTTGGCGCTCGGCCTGATCCTGTCGGCCATGAGCGGGTCGATCGTGTTCTTCCGCTCGCCCACCGAGGTGGCCGCGCAGACCGTGGCCCCGGGCACGCGCTTCCGCCTGGGCGGCCTGGTAAAGGACGGCTCGCTCCAGCGCGGGCCGGACCAGACCGTCGACTTCGCGGTGACGGACACCAACGCCACCATCGCGGTCCAGTACCGCGGCCTGCTGCCCGACCTGTTCCGCGAGGGCCAGGGGGTGGTCGCCGAGGGCACCCTGCTGCCGGGCGGCCTGTTCCGGGCCGACACGGTTCTGGCCAAGCACGACGAATCCTACATGCCGCGCGAGGTCGCCGACGCCCTCAAGGCGCAGGGCCGGTGGCAGGAGGGCAAGGGCCTGGTCGACAAGCCCGCTGCGGCCGCCCCCGAGGCCCAGACGGTCGCCGGCGACAAGACCCTCGGCCAGCGCAGCGAGCGATGATGCCCCGCGCGCCCCGGCCCGTCCCCAGTCGGCCCCGCGTCCCGCGGCACATCCTCCCTTGGAAGGACACCCCGCCTTGCTGATCGAGGTCGGCCATTTCGCGCTCGCCCTGGCGCTCGCCCTGTCCCTGGTCCAGGCGGTGATGCCGGTCTGGGCCGCCCGCTCGGGCGACCAGGCCCTGCGGGCCGTGGCGACGCCCGCCGCCCTCGGCGCCTTCGCCTGCATCCTGTTCAGTTTCGGGGCGCTGACCTACGCCCACGTCACGTCGGACTTCTCGGTCCTCAACGTGATCGAGAACTCCCACACGGCCAAGCCCTTCCTCTACAAGATCTCCGGCGTGTGGGGGAACCACGAGGGCTCGATGCTGCTCTGGGTCCTCATCCTTGCCCTGTTCGGGGCGCTGGTGGCTGTCTCCCGCGAGTCCGTGCCGCCGACCCTGCGGGCGAACACCCTGGCGGTGCAGGGCCTGATCACCTTCGTGTTCGTGCTGTTCATCATCACGACCTCGAACCCGTTCACCCGGGTGAGCCCGGCCCCGGTAGAGGGTAACGACCTCAACCCGCTGCTCCAGGATTTCGGACTCGCGGTGCACCCGCCGCTCCTCTACGTCGGCTATGTCGGCTTCTCGATCACCTTCGCCTTCGCCATCGCGGCGCTGATCGACGGGCGCATCGACGCGGTCTGGGCCCGGGCCGTGCGGCCCTGGACCCTGATCGCCTGGAGCTTCCTGACGCTCGGCATCGCGATGGGCTCGTACTGGGCCTATTACGAGCTCGGCTGGGGCGGCTGGTGGTTCTGGGACCCGGTCGAGAACGCCTCGCTGATGCCCTGGCTCGCCGGCACCGCCCTCCTGCATTCCACCGTAGTGATGGAAAAGCGCGACGCCCTGAAGGTCTGGACGGTGCTGCTCGCCATCCTCACCTTCTCGCTCTCGCTCCTCGGCACCTTCATCGTCCGCTCGGGCGTGCTGACCTCGGTCCATACCTTCGCCACGGACCCGACCCGCGGCGTCTTCATCCTGGCGATCCTGATCCTGTTCATCGGCGGCTCGCTCACCCTGTTCGCCTGGCGGGCGCCGATGCTGCGCCAAGGTGGCATCTTCGCGCCGATCTCCCGCGAGGGCGCGCTGGTGATGAACAACCTGTTCCTGGCCGCCGGCTGCGCCACCGTCTTCGTGGGCACCCTCTACCCGCTGCTGCTGGAGATGCTGACCGCCGAGAAGATCTCGGTGGGGCCGCCCTTCTTCAACTACACCTTCGTGCCCCTGGCGATCCCGCTGCTGCTCATCGTGCCCTTCGGCCAGACCCTGGCCTGGAAGCGCGGCGACGTGCACGCGGCGACGCAGCGCCTGTTCGCGGCCCTGGCCGCCGCGCTGGTGGTCGGCCTCACCGTGACGGCCCTGACCTGGGGCGGCCCGATGATGGCACCCGTCGGGATCGGCCTCGGCGCCTACCTCGTCATCGGCTCCGCGATGGAGATCGTGTCCCGCGCCCGCGGCTACGGCGGCAACCGCGCCCGCGGCGCCGCGATCTGGCGCCGCGCCGCCGGCCTGCCTCGCTCCGCCTGGGGCACCGCGATGGCCCATGCGGGCGTCGGCGTCGTGGTCCTGGGCATCGCCGCGCAGGGCTGGGCGACGGAAGGCTTGAAGACCCTGAAGCCCGGTGAGTCCCTCGCCTCCGGCCCCTACATGGCGACCCTCGACCGGGTCGGTCCGCGTACCGGCGAGAACTACGCCGAGACCACCGCCTTCCTGACCATCCGCAACGCGGCCGGCGACTTCGTGGGCACGGTGGAGACCGGCAAGCGGTTCTATCCGAGCCGCAAGATGACGGTGACGGAATCCGGCCTGCTGACCATCGGCGCGAGCCAGGTCTATGCCAGCCTCGGCGAGGTCCTGCCGGAGGGCGCCATCGGCCTGCGGCTCTACTACAAGCCCCTCGTGCTGCTGATCTGGCTCGGCGCCGTGGTGATGGCGCTGGGCGGCGCGATCTCCCTGACCGACCGGCGCATGCGCGTCGGCGCCCCGGCGCGGGCACGGGCCAAGCCCGTCCCGCCCGGCATGGCCCCCGCCGAATGAGCCGGGCCGTGCTCCCGCACCTCGCCCTGGCGCTCGGGCTGACGCTGGCCTCCGTCGGCGGCGCCCTGGCGGTCCAGCCGGACGAGGTGCTGAAGGACCCGGCCCTGGAAGCGCGTGCGCGGGACATTTCGTCGGGCCTGCGCTGCCTCGTCTGCCAGAACCAGTCCATCGACGATTCCGACGCTCCCCTCGCCCGGGACCTGCGCCTCATCGTGCGCGAGCGCCTGACTGCCGGCGACGACGACAAGCAGGTCCAGGCCTACGTGGTCGGGCGCTACGGCGAGTACGTGCTGCTGCGCCCCGTCTTCGCCCTGCACACCCTGCTCCTGTGGCTGACCCCGGTCGCGGTGATCGGCCTGGGCCTGTTCGGGCTCTGGCGCCTGTCCCGCCGCCGCCCGGCCGCGGCCGCCGCGGGCCTCAGCGCCGAGGAGCGTGCCGAGATCGCCGCTCTGACCCGGCGAGACTGACCCCGGCCGGCTGCGGGCCGAGCGCGGTCGGCGTCGCTCCCGCCCGCCTGCGCGACACGGCCTCAAAGGTCCCGGGGCGCGTGGTCCGGATGCACAAGCGCCCGTGGGCCGACGCCTCGCTTTTGCCCCAGTGAGGCGGGAGACCGGTCCGCAGCGACGGACCCCGCGGCCGGCGCGGCTTTACGAAGTCTTTACCCTGACTCGCGAGCGTCCCGTGCCATGCCGACCGCCTCGCTTTTCCGCATCGCCGCCCTGGCCGGAGCCGCCCTCGGGGCCGCCCTGTCCGCGCTCCCCGCCCAGGCGCATCCCCACGTCTGGGTGACCACCAAGGCCGAGATCGCCTACGGCGAAGGCGGCCGCGTCACCGGCGTCCGCCACGCCTGGACCTTCGATGCCTCGTATTCGGCCTTCGTGACCCAGGGGCTGGACACGAACAACGACGGCAAGCTGACGCCGGACGAACTCGCAGGCCTCGCCGCCGAGAACACCGCCAACCTCGCCGAATTCGCCTACTTCACGAAAATGAAGGTCGGCGGCAAGGAGCAGGCCTTCGCCGATCCCGTCGAGCCCCGCATGGCGATGGAGGGCGACAAGCTGACCCTAAGCTTCCTCCTGCCCCTGAAGACGCCGGTGGCGCAGGGCCGCGGCGTCACGGCCCTGGAGGTCTACGACCCGACCTTCTTCGTCGCCTTCAGCCTGGCGGAGGGCGTGGATGCCGCCCGCCTCGCCGGGGCGCCGACCGGCTGCGCCGCCACCCTCACCCGACCCAAGACCGAGACCCCGGACGCCAAGACCGCCGATGCCAAGCCCGGCGATGCCAAACCGGGCATGTCGGAGGCGTTCTTCGAGGCGCTGACCTCGGCCTCGAACTACGGCGTCCAGTTCGCCAACCGGATCATCGTCGCGTGTCCGTAGGCACCGCCCTCGACGCCGCCCGCCCGGACGGCCGGTCCCGCCTCGCCCGGCAGGTCGTCCTCGTCCTGGCGGCCGTCGCCCTCGCGACCCTGGTCGTCGCCGGCCTCGCCTGGCTGGTGAGCCCGAGCGTCACCGCGCCGCCGCCGCGCTCGCCCTTCGGCATCGGGTTTCGCGAGGCCACCCCGTCCGCCAGCGGCCTTGGGGGCCGGATCCTCGCCCTGCAGGCGAGCTTCTCCCGCAGCCTCCAGGCCGCGGTGCAGTCCCTCAAGGCGGGCGGCGCCTGGGGGCCGATGATGCTCCTCGGCTTCGCCTACGGCGTCTTCCACGCCGCCGGACCGGGCCACGGAAAGGCGGTGATCGCCGGCTACATCGTCGCCGGCGAGCGGGCCCTCACCCGCGGTTTCAGCCTCAGCTTCGCCGCCGCCCTGCTCCAGGCCCTGGTCGCCATCGCCCTGGTGGGCATCGGGACCCTGGTGCTCGGCGCCACCGCCGCCGGCATGACCCGCGCCGGCACGGTGATCGAGACCGTGAGCTTCGCCCTCGTGGCGCTCCTCGGCCTCAGCGTCACCTGGCGCAAGGCCGGCCGACTGGCCGGCCGCACCGATCCGACCTGCGCCCCCGGCTGCGGCCACGTCCACCTGAACGACGCCGCGGCCCTGGCCCGGCTCGACTCGTGGCGCGAGCGCGCCGGCGTCGTGCTGGCCGCGGGCACGCGCCCCTGCGCCGGGGCGGTGCTGATCCTGGTCTTCTCCGCCTCGCAGGGCCTGCTGGCCGCCGGCATCGCCGCGACCCTGGCCATGGCCCTCGGCACCGCGCTGACCACGGGCACGCTGGCGAGCCTCGCGGTCTTCGCCAAGGCCTTCGCCCTGCGCCTCGCGGGCGGACGCGGACGGGCCGGGGTGCTCGCGGTCGGCGGCCTCGAACTCCTGGCCGGCGCCTTCGTGCTGGTGCTCGGCCTCGCCATGCTGGCCGGGCTCGCGGCCGATCTCGGCGGCTGACGCCTCTGGCGCCCTTACTCGCCAAGCCTTCCCTCGCCAAGCCTTCCCTCGCCAAGCCTTCCCTCGCCAAGCCTTCCCTCGCCACGCTCTCCCTCGCCAAGCCCGTGAGGCCGTGGCACTCTCGCGATCCGAAGACGGAGAGAGCGCGGGCATGGCGGCGGGCTTCGAGCATATCCTGAACTGGCGGCTGCTGGCCGGCTCGCACGATTTTCCAGGTCCGGATGGCGGCACCTGCATCAACGAGGCGGCGATCGTGGCCGCCGGCCTGCCCTATCGGGCGATCCGCGCCTCGGCCGATTGCCCGCCCTGTTTCTCGCCACCCCTGTCCGCCTACGCCCTCGGCCTGAACGATGCGATGCCCGATGCCGAGCGGCCGCGCCTGATGGCCTTCGTGCTGCGGCTCTCCGGCTCGGCGGACGTCCCGGCCGTGGAGGCCGAGCGCGTCGCCTTCCTCGCCCTGGCGAGCGTCCGTCGCATCCTGCCGCCCCTCCTGGATCTGGCGGGCCTGCCCACCCTGGCAGCGGCCTGCGACGGGGCGGCGGATACGGACCGGGCCCGGGCGGTTGCCCGGGACGCCGCCTGGCAGGGCGGCGCGCGGGCGCAGGAGGCCTCGCAGCGCGGGGCCTGGAGGCAGGGCGCTCGGGCCGCGGCGGTCGCCCGGGCCGCCACCGCCGCCGGGAAAGCCTTCGCGGATGCGCGCTGTGCGGCCGAGGTCGCGGAGGGTGCCGCGGCCTTCGTGCCGGAGGTCTGGGCGAGCGCCGTGGCGATCCTCGACGAGGCCCTGGAGATCGGCCGCCGGGCGGCGCCTCTCGACCGCGCGCTGGTGCAGCGGCGCCTGGACGCCGCGCGGTCGGGGCTCGCGTAGAGCCCGGCTCAGACCGGGGCGGGCGCCGCCATCGGGTCGAAGGTCACGGTCTGGCAGTTGTCGAGCCAGACGCCCGTCAGGTGATAGAAGAAGGTGCCGTGGCCGACCACCGCGATGCTGTGCTCGGGCCGAGCCGCGAGCCAGTCGCGAAAGCCGAGGACGCGGGCGTCGAAAAGGGTGCGCGGCTCGATATGCACGCCGCGGGCGTCGGGCGCGCCCTCGGCATGCCACCAGATCTCCGGCAGATGGTCGACGGCGACGTCCGGGAACTCGGCGGCTAGCACCGAGGCGGCCCGGCCGACATCGCAGCTGCTCTCCTGGCACTCCCGATGCAGGACCTCGACGAGGATGCGCGGGCGGCTCGGATGGTCGCCGAAGATGCCCTGGGTGGTCTGGATCGCCCGGGTCAGGGGCGAGGTCACCACCAGATCGAAGGGGATGTCGTGCAGGGCCGCCCGGGCCGCCCGGACCTGGCCCTGCCCCCGCTCGGTCAGGCGGGCGTCGACGTGGCCGGGATCCTGTCCGGTCAGGCGGTGCGCGGCGTTGAAGGTCGATTCGCCGTGGCGGACGCAGACGATGCGAGTGGGGGCCATATGGGTCCGGTTTCGATGGGATGGGAGGACGGCGCGCCGGCGATAACTTCGCGAGGCGCGGCATCGTTGCGCGGCGCGTCAGGGCACCGCGCCAAAGAAAAAGGCCCGGTTGCCCGGGCCTCGATGACGGTGCGTGCGGATTCGGCGGGCGGTCAGGCCTTGCGGGCGACCGGGCCACGGCGGCGCAGGCGGACGATCACCTCGACGCCGGCGATCTCCATGCCCTCGGGGGCGTCTGGCAGGGAATCCACGGTGATCCCGCAATCGGGCATGTCCAACACCTGTCCCTCGTCCTCAAGGAAGAAGTGGTGGTGCTCGCTCGGGTTGGTGTCGAAGTAGGCCTTCGATCCGTCGAGGGCGAGCTGACGCAGGAGGCCGGCCTCGGTGAACTGGTGCAGCGTGTTGTAGACGGTGGCCAGCGACACCGGCACCTTGGCGCGCATCGCCTCGTCGTAGAGCATTTCCGCCGTGAGGTGGCGATCGCCGCGGCCGAACAGCAGCCAGCCCAGGGACAGGCGCTGGCGGGTCGGGCGCAGGCCCGCCCGGCGCAGGCGATCGCGCAGATCCGACAGCGGGCAACCGCGACGGCCGGCGGCCATGTCGCCGCCGGGAACGGAGGCCCGCGCGTTCAGCACGGCCTGCAGGGGCAGAAGGTTCGACATCGGGCGTACAAACATCCCACGCGGAAAACGGGAAACTCAGCGGATATGTATACGGAACCCGCTGCCGCATCGCAACCCGAGCCGCACGCGGGGCTGGCCCTGCCCTACGCGGCGGCCCCCTCCGTCCCGTCGTGCCTCCGAGCGGCGGCCGCGGATTGGGACGCTTCGAGCGGGCGGGCAGCTTTGAGGCGCACAAGCCCTGTGTTAACGAAGCGCCGATTTCACGCCGCAGCGTCGGCCGGATCGGCCCGTGCCGTGTCCGTTCCGGCGCCGGTGGCGCGACGCCGAGGGGGCCACGTGCGCCCCGGACCCAACCCTGAGGACCGATCCGCTCATCATGTCTTCCGCTTCCGATCCGAACGCTCCGTCGGGCACCGCCCCGGCGACCGCCGCGCCCCAGCGGGCCTCGCACTATTCCTACGAGGAACTGCTCGCCTGCGGCCGTGGCGAGCTGTTCGGCGCCGGGAACGCGCAGCTGCCCCTGCCGCCGATGCTGATGTTCGACCGCATCGTCTCGATCGGCTCCGAGGGCGGCGCCCATGGCAAGGGCCACGTGCTGGCCGAGTTCGACATCCGACCGGACCTCTGGTTCTTCGGCTGCCACTTCAAGAACGATCCGGTGATGCCCGGCTGCCTCGGCCTCGACGCCCTCTGGCAACTCGTCGGGTTCCATCTCGGCTGGCTCGGCGCCCCCGGCCGCGGCCGGGCGCTCGGCGTCGGAGAGGTCAAGTTCACCGACCAGGTCCTGCCGACGGTGACCAAGGTCGTCTACGGCATCGACATCAAGCGGGTGCGCCTCGGCAAGCTCGTGCTCGGCATCGCCGACGGTTGGCTCGAGGCCGACGGCACCCGGATCTACGAGGCCAAGGACCTGCGCGTCGCGCTGTTCCAGGCCCAGGCGGCGGGCGGCTGAGCCCGACGCGGTTGAGATCGGGACGCCCGAGTCCTACCTGAATCCACGCGAAGGTGCCGTCTCGAGAACAAGCACCGCGAAGAACAAGCCCCGGCGGCGGAGAGCATCGTGTCCATGCGGCGTGTCGTGATCACCGGGATGGGCATCGTCTCATCCATCGGCAACAACACCGAGGAAGTCCTCGCCTCCCTGCGCGAGGCCAAGTCCGGCATCGGGCGTTCGGCCTCCTACGCTGAGCACGGCTTCCGCAGCCAGGTCGAGGGCCGCCCCACCCTCGACCCGGAGGGCGTCGTCGACCGGCGCGCCATGCGCTTCCACGGCGGCGGCACCGCCTGGAACCACGTCGCCATGGACCAGGCGATCCGGAACGCCGGCCTGGAGGCGGGCGACATTTCCAATGATCGCACCGGCATCATCATGGGCTCGGGCGGACCGTCCACGAAGGTCATCGTCGAATCCGCCGCCATCGCGATCGACAAGGGTCCCAAGCGCGTCGGCCCCTTCGCCGTGCCCAAGGCCATGTCCTCCACCGCCTCGGCGACCCTGGCGACCTGGTTCAAGATCAAGGGCGTGAACTATTCGATCTCCTCGGCCTGCGCGACGTCGAACCACTGCATCGGCAACGCTGCCGAGGTCATCCAGGGCGGGCGCCAGGACATCATCTTCGCGGGTGGCTGCGAGGACCTCGACTGGACGCTCTCGGTGCTGTTCGACGCCATGGGCGCCATGTCCTCGAAGTACAACGACACCCCCGCCCGGGCGTCCCGCGCCTACGACGCCAACCGCGACGGATTCGTCATCGCGGGCGGTGCCGGCGTGCTGGTGCTCGAGGAATTGGAGCACGCCAGGGCGCGCGGCGCGACGATCTACGGCGAGATCGCCGGCTACGGCGCCACCTCGGACGGGCACGACATGGTCGCCCCCTCCGGCGAGGGCGCGGTCCGCTGCATGCGCCAGGCGATCGAGGGCCTGAAGGGCGCCAGGATCGACTACATCAACCCGCACGCCACCTCGACGCCCGTGGGCGACGACAAGGAGATCGAGGCGATCCGCGAGGTCTTCGGGCGCGGCGACGACTGTCCGCCGATTGCCGCCACCAAGTCCCTCACCGGCCACTCCCTCGGCGCGACGGGCGTGCAGGAGGCGATCTACGCGCTGCTGATGATGAACAACGACTTCATCTGCGAGAGCGCCCATATCGACGAGATCGACCCGGCCTTCGCCGATATGCCGATCCTGCGCCAGCGCCGTGACGGGGCCAAGCTCGGGCACGTCCTGTCGAATTCCTTTGGATTCGGCGGCACCAACGCGACGCTCGTCCTCAAGCACGTCGACGCCTGAGGGCGACGGATCCGGATCAGGCTTAACGTCCGGCCCGGCCCGTTAAGGAACTGGAGAGACCTTCCGCCGTTCCTTGTTTCTCGGGATTGCTGGAAGGCACAGCCATGTTGTGGTTCACGCTGGGAACCGTCGGCGGCCTCGCCCTTGCCGGGACCACGGCCGTCTACATCAAGCAGGTCATGATAGACCGCGCCAATTGCGACACCGACGGCTACTTCTAGCCGCCGCGCCGCCCCGCCTGCACCCAAAGGCCCCGTCGCGGCTCCCGCACGACGGGGCCTTTGCGTTTCGGCGAAGGCGCCTTCGGCTCCGGTGGGATTGGACAGGGCCACGACCCCCGCGCTAAGCCTCCCACCAACGATGACGGGTCCGAGGGGCCCGAGGATCCGCGACCGGGGGACGTGCATGACGGGTTTGATGGCGGGAAAGCGCGGCCTCATCATGGGGGTCGCCAACGATCACTCGATCGCCTGGGGCATCGCCAAGGTCCTGCACCGCCACGGGGCCGAGCTGGCCTTCACCTACCAGGGCGACGCGCTGGGGCGCCGGGTGTCGCCGCTGGCGGCCTCCGTCGGCTCGGACATCGTCCTGCCCTGCGATGTCGAGGACATCGCCAGCGTCGACGCGCTGTTCACCGCCCTGGACGCGCGTTTCCCCGAGGGCCTCGACTTCGTCGTCCACGCCATCGGGTTCTCCGACAAGGGACAGCTCAAGGGCCGTTACGTCGACGTCACCACCCGCGAGAATTTCTCGCGGACCATGACGATCTCCTGCTTCTCCTTCACCGAGATCGCCCAGCGCGCAGCCAAGCGAATGCCCCGCGGCGGCTCGCTCCTGACGCTGACCTATGGCGGCTCGACCCGGATCATGCCGAACTACAACGTCATGGGGGTCGCCAAGGCGGCCCTCGAGGCCTCCGTGCGCTACCTCGCGGGCGACCTCGGCCCGGACGGCATCCGGGTCAACGCCCTCTCGGCGGGCCCGATGCGGACCCTGGCCGGGGCGGGCATCGCCGATGCCCGCCTGATGTTCAACCACCAGAAGGCGCACGCCCCCTTGCGCCGGACGGTGACCCAGGAGGAGGTCGGCGGCTCGGCGATGTACCTGCTCTCGGATCTCTCGGGCGGCGTCACCGGCGAGATCCACTTCGTCGATTCCGGCTACAACATCATCTCGATGCCCCGCCCCGACGTGCTGCAGGCCCAGGACGAGGCCGGGGTCATCGGCGACGCGGTCTAGCGTTTGTTGGGGATCCGTGGAAACCGGTTATCCCGAACAGATAAACGAGACGAAAGGACCCGAGAATCTGTCAGGTTCAGGACTCCTGACAGACTCTCGGATCAGCCCGAGAACAGCGCGGGCCGGCGG
>NZ_JCBANU010000038.1:0-29090 GCF_059816145.1 Methylobacterium sp. 001424705 | reverse complement strand
CCCTGGGAGGATCGCCCCGCCCCGCCCCAGGGCCAGTAGAACTGGCGCGGCGCCTCCTGGGGCGGAGGCGCGTAGCGCCGGTTCGCCTGTCGGGCGGCGTAGCCGTCGTCGTCCCGGTAATAGTCCCGGGCCCGGCGGCGGGGGGATTGGTAGTCGCCGCCCCGGGGCGCGTCGTAGGAATCGCCCCATTGCGCACAGGCCGGCCCGGCGCCGGCGAGGAGCAGGGACAGACCGGAGAGGAAACACCAGGCCGCGCGCGATGCCGGCAAGGTCATGGGACGCCTCGATCAATCGGACCGGAGGACCGGTCGGGTGGCCGACACCTTAGAGGAGGATGCCGCCGAGGTCTAAGGCCGCCCCCGCAGGTGTTCCAGCAACCGCGGCGTCGCGTAGCCGTCCGCCGGCAGGCCCTCGGCGATCTGGTACTGCCGCACCGCCTCCCGCAGCTTCGGTCCGGCGCGCCCGTCCGCCTCGCCCGCGTAGAGGCCGCGCTCCGTGAGGCCCGCCTGGAGGGCTTGCAGCCCCGCCTTGTCGAGGCGTGCGTCGCGGACCGGCCAGGGCGCGGCGAGGACCGGCCGACCGGCCAGTCGGTCGGCGAGATGCCCCACCGCCAACGCGTAGGAATCCGAGGTGTTGTAGGCGCGGACCACCTCGAAATTGTCGGTGATCAGGAAGACCGGCCCCCCGAGGCCGCCCGGCAGGAACAGGCTGGCGGTGCCCGCATCCGGCAGGGCCTGACCGTCGGTGCGTCGAACCCCGCGCCGGGCGAAATCCGCGAGGCCGCCGCGATAGCGGGCGAGATCGAACCCCGCCGGCAGGGTGACCGCGTAGCCCCAGGAGAAGGCCGGGTTCCAGCCCAGGGTCTTGAGGTAGGCGGCGATGGAGGCCAAGGCGTCCGCTTCCGATCCCCAGATGTCGCGGTGCCCGTCGCCGTCGAAATCCACCGCGTGGGCCAGGAAGCTGGACGGCAGGAACTGCACCTGCCCCATGGCCCCGGCCCAGGAACCCTTCATATGCTCCGGCGTGACGTCGCCCCGCTCCAGGATGGTGAGGGCGGCCAGGAGTTCATCGCGGAACAGCGTGCCGCGGAACCGCGCCTCCGCCAGGGTCGCGAGGGCCCGGATCGTCGGGACGCTGCCGCCGCTTGCGCCGAAATCCGACTCGACGCCCCAGAACGCCAGCACGATCCAGCGCGGCACGCCGTAGCGCGCCTCGATCCGCGCGAGGACGGACGCGAGCCGCTTGGCGTGGGCCTGCCCCCGGGCGATCCGGCCGGGCGAGACTGCGCCGACGAGGTAGTCCCAGACCGGACGCCCGAACTCGCCCTGCTTGCGCGTGCGGGCGAGGATGTCGGGATCGGGTCCGGACATCCCCGCGAAGGCCGCCGAGAAGGTCCGGGCCGAGACGCCCCGCGCCTCGGCCTCCGGTCGCAGCGCGGCGATGAAGGCGGCGAAGCGGGACTGTGCTTCCGCCGTCGTTGCGGGCGGTACAGGCTGACCGCCCGCCGCCAGCACCGTTCCGGCCCCGAGCATGCCCGCAAGGGCGAGCGGCGCCCAGCCCCTCACAGACGGTTGCGCCGGGTCAGGGTCTCTTCCCAGGCGAAAGCCTGGGCGACGATCTGGTCGAGGTCGTCGTTCTGCGGCGTCCAGCCGAGATCGCGGATCCGCTGGGCCTCGGCGACGATCTGGGCCGGATCGCCGGGACGGCGCGGCGAGAGCCGAACCTCGAAGTCGCGCCCCGAGACCCGCTTGACCACGTCGATCACCTCGAGGACCGAGTAGCCGCGCCCGTAGCCGCAGTTCAGGGTCAGGCTTTCGCCGCCGGACCGCAGGTGGTTCAGGGCGACGCGATGGGCCTCGGCGAGGTCGGAAACTTGGATGTAGTCCCGCAGGCACGAACCGTCCCGCGTCGGGTAATCGGTGCCGAAGACCTCGAGATGCGTCCGCTGCCCGAGGGCGGCCTGGGTCGCGACCTTGATGAGGTGGGTGGCGTTGGGCGTCGATTGCCCCGTGCGGCCCCGCGGGTCGGCTCCGGCCACGTTGAAGTAGCGCAGGATGACGTAGGAGAAGCCGTGGGCCTTGGCCGCATCGGCGATCATCCACTCGCTCATCAGTTTGGAGCGTCCGTACGGATTGATCGGCGACGGCCGCAGATCCTCCGGCACCGGCACGACCTCCGGCTCGCCGTAAACCGCAGCCGTCGAGGAGAAGATCACGTGCTTGACCCCGCAGCGAACCGCCGTTTCGATCAAGGCCCGGGTCTTGACGGTATTGGCCAAGTAATACTGTAGGGGATCCGCGACCGAATCCGGCACGACGATGCGCGCGGCGAAGTGCGCGATGGCGTCGATACGATGCTGGAGGATGACTTCCGTAAGGAGCGACTGGTCGGCGACATCGCCGATGACGAGCTTCACCTCAGGTGGAAGCGCCCAGTCGAACCCGGTTGAAAGGTCGTCGAGGACCACAACCTCCTCGTGCCCGGCGTCGAGCAGTGCCAGCACCATGTGGCTGCCGATATAGCCCGCACCGCCCGTCACAAGAACCGCCATGACACCTTCTCCCCAAACGTTTCACTGACGATATATCGGAAAACGAGCTTGTCGGTTATGCCCGTTACGTCGATGGCTCTATCGCCTTCCCTGGGCGGAGGCTGTACCGAGGCAACGTCAATCCACTCGGGGTTTTCCTCACCTCCCCTCGCTACCGGGTCTCGCTTGATGAAACCGATTCGCAAAGCCGTCCTGCCCGTCGCCGGCTTGGGCACCCGCTTCCTTCCGGCCACCAAGGCCGTTCCGAAGGAGATGCTCACCGTCGTCGACCGGCCGGTCGTTCAGCACGTCGTCGACGAGGCCCGCGAAGCGGGGATCGAGCACTTCATCTTCGTCACGGGACGCGGCAAGGCGGTCATCGAAGACCACTTCGACGTTGCCTTCGAGCTCGACCGCATGCTGCAGGAGCGGGGCAAGACCGAGGCCTACGAGGCCCTGAAGCGCGACCTCCCGGCCGCGGGCCAGACCAGCTTCACCCGCCAGCAATCGCCGCTCGGCCTCGGGCACGCCGTCTGGTGCGCCCGCGAGATCGTCGGCGACGAGCCCTTCGCGGTGCTGCTGCCCGACATGCTGAGCCGCGGCTGCATGCAGCAGATGCTCTCCGCCTACGAGCGCCACGGCGGCAACGTCATCGCGGTCGAGGAGGTGAAGCCCGAGGAGACGCACCAGTACGGCATCGTCGGCGTCGGCCAGACCTTCGGCCAGACCTTCGAGATCAACGGCATGGTGGAGAAGCCGAAGGCCGGCACCGCGCCCTCGAACTTCATCATCTCCGGCCGCTACATCCTCCAGCCCGAGATCTTCGACATCCTGTCGGCGGGGGAGACGGGCGCCGGCGGCGAGATCCAGCTCACCGACGCCATGATCAAGCTCGCCAAGGACCAGGCCTTCTTCGGCATGCACTACCAGGGCCGGACCTACGATACCGGCTCGAAGCTCGGATTCCTCACCGCGAACATCGCCTACGCCCTCGAGCGCAAGGACCTCTCGGAGGCCCTCAAGGCCGAGATCGCGCAGCTTTTGAGCGAGCACTGAGATCGCGCCCCGGCGCGGCCTGCTCGGTGCCTCAGGGAACGCCGAGCTCAAGCTCCAGAAAACGGGTTGAACGACGTGCAAAGGCCTTGATTTTTGTGCGTCGCACTTTAGATTGTGCGTTGCGGGACCGCGATGGCGTCGCGGTTCGGCAGCCCTTCTTGGGCGTTTCCTCCCTAGACTTCGGGCCGCTCTTCGGAGCGGCCTTTTTTTGTACCTGCTCCGGACGGTGCAGACGGACGCCCCAGGCACGACGCGCCTTGGGCTCCGCGCGCGACCCGGTGTTCGGGCGCGCGATCACGCGCACACGCATGCCTGTGAAACGGGTGGAAGGATTTGCACGCGATCCGGCATTCGGGATCGCGGAGCGAGGGCTCGGCCTCAGGCCGCAGGATATCGGTGGAGGCGCCTCTGGGAGGCGCGCGAGCCGGCCGCGCCTAGGGCTGCGGTCGGCTCGCGGGACGACGGACGCGACGGCGCCGGCGGGTCGGTTCAGTTCAGGTAGGTCCGGATCCAGTTCGGCGACAGCACCTCGCCATCCTCCGTGATGATCCAGGGCTGCTTGGCCGGATCGGACAGGGCGCCGGCGGCAGCCTCGATGGCCTCACGCAGGGTCCGGTAGCGCGCGGGCTGAGCGAGGGGAGCCGGAACCGGAGCGGTACGCCAGATCGTCAGATCGGCGGGACGTTCCAGGGCTTGGGTTTCCATGTGTGTGTTCCTTTGATCGTGAGGGTCGTTCCCCGCGATGCCGGCGGCCCGGTGAAAGGTCTGTACGACCTCGAACCTGAACATTTGCTGCGGGACGTCTATCCGGGTGAATGGAAGCATCTCTAAGGCAGCTTTGAGGTCATTTCAGACAGGGATGAAATGCTCATCCGCACCTGAACGCTCCCTCCCTCATACAAAGCGCGCCGTTGCTGATCAGCGCGCAGAATATGGCTGCTTTTGGACGCCCTCTCGTTCTGTTTGTCGCCTCGGCTGACAATGTCGAGCCGTTGTTTATCTTTCGCCAAAACGGGTTTCGGTGTGCTGACGCACCCTGGCCCGTCACGGTACCGAGCCAGTTGAAGGCCATTGCGTCACCGCCCAGTTAATGGCGATGCGACGCGACGCGGTTTTCGCAGTATGGTGAAGAGGATGACACATGCCCGATCGGTCTCCCCCGCGGCCGGCGGATCGCTTTCTGCGCTGGGCCGCGGCTGCAGCCCTCGGCCTGCTCGCGCTCTTCGTGGCGCAGCCCTACCTGACCGGCTTCCTGTTTTCGGCGGACACCGCGCGGGCGATCACCGCCCGCGGCGATCTGGCGCCCGCCGAGACGGCGACGGTGGAGCTTTTCGCCCGCGCCAGCCCGTCCGTGGTTCATGTCTTCGTGCAGGCCGCGGCCCAGGGGCGGGCCTTGATGGGGGTCGACAACGAGGGCGGTGAGCCGGGCGGGGGCTCGCAGACCGGGACCGGTTTCATCTGGGATGCGGCCGGGCACATCGTCACCAACAACCACGTGGTCGCGGCGGCTGCGCAGGGTGGGGGCGCCATCGCGGTCCGCCTGTCCTCCGGCGAGGTCGTGTCGGCGAGCCTCGTCGGCGCCGCCCCGAGCTACGATCTGGCCGTCATTCGCCTGGGGCGCACCACCGCGGCCCTGCAGCCCCTGGCCATCGGCACTTCGGCCGACCTCAAGGTCGGCCAGTCGGTCTTCGCCATCGGCAACCCGTTCGGCCTCGACCACACCCTGACCACCGGCGTGATCAGCGCCCTGCAGCGTCGCCTGCCCACCAGCGCGGGACGTGAGCTTTCCGGCGTCATCCAGACCGATGCGGCGATCAACCCGGGCAATTCCGGCGGTCCGCTCCTCGACTCCGCCGGGCGCCTCATCGGCGTGAACACCGCCATCTTCTCGCCCTCCGGGGCGAGCGCCGGCATCGGCTTTGCCATCCCGGTCGATGTCGTGAACCGGGTCGTGCCCGAGCTCATCCGCAACGGACGGACGCGCAATCCCGGCATCGGCATCATCGCGGGGCAGGAGGCGACCGCGGCCCGCCTCGGAATCGACGGGGTGGTGGTTCTGCGCGTGCTGCGCAGCTCTCCGGCCGCCGCGGCCGGCCTGCAGGGCGTCGACGCGCAGACGGGCGAGATCGGCGACATCATCGTGGGGGCCGGCGACCGGCCGGTCCACCGCCTCGCCGATCTCACCGCCGCCATGGAGGCGGCCGGTCTCGGCGCCTCGATCGACCTGATCGTCGAGCGGGACGGGCGCACGCGCCGGGTCCGCGTCACCACCACGGACGTGGCGGAGAGCCGGCTCTGAGGCCGGGCCCTCGTCACGCCGCGCAGCGCTCGCTAAAGCGACCCATCGCCCAGTGAAAGTGACCCATGGTCAGCCACCGTCCCTCCTGCGCCGTCCTGCTCTGGCTGGCCGGTGTCCTCGCCGCCGGTGCCGCCGAGCGCACAAAGCCCCATCTCTGCCCGGAGAGTGCCCCCGAGGGCGTCCGCCTGCCGCCCCAGCCCGGCTGCGGCGTGGCGGGCCCGAAGCCGGCAGCGCCGGACAGCCAGGGCTTCCGTGACGTCGGCGGGGTGAAGTTGCGCGTCGGCGGCCGGATCGGTGCCGAGTACGGGTTCGCCCGGTGACGTTCCTTGCCGGAGCGGTCGCGCTCCTTCTCCTGTGGTGGTTCGGGCGGAACCTGAAGATCCGCCATCCGGCCCTGACGGCGCGCGTCCTGCGGCAGGTGGGGGGCTACGCCGCCCTCGCGCTGGCGGCCCTCTGCCTAGTGCGGGGCCGGCTCGAGTTCGCCATCCTGCTCGGGGGCGGTGCCATCTGGCTGCTGGAGGGGTCGGCGGGCTTGAACCGCCGGGTCCGGAGCCTTGCCGCCCGCTACGATCCGCGCCGACTCTCGGGGGCCACCATCCGCTTCGATGCAGCGGGGGAGGGGATTGCCCTGGCAGGTCCCTATGCCGGCCAACCCCTGTCGGTGATTCCGCTGCCCGCCCTCGTCGCCCTCTTCGGACGCGATGCCGACACCGCCCGTCGGCTAGAGGCGTATCTCGACCGCCGGCATCCCGGTTGGCGTGTAGACGCTCAGGGCAATCCCGACCCGGGGCCGCGCCGCGCGGCGTATCCAGGGGCGATGACGGAGCAGGAGGCCTATGAGATCCTGGGGCTTGAGCGCGGGGCGTCCCTGGAGCAGGTCCGCGCGGCTCACCGGACGCTGATGAAGCGGCTGCACCCCGACCAAGGAGGCACGGCCGAGCAGGCGGCCCGCGTCAACGCGGCCCGTGACAGGCTTAACAACCGACATCGCTGATACTCCACGCGCGTTGTCAGACAGGGAATGTCGAGAGTATGGCCGTCCGGCGATACGAACCGGGCGCCCGTGTCCTGAGCCGGAACGCCCGAAGGGGCGCCGCTCCCTTGCGAACCCGTCAGCGCGAACTCAGCTGCGGGTGGCGAAGCAATTGAAGCCGTTGCGCTTCAGCGCGTTGCAGGCATCCTGTGCGCTGTCCTGCTCGGCAAAGCCCGAGAACCGGGCGCGGAACAGGGTCGCGCCGCCATGCTCGACCTTCACCGTATAGGGCGAAGCCTTCGAGAGTGCGCCGCCGGCCCGGCTGCGGGCCTCGGACAGCATGGATTTCGCCTTGTCCTCGTCGTCCATGGCGCCGAGCTGGATGACCCAGGCCGTTGGGGTGATCCGCGCGCCGGAAACCGGTTTCGCCGCCTCGGCGCGAGGACCGTCGATGGACGCCAAGCGGGCATCGCTCTTGCCGCCGGCCGGGAAGGCGGCCTGGCCGCCTGCCGGCGCATAGGCCTGCGCCGATGCCGGGAGCGCGCCGGAGCGCCACTTCATGCCGGCGCTGCCGGGCGTCGTGGTGGCGGTGCGGGCGGGGCTGATATCGAGAGGCTGGCCAGCGCGCAGGGTCGACGCCGTGGTCTCAACATCCTCGTCGTCGGCGGAAGCCACCTGTGTCCGGGTGCGCGAGGCGCCGTCGGCGACCACGGCCGGGCGGGCGCGCTCCGCGACCTCGATGGTCGAGGGAGCCTGGCGGGCACCGGCATAGGCGCGGGGCAGGGACTGGCGGACGAGGTCGGCCATGATCCGGTCGCGGCTGGCGCCGGATTTGCCGCCCAGCACGATCGCCACGATCTGACGGTCGTCGAGCTTGGCCGCCGTCATCAGGTTGAAGCCGGAATCGCGTGTGTAGCCGGTCTTGATCCCGTCCACGCCCTGGACATTGCCGAGGAGGCGGTTGTGATTGCCGATGACCCGGCCGCGGAAGGCGAAGGAGCGGGTCTGGAAGTACTTGTAATAGCGCGGGAAGCGATCCTGGATCGCCCGAGCGAGGATCGTGAGATCGCGCGCCGTGGTGATCTGGTCGGCATCCGGCAGACCGGAGGCATTGGCATAGTGAGTGCGGCTCATGCCGAGGGCCTTGGCCTTCTGCGTCATCATCTCGGCAAAGCGGGGTTCCGAGCCGGCGATGTTCTCGCCGATGGCGCAGGCCACATCGTTGGCCGACTTCGTCACGATCGCCTTGATCGCATCCTCGACCTCGATGGTGGAACCCGGCCGCAGGCCGAGCTTCGAGGGGGCCTGGGAGGCCGCGAAGGACGAGATGGTGAGCGGCGACTCGAGGGTGTAGCGTCCGCGCTCCAGCTGTTCGAACAGCATGTAGAGCGTCATCACCTTGGTGATGGAGGCCGGGTGGCGCAGCGAATCCTCGTTGATCGCATGCAGCGTCTTGCCGGTCTTCACGTCCACCACCATGGCGGCGTAGGGCGGATTGTAGCCGCCACCGCCGCCACCGCGGTGATGATGGCCACGTCGCGCCTCAGCCGGGGAGGCGAGGGCGGCCAGGACGGCGGCTGCGGCGATCGCGGCCGAGAGGGCAGGCACCCGGCCGACGCGGGGAGTATGGCTACGCATCACGACTCACTGCCTCGACCTGCACGACCCGCGGGCCGGCTTGCACCGCAACATCTCGGCGGGGGTGCGGCCGTGCCGCCGTAACCCCGCAACATCTGTCAATCAGGCTAGGTGGACGCAGTTACGGCCCGGTTAATGCAGCGAGACCAATTCGCCGGATCCGACCGTCATATTGCGATGCAATATATCGCTTGACGTCTTATGTTGCATCGCACACAAAAGGCCCCGGCCGGTCTCGGCCTCGCGGGCAATGGCCCGACACATCAGGGTAGCCCCGCGGGGGCGGAAGGATCGTCAGATGACGCAGATGTACGAGAAGGCCGCCGAGATGAACAAGGCCGGCCTCGCCACTGTGATGAAGAGCGTCTCCTCGCTCGCCAAGACCCATCAAACCGCCAGCATCGAGATGGCCGATTTCGCCAAGGAATCCTACAGCGCCGGCGCCGCGGCGATGAAGAAGCTCGCCACCGCGCGCACGCTCCAGTCCGCCCTGGAGATCCAGGCCGAGTACCTCAAGGCGTCCTACGAGCGCCTCCAGAATCAGGCCAAGGTGATGACCGACCTGTACCAGGGCCTCGCCCAGGAGGTCGGCGCGCCGCTCCAGACCAAGGCGCCGTTCGACCTCAAGATTTTCTTCGATCCGAAGACCTTGTTCGATCCGAAGACGTTCTTCAATCCGAAGGCCTTCGATCTCACGGCTTTCCCAAAGCTTCCCGGCTTCTCCATTGCCGACCAGAAGGCAGCCTGACACACGGCCTTCCCGCGTCGGGCGAACGGTCCCGCCGCGAGCCCAGACGTTTTGCCAGTCCGGCCCCGTGCGATCGATCGCACGGGGCCATTTTCGTGTTCGGGACCGGGCGATCGCGGAACACCGTCCGGGCGGTTCGGAACGCCGGTCCGCGGCCGTCTCGGACAAGTGCGCGCAGCCGACTGGCGAAGCAGCCGATGGCCCTATAGATTACCAGCGATGCGAGCGCGCCTCGCCGGCGCGACCCGCGGATGAAGCAGCCACCAAGCAGCATGCCGCACCAAGGGGTCGATGCGATTCAGATGACCGACGTCCTGATACGGGGCAGCGAATCCTCACGCGCGGACGGCCCCGAGACCTTCACGCTCCAGCGTCGCGTCACCGATGTGCGGGCGACGGACGAGCCACGCGAACCGGGTGGTACGGATGACGGCCGGTCCGGAACCGCCATCATCACCCGCACCAAGCCGAAGACCAAGCGACCGAGCCTCTACCGGGTTCTCTTGCTGAACGACGACTACACTCCCCAGGAGTTCGTCGTCCACGTCGTCGAGAAATTCTTCAACAAGTCGCAGGAAGTCGCGTTTCAGATCATGATGCACGTACACCACAACGGTGTCGGCGAGTGCGGGATCTTCACGTACGAAGTTGCGGAGACCAAGGTGACGCAGGTCATGGACTTCGCCCGCAAACACCAACATCCTCTCCAGTGCGTTATGGAAAAGAAATAGGCACCCCACACAGAGGCCACGCTTTGCCCAGCTTCTCTCGCAGCCTAGAACAAGCTCTCCACCGCGCCCTGGCGCTCGCCGGCGAGCGCCGGCACGAATATGCGACGCTGGAGCATCTCCTGCTCGCCCTCGTGGACGATCAGGACGCGGCCGCGGTCATGCGGGCCTGCAACGTCGAGGTCGACACCCTCAAGCGCAGCCTCGTCGAGTACGTCGACACCGAGTTGTCGAACCTCATCGGGGACGGCCGCCAGGATGCCAAGCCGACGGCCGGCTTCCAGCGCGTGATCCAGCGTGCCGTGATCCACGTGCAGTCCTCCGGGCGCGAGGAGGTCACCGGCGCGAACGTGCTGGTGGCGATCTTCGCCGAGCGCGAGAGCCATGCCGCGTACTTCCTGCAGGAGCAGGACATGACGCGCTACGACGCGGTCAACTACATCAGCCACGGCATCGCCAAGCGCCCGGGCGCATCCGAGGCCAAGCCCGTGCGCGGCGCGGACGAGGAATCCGCCTCCGAGCGTCCGAGCGGCGACGAGGGCGAGGGCCGCGCGAAGAAGAAGGGCGATGCCCTCGAGGCCTACTGCGTCAACCTGAACAAGAAGGCCCGCGACGGGCGGATCGACCCGCTGATCGGCCGCGAGGCGGAGGTGCAGCGCACGATCCAGATCTTGTGCCGCCGCCAGAAGAACAACCCGCTCCTCGTGGGCGAGCCCGGCGTCGGCAAGACCGCCATCGCCGAGGGCCTGGCGCGAAAGATCATCAACAAGGAGGTGCCCGAGGTCCTCATCGAGGCCACGGTCTTCTCCCTCGACATGGGCACCCTGCTGGCGGGCACCCGCTACCGGGGCGATTTCGAGGAGCGCCTGAAGCAGGTGATGAAGGAGATCGAGGCGCACCCGAACGCGGTGCTCTTCATCGACGAGATCCACACGGTGATCGGCGCCGGGGCGACCTCCGGCGGGGCGATGGACGCCTCGAACCTCCTCAAGCCCGCCCTGGCCAACGGCTCCCTGCGCTGCATCGGCTCGACCACCTACAAGGAGTACCGCCAGTACTTCGAGAAGGACCGCGCCCTGGTGCGCCGGTTCCAGAAGATCGACGTCAACGAGCCTTCGATCCCCGACGCGATCGAGATCGTGAAGGGTCTGAAGCCGTATTTCGAGGAGTTCCACAAGCTCAAGTACACCACCGAGGCCGTGAAGGCCGCGGTCGAGCTGTCGGCGCGCTACATCAACGACCGCAAGCTTCCGGACAAGGCGATCGACGTCATCGACGAGACCGGCGCCTCGCAGATGCTGGTGCCGGAGGCGCGCCGCAAGCGCACCATCGGCGTCAAGGAGATCGAGGCGACCATCGCCACGATGGCCCGCATCCCGCCGAAGACCGTCTCGAAGGACGACGCGGTGGTTCTCAAGAACCTCACCGAGAACCTGAAGCGCGTGGTCTACGGCCAGCCCAACGCCATCGACGCGCTGACCTCGGCGATCAAGCTGGCCCGCGCGGGCCTGCGCGATCCTGACAAGCCGATCGGCTCGTACCTGTTCGCGGGACCGACCGGCGTCGGCAAGACCGAAGCCGCCAAGCAGCTCGCCGCGTCCCTCGGCGTCGAGATGCTGCGCTTCGACATGTCGGAGTACATGGAGCGGCACACGGTCAGCCGCCTCATCGGCGCGCCCCCCGGCTATGTCGGGTTCGATCAGGGCGGCCTGCTCACCGACGGCATCGACCAGCACCCGCATTGCGTGCTGCTGCTCGACGAGATCGAGAAGGCGCATCCGGACCTGTTCAACATCCTGTTGCAGGTCATGGACCACGGCAAGCTCACCGACCACAACGGCAAGCAGGTCGATTTCCGCAACGTGATCATCATCATGACCACGAATGCAGGCGCCTCCGACCTGGCGCGCTCGGCCTACGGTTTCACCCAGGCCAAGCGCACGGGCGACGATGTCGAGGCGATCAACAAGCTGTTCGCGCCGGAATTCCGCAATCGTCTCGACGCGATCATCTCCTTCGGGCACCTGCCGAAGGATGTGGTGGCGAAGGTGGTCGACAAGTTCGTCCTCCAGCTCGAGGCCCAGCTCGCTGACCGGAACGTCACCATCGAGCTCTCCGACGAGGCGCGGGAGTGGCTGACCGAGAACGGCTACGACGACGCGATGGGCGCCCGCCCGATGGCCCGACTCATCCAGTCGACCATCAAGACCCCGCTGGCCGACGAGGTGCTGTTCGGGCGCCTGAAGGACGGCGGCGCAGTGCAGGTCGTCCTGCGCAAGGGCGAGGGCGCGGAGAAGGACGGGCTCGCCTTCGAGTTTCCGGCCGGTCCGGTCACGCCGAAGCCCGAGAAGGACGTGGCCAACGCAGCCAAGAAGCACAAGCGCACCAAGGCCAAGGCCTCGGCGCGCAAGACGAACGACAAGCGCGACGACAAGGGCGGCCCGAGCGGCGGCTCCGGCGTCCGCACCGTTCCGAAGGTGCCGCTGGTCAAGGCCTGAAAGGTCGGGGCCTGAGATCCGCCAAGTCTGTTGGCTCGGCTAACAAGCCCAGTCGAAGCGGCCCCTCCCCGACGGGAGGGGCCGTTCTTTCACGTCCTCAGGGCGGCGGAAAACCGCATCCGGCGGTCGACACGCGGGCGCCGGATGGTTAGCAAGCGCGGGAATGGCGAGCGGGCACTGCGAGAGACTGGCCGGATACGCTTCCCCATCGCTGAGATCGGTTGAGGAGGGGCGTCCCCGATGAACGACTTGCATGAGGGTCCCCTCACGCCCATCGCGACCAAGCAGGCCCCCTCACCGAAACTCACGGCTCGGGAGCAACGCCGGCTGCGGCGCCGGCGCCGGCGCCGCGGCGAAGAGATCCTAGGCTGGATCCTGGTTCCGCTGATCGTCTTCGGGATCTACTGGGGCGTGACCGCGAGCCTCGATTTCCTTGGGACTTCGCCGGGCCAGCTCTGGGACCAGCTGATGCAGGTCAAGGCGATGATGGAGAAGCGAAGCTGATACGGACGCCGGTCGATCGAACCGGCGCCGGTATCCTCCTGACCTGCGCGGCGCTCGTGCGAAGCACCGACGCCGGCTTCCCGAGGGAATCGCCGGCATCGAGCTCGGGCGATCAGCTCCGCCGCAGGGCGTGGATCGAGAACAGCCGGCCGGGATCGGTCCAGACCGCCTCGGCGCGCCAGCCGGCCTCGGCCGCCAGGACCCGGAAGCGCTCGACCGTATACTTGTAACTGTTCTCGGTGTGGATCGTCTCACCCTCGGCGAAGGCGATGTCGCGGTCCGCGATGCGGATGGTCTGCGCCTTCAGACTGACGAGGTGCATCTCGATGCGGGAGGCCTCGGGGTTGAAGAAGGCGCGGTGGGCGAAGGCGTCGAGATCGACCTCGGCACCGAGTTCGCTGCGCATCCGCACGAGCAAGTTTCGGTTGAAGGCCGCGGTCACGCCGGCCGCATCGTCGTAGGCGGCATCCAGCACCGCCTTCTCCTTCACGAGGTCGACGCCGATGATCAGGGTAGCGCCGGCTCCGAGCACCCGCCCGAAATGCGCGAGCAGCCGGGTCGCCTGCGGCGGCTCGAAATTGCCGATGGTGGAGCCGGGGAAGAACCCGGCCACGGGGCCGTCCGACAGGCCGGCCGGCAGGGTGAAGGCGCGGGTGAAATCGGCCGCCACGGGGGTGATCGTCAGGTTCGGGAAGTCCCGGGCCAGGGCCTCGGCCTCACTCCGGAGAAAGCTCTCCGAGACATCGACCGGAACGTAGGCGGCGAAATCCGGCCGGTGCACCATCAAGCACCGGACCTTCACGGTCGAGCCGCTGCCGAGCTCGACGAGGTTCGCCCGGGCCGGGAGGGTCGCGGCGATGGCCGCCCCCTGGGCGTCGAGGATGCCGAGCTCCGTGCGGGTCGGATAATATTCCGGCTGCCGCGTGATGGCCTCGAACAGATCCGAGCCCACCGCGTCGTAGAAGTACTTCGCCGACAGGAATTTCTGGGGTGCCGAGAGGCCAGCCAGGACATCGTCCAGGAACTGACGCTCGGCATCGATGGCCGCGATCGGGGTCGCGTCCGTGAAGACGGGGTTGATGGTCAAGGAACGTCTCCAGTTACGCGACGATTCAGGGACGGGTCTTGGATCAGGACCGGGCGTCCGACAGGCGCAGGCCCGTGAACTGCCAGCGCTGATGGGGATAGAAGAAGTTGCGGTAGCCGACCCGCGCATGGCCCTGCGGGGTCGCCACCGAGGAGCCGCGCAGGACGAACTGGTTCGACATGAACTTGCCGTTGTACTCGCCGAGCGCGCCGTCCACCGGGCGGTAGCCCGGGTAGGCGGTGTAAGCGCTGCGGGTCCATTGCCAGACCAGCCCGAAGGCGTCGGGCAGCAGGTCCTCACGGGCCGCCACCTCCCACTCGAACTCGGTGGGCAGGTCTCGCCCGGCCCAGCGGGCATAGGCATCGGCCTCGTAGTAGCTGATATGGGTGACGGGCAGGTCGGGATCGACCGGCCGAATGCCGGCGAGCGTCATGCTCGCCCACCCGCCCTCGGCCTCGCGCCAGTAGCCCGGCGCCTCCCACCCTTCGGCCTGGGCAGCGATCCAGCCATCCGAGAGCCAGAGCTCCGGCCGCGCGTAGCCACCATCGGCCATGAAGTCGCGCCACTGCCCGTTGGTGACCAGGGCCCGGTCGATGGTGCCGCCCTGGATCAGCGCATCGTGGCGCGGCGACTCGTTGTCGAAGGAGAAGCCCTCACCGGCATGACCGATGGGCACGATGCCCCGGCGCAGCTCCGCCCGCCCCCCTGCGCTCTGGGGCCGGGGAAAGCGCCAATCCGCGTCGTAGGCCGGTCCGAGGGGATTCTGGGCGAAGGCGTGCAGGATGTCGGTGACCAGCAATTCCTGGTGCTGCTGCTCGTGATAGAGCCCGATCTCGAGGACCGGAAGCACCGCCTCGAGGGCGCTGGCGGACGCCTGACTCAGGAGGGCGTCGACCGAGCGGTCGACATGCGCGCGGTAGGCGGCGACCTCGTCCGCCGTCGGGCGGGTGATCAGCCCGCGCATGATCCGCGGCTGACGGGGGCCGGCAGCGACGTAGTACGAGTTGAACAGGTAGTGCAGCCGCTCGTCGTAGATGGCGTAGCCCGGCAGGTGCTCGCGCAACAGGAACTGCTCGAAGAACCATGTCGTGTGCGCGCGATGCCACTTCGTCGGGCTGGCATCCGCCATCGACTGGACCTGCTGGTCCTCGGGCGAAAGCGGTGCCGCCCGTCGCTCGGTCTCGTCGCGGACATGGTGGAAGGCCGCGATCCAGGCCGCGCGATCCACCGGCGTCGCCGAGAGGGGCGGGGGCGGGAAGGCCGATCGAACGGCCTCGGCCGCAGAGGTCTCGCGAAACGCTGCCGTCGCTGCCATGGCGGCCACTCCCATATCCGAACCCGCAAACCTGAACGTGAGAGGGGAGATATGGCCGCGACAGCATTCGGCAACGGAGGCCGAGCGGGGTCCTTCGTCGCGGCCACGCTCGCACCGCCGGATCGATCGCCTTTTTCCGGCCACGGTGACCTCCCCTTAACCCTCCGGAGCCGACACTTCGCCGTTCACGCGGGACAGTCGGGCCGGACTCGGATGCGGATCGATCTTATGGCAGGAGCGACCACGGCGGCCGTGGCACGGAGCGTGGCGCCAGCGCCCACCATCCTGGTGTTCGACTCCGGGCTGGGCGGGCTGACGGTGCTGGAGCAGGTCCGGCGGGCCCGACCGGATGCCGCCTACGTTTACGCCGCCGACGATGCCGCCTTCCCGTATGGCCGCCTGTCCGAGCCGGTGCTGGTCGAGCGGGTACTTGGGGTCATGGGGCGCCTGATCGGCCTGCACGCGCCGGACCTCGTGGTGGTGGCCTGCAACACCGCCTCGACCCTGGTGCTGCCCGCCCTGCGCCAGCGCTTCGCCACCCCCTTCGTCGGCGTCGTACCGCCGATCAAGCCGGCCGCGGAGGCGACCCGCTCGCGGGTGGTCAGCCTTCTGGCGACCCCCGGCACCGTGGCGCGCGCCTACACCCACGAACTCGTCGAGACCTACGCGAATGCCTGCGCCGTCACCCTGGTGGGCGCCCCGAATCTCGCCGGTTTCGCGGAAGCGGAGCTGGCCGGCCAGCCCGTGGACGACGCGGCCCTGGCCCGCGAGATCGCACCCTGCTTCGTCACCCTGGAGGACGGCCGGCGCACCGACGTGGTCTGCCTCGCCTGCACCCACTACCCCCTGCTCCTCGCCCGGTTCCAGGCCCTCGCCCCCTGGCCCGTGACCTGGATCGACCCGGCCCCGGCCATCGCCCGGCGGGTGACGCAGCTGATCGGGCCGAGCCCCCGTGCCCTGGGCCGGGATGATGCGCCGGTGCTCGGGGCCTTCACGAGCGGCGCCGGCCTCACGGCGCCCCTGCGCCGCTCCCTCGAATCGCGCGGGATCGGACGCGTGGCGGTGGAGGCGATGCCGCTCGGCCTGCAATAGGCGACCGGCAGCCGGCTCGGCATTGACGACGGCGGCTTCGTGCTCTAACGAGACGCCGGTAACGGGGCTCCGACGAGGGGCCCCGATGCTTTTCAAGCGCACCCGTGGGCGGCCATGTCCGTCCTGTCGCTCCGCTCCAGGCTCCCGGGCCCGGCGGAGAGAGGAGGGCGCGTTCCTCGATAGATCTCCATTGCGAGAGGAACCGCGATGTCAAAACGCATTCAGGCGAAGCACAAGCTCGATCGCCGCATGGGCCAGAACATCTGGGGCCGCCCGAAGAGCCCCGTCAATCGCCGCGAGTACGGCCCCGGCCAGCACGGCCAGCGCCGCAAGGGCAAGATGTCCGACTTCGGCACGCAGCTGCGCGCCAAGCAGAAGCTCAAGGGCTACTACGCCAACATCACCGAGAAGCAGTTCCGCCGCTACTACGCCGAGGCGATCCGCCTGCGCGGCGATTCCGGCGAGAACCTGATCGGCCTGCTCGAGCGCCGCCTCGACGCCGTCGTGTACCGCGCGAAGTTTGTTCCGACCCCGTTCGCGGCGCGTCAGTTCGTCAACCACGGCCACGTCAAGGTCAACGGCCAGCGCGTCAACATCGCCAGCTACCTCGTGAAGCCGGGCGACCTGATCGAGGTCAAGGATTCCTCGAAGCAGCTCGAGATCGTCGTCGTGGCCGCGCAGCTCGCCGAGCGCGACGTGCCGGACTACATCGAGGTGGATCACTCCAAGATGACGGCCCGGGTCACCCGCGTGCCGAACCTCGGCGAGGTTCCCTACCCGGTCCAGATGGAACCGAACCTCGTGATCGAGTTCTACTCGCGCTGATCCCACCGGATCATCGCCGAGGATGCGAAAGGGCCGCCTGCGAGGGCGGCCTTTTCTCGTTGGGGCGACGGCTTCAGCGCAACGGCCGCCCCGTCTCAGCGGGGGAGGGCGCTACCCGGGGACGCGCGATTGCGCGACTGCAGGGCACGGGACGCATCCCGGGCGCTCGGCGGAAGTCCGGTGTCAGCGGCAGATCCCGGCGCGTCGCCCGGCGCACCCGGCACGAAGCCGCGTCCGTCCCGCCCACCCGTCTCGAAGCCGTAGCCCGCATTCACGCCAGCATAGAAGCCGGTGAAGTCCTCGGCCGCGGCCGGCGCAGGCGCCGCCAGGCCGGCCAGGCCGATCAGCGAGAGGAGGGTGGTCCGCATTCCGATCTCCGGAGGCAAGGTCGTGTCTCGAAAGGTCATGTCTCAAAACGCGAAACGGCGGCCCGGAAGGGGCCGCCGCTTCAGTCATGCCGTGAAAGGTGGCCGCAGCGCGGCCAGCCCGGGTCGATCAATCGTCGACGTTGATGCTCTGGGCCTCGCGGCCCTTCTGACCCTCGACGACGCCGAGGACGACCTGCTGGCCTTCGGCCAGGGAGTCGAGGCCGGCGCGGGAGAGGGCCGAACGGTGCACGAACACGTCCTTGCCGCCGTCGTTGACGGAGACGAAGCCGAAGCCCTTGGCCGGGTCGTACCACTTCACCGTGCCGGTCATCTCGGTGGACGGGCCGCTGGCGAAGCGTCCGCCGCCACGGTCGCTACCGCGGTCGCCGTAACCACCGCCGCCGCCGCCGCCGTAACCGCCGGCACCGCCACCGCCGAAGCGGTCGCCGCCACCGAAGCCGCCGCTGCGGGGCGGACGCGCGTCGCGCATGGGCGCGGCCTCGGCCGTGGAGGTATCCACGCTGGTGACGTCGGTCACCTGCGGACCCTTCTGGCCCTGGGCGGTGTGAACCGTCAGGCGCGTGCCGGGGAGGAGGTCGGCATGGCCGGCAGCTTCGACGGCGCGGATGTGGAGGAAGGCATCGCCCGAACCGTCAGCCAGCTCGACGAACCCGAAGCCTTTCTCCTTGTTGAACCACTTGACCGTCGCATCGCGCTCCGGTCCAGAGGGTGCCGCAGCGGCGCGCGACGGACCACGGTCGAAACCGCCGCCACCGCCGAAACCACCACCGTAGCCACCGCCGCTCGGAGGAGCCTGATCCGGCCAACGCGGCTCGGCTCCACCCTCATCGAAGCCGCGCTTCTGCGGCCCCCGAAAATCACGACCACGTCCCATAGAAAGCTCGCAAAAACCGTCCGCCGACCATCAGTTTCGATAACCGCGTGCGCGCCATCCCAGACAGCCCACGCTCCGCTCTATCATTACTCCCAGCAGCGGTGACCAAGAATAACGCCTTAGTCCTGACTGAAAGCCGCCTTGATCGCAAGATGCTTCTGCCCCGGTTGGCGAGAGTTCCGTAACTTTCCTGCGGCAAAATGCGTAGCTTTTTAGCGCACCCCGGCGGCGGGGGCGGCCCGCGCCCGACGCCGAGGCCTGTCTCGCGCCTGACGATCGAATCGATTTGCGGGTCGATGTTAGCAAAGCGCAAAGTCCCGGACGGTAGGGTGCCCACGGGGCATGTCCGCCCCGAGCCGCCGGGCCCGACGCCGCATCCATGATCGCCACCCCGAGTTTTCCGGACCTCTCGGCACTGGTGGTCGACGAGAGTCTCTACATCCGCCGCATCGTGCGCGACATGCTCATGCGGGTCGGGATCAAGCGCGTGCTCGAGGCGCCGGACGGGGCCGAAGCCCTGGGCGTCCTGGCCGAGAGCAAGCCGGACCTCACCATCATCGACTGGGACCTGGCGATCCTCTCGGGCGAGGAGTTCATCCGCCTGGCGCGCACGCCCACCACCTCGCCGTCGCCCACCGTGCCGATCATCCTGATGCTGGCCCAGCCCCGCCGCAACGTGGTCGATCGGGCGATCTCCCTGGGGGTCAACGAGATCATCGCCAAGCCGTTCTCGCCCAAGACCCTGTGGTCGCGCCTCGACGAGGTGATCAACCGGCCGCGCCCGTTCTCGCAGGTCAAGAGCCTCCTCCGGCCCGTGCCGCGCATGGCCGCGGCCGGCAAGCTTGGGTGAAGCCCGCTCGGAGCAGGCCCGGCCGGCTCCGTTCGAGCCGCCGAAATCATCCCGGATCCGATCGTGTTCGCGATCGAGGCTTTGCAGTTTGCCGGGGAGACCTGTAGCGTCTCAAGCGACTGTTGGTCCGGCTGTCCGCCTGGGACCATGATCGAGGATTTCGGCTCAGCCGATGAGGGACGAGAGCGCCGCGACCATGCCGGTCCGCCCGAGCGGCGGGACAACGCCGCTGGCGGCATCGGTGGCGCGCGCCGATGCGCCGGGTCCGGCCGGCCGTCCGAGCCGGCGCAGCGCCTATGCCGCCCTCGACCTCGGCACGAACAATTGCCGCCTCCTCGTGGCCGAGCCGGCCTCGCACGGCTTCCGGGTGATCGATGCCTTCTCGCGGATCGTCCGTCTCGGGGAGGGGCTCGGCAACTCGGACCGGCTCAGCGAGGCCGCGATCGAGCGGACCATCGAAGCCCTCCGGGTCTGCAAGGCCAAGATGCAGGCCCGCGGCGTGGTGCGGGCCAAGATCATCGCCACCGAGGCCTGCCGCCTCGCGGTGAACGGGGCCGAGTTCGTCGAGCGCGTGCGCAACGAGGTCGGGCTCGACCTCGAGATCGTCGACCGGCAGACGGAGGCCTACCTCGCCGTGACGGGCTGCGCCGCCCTGGCGGACCCCTATTCCGAGTCGGTGGTCATCTTCGACATCGGCGGCGGCTCCACCGAGATCGCCTGGCTCGACGGTGCGGCGACGAACCCCTCGGCCGATCCGACCCTGCGCATCCGCGCCTGGGACTCCCTGCCCGTGGGCGTCGTGACCCTGGCCGAGCGCCACGGCGGCTCCGACGTCACCCGCCTGACCTTCGAGGGCATGGTGGAGGAAGTGGCCGACCTCCTGGCGCGCTTCGCCATCCGGGCCGCGCCGGCCGCGAATGCCCGGCACTTCCACCTGCTCGGCACCTCCGGTACGGTGACGACACTGGCGGCGATGCACCTGCGTCTCGCCCGCTACGAGCGCCGGCGGGTCGACGGTCTCTGGATGAGCGACGCCGACGTGGGCGAGGCCATCGACGACCTCCTCGACACCCGGCTTGAACAGCGCGCGGACAATCCCTGCATCGGGCGCGACCGGGCCGACCTGGTTCTGGCGGGCTGCGCCATCCTGGAGGCGATCCGCCGGGCGTTTCCCTCCGACCGCCTGCGCATCGCCGACCGCGGCCTGCGCGAGGGTCTCTTGATGAACATGATGCGTGAGGACGGCGTCTGGCGCCGTGGGAGCTACCGGTGAGTGACAGGCGTGGTGCCGGCGCGGGTCTGCGCGGCGAACTCAAGCAGCGGGTGAAGACGGGGCGGGGCCGCACCGCCTCCCAGAAGCGCTGGCTGGAGCGCCAGCTCAACGATCCCTACGTGGCCCGGGCCAAGCGCGAGGGCTACCGCTCGCGCGCGGCCTTCAAGCTCATCGAGATCGACGAGCGCTTCAAGCTCCTGAAGCCCGGCCAGCGCATCGTCGATCTCGGCGCGGCCCCCGGCGGCTGGTCGCAGGTGGCGGCCAAGATCGTGGGGACCAGCGGCAAGATCGTCGGCATCGACCTCCTCGAGATCGAGCCGATGGTCGGGGTCGACTTCATCACCCTCGACTTCCTCGCCCCCGAGGCGCCGACGCTGCTCACCGACCTCCTCGGGGGTCCGGCCGACCTCGTGCTCTCGGACATGGCCGCCAACACCACCGGCCACAAGCAGACCGACCACCTGCGGATCATCGGCCTGGCCGAGACGGCGGCCGAATTCGCCCGCGAGATCCTGGCACCCGGCGGATCCTATCTCGCCAAGGTGTTCCAGGGCGGCACGGAAGGGACGCTGCTCGCCGACCTGAAGCGCGACTTCGCCAGCGTGCGCCACGTCAAGCCGAATGCCAGCCGGGCCGATTCGAGCGAACTCTACGTGCTGGCGACGGGCTATCGCGGGCCGACCGGAGCCGCCGTCGAACCGCGGGATCCCTGAGCCGAGCTCCTCCCGGGCAGGGGAAGCTCCCAGGTTAGGGGAAGCGTGACCATAATGCACTGCGTGCAACGCAGCGTGAAGGCTGACGCAGACCTCTCTATTTCCGACGACTTCCTGTTCAAGATCCGTTGCGACGGTTTCGAAGTAAAATTTAGATTTATGCACTATAGTTTACGGATCTCGCGTGCCAAAGTAGAAATATAGTCCCGGACAGCAATCTTGCGCGCCGCAACATGAATGGTGCAGGACAGCATCTCCGCGAGATCGCTGCGAGCCATTTGAATGTCCGAGACGTTTCACCCTCAGTCCGGTGCCGAGACGGAAAAACTGTTCCACCGCCGCAAGTTCCTGGAGTTCCTGTCGGCCAGCCCGGTGGTGGCGCCCGGGATGGTGAGCGCGCTCGCCGGCCTGTCGGCCCTCGGCACCGACGCCGCCATGGCCCAGAGCTACGACGTCTTGCGGCAGTCCCCCGGCAATGTCGGCGAGATCATCGATTCGCCGAGCCAGGCCCTCAACGTCTTCGATTTCGAGCCGGCCGCGAAGAAGGCCCTGCCCCCGGCCCATTACGGCTACCTCGCCAGCGGCGTCGACGGCGACGAGACCCTGAAGGCGAATCGCGCGGGCTTCGAGAAGATCCGCATCCGTGCCCGCCGCCTCATCGACGTGCGCAAGATCGACACCACGGTGAAGATCTTCGGCGAGACCTGGGCAAGCCCGATCGTGCTCGCCCCGGTGAGCAGCCAGGCCGCCTTCCACCCCGAGGCCGAGTCGGCCGTGGCGCGCGGCGCCAAGGTCAAGGGTCACCAGATGATCCTGTCGACCGTGGGCAGCACGTCGATCGAGGACGTGATCAAGGAGCGCGGCGCGCCGGTCTGGTACATGCTCTATCCGACCGACGACTGGGCCGTGACCGAAGCCCTGGTGAGGCGGGCCGAGAAGGCCGGCGCCCCCGCCATCGTCCTCACCGTGGACCGCCAGGGCGGCCGCAACACCGAGACGCTGTTCCGGGAACGCCGCCTCGACACCCGCACCTGCTCGGATTGCCATACGCCCGGCTTCAAGAACGAGGTCAGCCGCAAGCCGATGTTCGACGACATCGACGTCTCGAAGGTGACGAACCTCTACGGCACCGGCATGACCTGGGACTACGTGAAGCGCCTGCGCGGCATCGTGAAGGGCAAGCTCGTCCTCAAGGGTATCGTCACCCACGAGGACGCCAGAAAGGCCCTCGATTACGGCGTCGACGGCCTGATCGTGTCGAACCATGGCGGCCGTGCCGAGGAGAGCCTCGAGGCGACGATCGATGCGCTGCCGGAGGTCGTCCAGGCGGTCAACGGCCGGGTGCCCGTGCTCATCGACGGCGGCTTCCGCCGCGGCACCGACGTGATCAAGGCCCTGGCCCTCGGCGCCAACGCGGTCTGCATCGGGCGTCCCTACGTCTGGGGTCTGGCCGCCTTCGGCGAGCCCGGCGTCACGGCGGTGCTGGCGATCATGCAGCGCGAGTTCGAGACGATCATGCGCCAGGTCGGCGCGACGAAGCTCGCCGAGATCACGCCTGCCAGCGTCAGCCGCGCCTGAGATCATCGACGCGGCGGCGAAACCCGTGCGCCGCCCCCTCCGGATCGCTTCTCGGGCAGAACCGCCCGGGGAGCGATCCGCGTTCCAGGGCTCGGCCGGCGAACCGGCGGGACAGGTCGGGTAAGACTACGGCATCCATCGCGGTGCCCCGTTCGGCCCCCAGCATTGCGCCGAACGCTCAGGACGCCTCCGGTCTTCAATCCCGGCCGACGCGGCGCTCCGTGAATCGAAGGATCGATGCGCAGCGCTCTCGCGCGGTTTCTTTGCGGAGCAGCAATTTTCCGATCTGCAGGGCCGGATCATTACGTTTTCATTAGCCCTGATCGCCACGATCACTCAGCGATGTCGCGGACTTCAACACATCCTCCATGTTCCGCAGTCCAGATTGCCGAACGCGATCCGGGCGCCTGTCCCGGACGGGCAGGCGGTGTGGAGTTGTCGATGGTCTTCCGGTGTCTGGTCTCCCTGTTCGCGGCCGGGATCGGCTTCGCCGCGACGGCGGCGACGGCCAAGGACGTCCCCTTCGCGAAGGTGGCGGATTGGGACATCAGCCGCAGCGGCGACGGCGCCAAGGCCAAGTGCATGATGGTGCGCGGCTACCAGGATGCGGACGACGAGAACGCCAGCGCGGTAGCGATCGGGACCTATCCGGGATTCCTGATCATCTCTCTGGGCTATCAGGGCTGGTCGCACGACAAGGGCGACCGCACCATCGTTCTCCTGGCCGGCGGCAAGGTCGTCCTTCCGCGCTCCAAGTGGAAGGCCGACGATACCCAGTTGACCGGGGAGTTCCCGGACACACTCCTGCCGCACCTCCTGGGCGCCGACGCCATCGTCCTGCGCTTCAAGGATGGCGACGCCGACTTCAAGATCCCGGCCTTCGCCGAAGCCTTCGAGGCCCTGAAGCGCTGCAGCGGACCGCCGGACGAAGTCGCGACGGAGCTTCCGTCGCAGGGCCGTATCGCCAACTACGCGAGCGGGCTCTTCTTCCAGAAGGCGCTGAAGGATTGCGACGTCGCGAGCACGGGCAAGCAGCGCGCCGACCTCGAGGCCAAACTGGCGGCGATGCGTCCGGAGATGAGCCCGATCCAGGCGCTGATCGACATCGAACTCGGCAAGCGCTTCACGGACCCGAAGGCGCCGTTCTGCCCCAAGCCGGACGATGCGGCGGCTTTCGGCACAGCCCTGGGCCAGTACCTCGTCATGACTCCGGAAGCCTTCGCGGCCGAGACGGAGCGGCGCCAGAGTGAGAAGAAGGCGGCGGCGCGGCCGCCGGAGACCCGGATCAAGGTCTACGGGATGGGCCTGATCTTCCAGAAGGTCCTCGCGAGTTGCGAGATTCCCACCACGGCGCGGCAGCGGGCCGACTTCGAAGCCAAGCTCGCGGCCCTGGCGCCCGAGATGGCCCCGGTCATGGAGGAGATCCAGGCAAAGCTGCAGCCGACCTTCGCGAAGCCGGCGACGGAGCTCTGCGCGGCGTTCCGCGACCTGTCGGACGACCCGCAGCCCATCGTCGCCTTCTCGACCCGGACGCCCGAGGACTTCGCCACCTTCATGGATGCCCGAGGGGCCGCCAAGGCGCCCCCCAATCCGGCGGAGACGCCGGTGCCCGGCGCCAAGCTCTGAGCCGCGACCGTCCGCATTCCCACCGGAGAATCCCGTCATGAAGCGCCCGTCGCCCGCTCGGTCCTGCCTCGTCGCCGGTCTGGTTACCCTCGCACCTGCGGAGGCCCAGGAAAGCCCTGTCCCGGAGCGCCCCCTGTTCGAGAGCCTGAACGGCTGGCAGGTCGAGCGTGCCACCAGCGTCACGGGCAGTCCGTCCTGCGTGATCGTGCGGTCCTACGTCGACGAGGACGATGACGACGCCGACAATTCCATCACCTTCGCGCTGGAGAACAAGGCCCTCGTCGTGGTGCTGACCTACGGCAAGTGGCAGCACGACCGGGACGAAAAGATCACGGCCGCCACCGAACTCGGCGGCAAGACCGTGAACGCCAAATCGACCTGGACCGGCAACGGCACCCGGCTCGTCGGGACGTTGCCGGGCAACCTCGCCGACAAGGCCGCGGAGTCCGAGGAGATCCTCATCAAGGGCAAGGGCTGGAAGGCGGCCTTCGACCTGACCGGCGCCGCCGACGCCTCCGCGGCGATGAAGCGCTGCAATGCCGGCGGGGCGCCGAAGCCGCGCTCCTGACGCCTCAGAGCCGGCAGGCGCCCTCCAGCGCCGTGTTCTCGGCCTCGGTGAAGACCCGGGACCGGATCAGGAAGCGCTTGTCGCGCCCGTTCTCCAGGGAGAACATGCCGCCGCGGCCGCGCACCACGTCGAGGATGAGGTGCGTGTGCTTCCAGACCGCGAATTGCGGCCGGCTGATCCAGAAATCGGCGCCCGCCACGGTACCGAGATGGACGTCGCTGTCGCCGGTGAGGAAGTCGCCCACCGGATAGCACATCGGCGACGAGCCGTCGCAGCAGCCGCCGGACTGATGGAACATCACCGGACCGTGCTCGGCCCGCAGTTCCGCGATGAGGTCGATGGCGGCGGGGGTCGCAGTGACGCGCAGGGGCGTCCCGTCGGCGCCGGCCTGGTCGGCGGTGGTCGGGTCGAGGGCGGTCTCGCTCATGGGGCGGTCTCCGGGAAAGGCCTTTCGGGAGAAATAGGGCGGAAGACGAAAAAGCCCCGGCCGTCATCCGGCCGGGGCAAGTCTCACGCGGGTCTGCGTGGCCTGAACGGGTCCTAGAAGAAGCCGAGCTTCTTGGCCGAGTAGCTCACCAGCATGTTCTTCGTCTGCTGGTAGTGGTCGAGCATCATCTTGTGGTTCTCACGGCCGATGCCGGACTGCTTGTAGCCGCCGAAGGCCGCGTGGGCCGGGTAGGCGTGGTAGCAGTTGGTCCAGACGCGGCCGGCCTGGATGGCGCGGCCGAAGCGGTAGGCGCGGGTCCCGTCGCGAGTCCAGACGCCGGCACCGAGGCCGTAGAGGGTGTCGTTGGCGATGCTGAGAGCATCGGCATCGTCCTTGAAGGTCGTCACCGAGAGGACGGGGCCGAAGATCTCCTCCTGGAAGATGCGCATCTTGTTGTGGCCGCGGAACACGGTCGGCTTCATGTAGTAGCCTTCCGCGAACTCGCCCTCCTTCACGTTGCGCTCGCCGCCGGTGAGGCACTGGGCGCCTTCCTGCTTGCCGATGTCGACGTAGCTGAGGATCTTCTCCAGCTGCTCCGAGGAGGCCTGGGCGCCGATCATCGTGGCGGGATCCAGGGGCGAGCCCTGGGTGATCGCCTCGACGCGCTTGATCGCCCGCTCCATGAAGCGGTCGTAGATCGACTCGTGCACCAGGGCGCGGCTCGGACAGGTGCAGACCTCGCCCTGGTTGAGGGCGAACATCGTGAAGCCCTCCAGCGCCTTGTCGAAGAAGTCGTCATCCTCGTTGGCGACGTCGGAGAAGAAGATGTTCGGCGACTTGCCGCCGAGCTCCAGCGTCACCGGGATCAGGTTCTGCGAAGCGTACTGCATGATCAGCCGGCCCGTCGTCGTCTCGCCCGTGAAGGCGATCTTGGCGATGCGGGGCGAGGAGGCGAGCGGCTTGCCGCATTCGAGGCCGAAGCCGTTGACAATGTTGAGCACGCCCGCCGGCAGCAGGTCGGCGATAAGCTCGGCCACCACGAGGATCGAGGCCGGGGTCTGCTCGGCGGGCTTGAGCACGACGCAGTTGCCGGCCGCCAGCGCCGGGGCGAGCTTCCACACCGCCATCAGGATAGGGAAGTTCCACGGGATGATCTGGCCGACGACGCCCAGCGGCTCGTGGAAGTGGTAGGCGACGGTGTCGTGGTCGATCTCGGAGATCGAGCCTTCCTGCGCGCGGACGCAGCCGGCGAAGTAGCGAAAATGGTCGATGGCGAGCGGGATGTCGGCGTGGGTCGTCTCGCGGATCGGCTTGCCGTTGTCCCAGGTCTCGGCCAGCGCGATCAGGTCGAGGTTCTCCTCCATCCGGTCGGCGATCTTGTTCAGGATGCGGGCGCGCTCGCCCGGCGCGGTGCGGCCCCAGGCCTCCTTCGCGGCGTGGGCGGCGTCGAGCGCCTTGTCGACGTCGGCGGCGTCCGAGCGGGCGACTTCGCAGATCACCCGGCCGGTGATCGGGGACGTGTTCTCGAAGTAGCGGCCGGCGACGGGCGCGACCCACTGGCCGCCGATGAAGTTGTCGTAGCGCGCCGAGAACGGCGCCTTCGTACCCTGGTCGAGAAATTCCGGCTTGTTCATCGCGTATCCTCCTGATTGTTCTTATGGGCAGCAGCCAAAGCCAGACGCAGCGTCAAATCAAGATGGACTTTTGGCCAACGGTCGGTCGCGCGAGCGCACGGCCCGGATGATCGGCGCGCCCGATGGCGTCGTGGCGCGGGGGCGATGTTAGACCCGTTCGGGCGGGTTGGCGACCCGGGCGGCGCTCAGCGCGGCCCGAGGCGCGCCAGACGGCGGCTGCCGATCCGCCGGGCCGTCTGCGCGTCGATCCGGGGACCCGCGCGCGCGCCGCCGGGCAGGTCGAGGAGGAGGCCCGTCGCCCGGCCGTCCGGCTCGATGTCGAGGGCGAGGCGGGTGCCGTCCCCGGCCACGAAGACGCGGTCGCTCTCCGGTGTCAGGGCAAGGCGCGCGGGACCGGCCCCGCGAGCGACGAGGCGGTCGCCCTCCCGGACGAGGGCGACCACGGCGCGCGGCCCCGTCCGGTAGAACCCGACATAGCGGTCGAGCACGGCGGCCGGCACCGCAATCTCGCTGACCTCCGGCTGCCCGAGGGCAAGGGCGCCGAGGCGGCGGGACAGGGTCTGGGCCGGCGTGGTCTCGGTGTTGCCGAGGACCACGACCGTCAGGCCGAGATCCGGGTAGCTGTCCTTGATCGCCGAGAACCCGTCGAGGAAGCCCCCGTGGGACAGGAGCCGCTGGCCGTAGGCATGGCCGACATAGAGGCCGAGCCCGTAGCCGTGGCCGCCGTCGCGGACCATCTCGGCCAGGGAGGCCGGTCGCAGGACCCGGCCGGAGAACAGCGCGGCGTCCCAGGCCACGAGGTCGTCGAGCGTCGAGACGAGGCCGCCGGCCCCGAGGACGGCCGCCGGAACCTCGGGGGGCGCGTTGTGCCACTGCCCGGCGGCCCGGTGGTAGCCGGCGGCCCGCTGCGGGATCACCGCCGCCGGATCGGCGTCCCCGGTCTCGGCGAGGCCGGCGGGGGCGAGGACCAGGCGGTGCAGCGCGGCCGCGAAGGGCGCGCCGGTGATCCCCTCCACGATCGCCGCCAGCAGGATGTAGCCGGTGTTGCTGTATTCCTGCGCCGAGCCCGCCGGGAACAGCAGCGCCTCGCGATAGAGGCGGCCCACCACGTCCATGGGCGTCCGGGCGGTCCGGGCGAGGAGGGTCGGGTAATCGGGCAGGGCCGTCACGTTGGGCAGGCCCGCGGTGTGGTCGAGGAGCATCCGCAGGGTGATCGGCGCCCAGGTCGCCGGCAGGCCGGGCATGTACCGCGCGGCCGGGTCGTCGAGCCGGAGCCGCCCGGCCTCCTGCAGCTTCAGGATCGCGGCGGCGGTGAACTGCTTCGTCAGGGAGGCGATCCGGAAGCGGGTCCCGGGCGTGTTGGGCACCGACCATTCGCGCTGGGCAACGCCGTAGGCCTGCCGGACCAGCACCGCGCCGTCGCGGGCCACGATGACGGCGCCGGAGAAGATCCCGGCCCGGGCGTAGGGCCGCACCAGGGCGTCGGCCCGCGCGGCGAAGTCGGGCGGGGTGATCTCGGGCGAGGCGATCGAATCGGCGCCGGCCCGGGCCGGACGGCCCGGCAGGAGGGCCCCGAGGAGCCCGAACTGAACGATGCGGCGACGCGTCTCCTGCATGCTGCCGCCGTTCCGCTCCCCGACCCGCCGCGATCCCGGCATCCGGTCACGGTTCTCCGAAATTGTGGCGCGAGCGCGCCGAGGACCCCGCGCGGCTGCCATGCAGCGCCCCCGATGGCCCCGCCGCGCCGAAGGCACCAAGAGCCGGACGAAACGTTCTGGCTCGACTGATGATCCGCCGCGCCGCCCCAGCCCCCGAGGACCGTCCCAGGTGAGCACCACCCCGGCCAAAATCGCGCAGGCCCCCGC
>NZ_JCBANU010000037.1:0-29884 GCF_059816145.1 Methylobacterium sp. 001424705 | reverse complement strand
AAGGTGAAGGCGGAAGCCGCGGCCGTCGCCGCCAAGTCCGCCGCCACCCAGGGCGCCTTCTACGGCGCGCTCGCCCTGATCCTGGGCGCCCTCGCCGGCTTCCTCGGCGGACGCCTCGGCGCCCCCAAGGCCGCCACCGTCGCCGACAGCGTCGACGCCCGCCGCGTCTGAGCCCATCCCGGCCGGTCCCCGCGACCGGCCGGCCAACCCATCCCAGTCATCCGAACACAAGGAGACATCCCATGAGCAGCACCACCGACAAGCTGAAGGGTCTCGCCAACGAGGCGGCCGGCAACGTCAAGCAGGCCGCCGGCAAGGTCACGGGCAACGACAAGCTCGTGGTCGAAGGCAAGGCCCAGGAGCTCAAGGGCGAGGCCCAGCGCACCGTCGGCGAAGCCAAGGACGGCATCGCCTCGGCCGTCGATAAGGTCACCGGCAAGCACTGATCCCGGACGGCGGCCGAAGCCCCGACCAAGGTCCCGCCGCCCCTCATCCCCCTCGAACCCAGGAGTTTCCCCATGAACGGAGACCAGTTCCGCGGCGCCTCGCGCCACCTCAAGGGCCGCGCGCAGACCGCCGTCGGCGGCCTCACCGGTGATCCGGCGCGCCAAGTGCGCGGCGCCGTGAACCAGGTGGCCGGCGGTGCCCAGTACGCCTACGGTCGCGCCCGCGACCGGGCCGAGGATCTCATCGACGACGGACGCGACATCGCCCACGAGGTGCGCGACCGCGCCGGGAACCTGATCGAGGACGGGCGTCACCTCGTCGACGAGACGCGCGACCGGGCGGGAAACCTCATCGATGACGGTCGCGCCTTCGCCCATCACGCGGCCAAGCGCGGATCGACCTACGGCCGACAGGCCGTGCGCTACGCCGACGACAACCGCGCCTCCGCGCTCCTCGGCCTCGCCGCCGTCGCCTTCGCGGTGGGCTGGCTGTCCCGTCGCAATCGTTGATCCCGCAGTCCCGGAGACCATCCCATGATCCGCAAGCTCCTCACCGCCTTCCTGCTTCCGAAGGTCATCGCCTATGTCAGCCGCCGGTTCGGCGGGCGTTCCGCCGTCCCGCCGAACCGGCGCGGCTACTGAGCCCATCCCCAGCGCACCTCCACCATCCGTCAGGAGACACCTCACGATGAAGCTGACCCTCGCCCTTGCCGCCACCGTCGCCGCTGCCCTGGTCGGGCTCCCGGCCCAGGCAGCCCCGACGACGGGCGGCCCAGCCGTCGAGGCCCTGGCGCACGCGGATGTACCGACCGCGTACATGCAGTTTCGCCGGTACGGTCACCGTCACGGCTGGCGCGGTGGGCGCGGCTACGGTCGGGGCTACGGCTACCGGCGCGGCTACGGCTATCGCCGGGGACCCGGCGTGGGCGCGGCGGTCGGCGCCGGCGTGGCCGGCCTCGCCGCGGGCGCGATCATCGGTGGGGCGATCGCGAATTCGCAGGCCCAGGCCGCTCCGCGCGGGGTGCCGGCCGAGGCCGTGGCCGCCTGTGCCCGCCGCTTCCGTTCCTACGATGCGGCCAGCGGAACCTATCTCGGCAACGACGGCGAACGGCATTCCTGCCCGTAGGGCTCGACGATGGCCGGTTCGAAGGACGCGACGGGGGGACGGAGCCCCGGGCGGGCGGGAGCGAACGACCCTCAATGAAGTTCGCCAAGGTCCTCCTGCGCCCGGAGCTCGTGTTCCTGCTGCTCACCGTCTTCCTCGGTCTCGCGGCGGGGGTGGCCTACTGGGTCTCCCGCGCCACGGTTCTGACGGTGGCGGTGGCGCCCCGGGACGGAACCGAGCCGGCCCTGATCCAGGCCTATGCCGACGCCCTCGCCAAGCGCCACAAGGAGATCCGCCTCAAGGTCCTGGCCCTCGACGACGTGCGCGACAGCGCCGCCGCCCTCCAGGAGGGACGGGCCGACCTCGCTGTCGTGCGTCCCGACGTCGACCTGCCCGACAACGGCCTGACCCTGGCGATCCTGCGGGACCAAGCGATGATCATCGCCTCACCGGAAGGCTCCGGGCTGACCCGGTTCCCGCAGCTCGAGCGCAAGCGCCTCGCCATCCTGGCCCATCGCGACGCCGACCAGGCGCTCATCAAGGCCATGGTCGAGCATTACGGCCTGACTCTTCTTGACAAGGAGCCCGACGGCCCGGTGCCGCCGCGCCACGTGGCGCTGGTGGAGATGACGGAGGCGGAGCTCGCGGGCGCCTTCACCCGCAAGCGGATCGACGCGGTGGTCTCGGTGATCGCCCCGACCTCGCCCACCGCCCAGCGCATCGTCGGCATCGTGCAGGGGGTGAGCCGGAGCGGGAAGGTCGCCTTCGTCGACGTGGAGAACGCCGACGCCATCATCGCGCGCCTGCCGCGCCTCCAGGCCGTGACGATGCCGGCCGAGACCTTCGGCGGCAGTCCGAAGGTGCCGGCCGAGGATGTCCATACCGTGGGGGCCTCCTACCGCCTGATGGCCCGCACCACCCTCTCCCGACCGGTCGCGGCCGACGTCACCCAGCACCTGTTCGAGATGCGCAGCGGCATGGCCAACGTGACGCCGGCGGCCGACTACGTGCAGGCGCCGAACTACGACAGCACAGCGGGCGCGACGAGCGCGCGGCTGCCGATCCATCCCGGCGCCGTCGACTTTTTCGAGCGCGAGCAGCAGGGCTTCGTCGAGCGTTACGAGACCTGGATCTACCTCGTCGCCTTCCTCGGCGGCGGCATCGGCTCGGCGCTCGCCTGGGTCGGGCAGCGCCTGTCGCGCCTGCGCCGCGAGCGCATCGAGGAGGCCACCGATCGTCTGCTGGAGATCCGGCAGGAGGCCCAGGACAGCGCCGACGCGCCGCGCCTGGAACAGCTCGCCCGCGAGATCGACGATCTGGCCGGCGACATCGCCAAGCACGCCCTCGAACGCCCGACCGAGGCCCGCACCCTGTCGGCGGCCGCCATCGCCATCGATGCGGCCCGCTCCACGGTCAAGCGCACCATCGCCGCCAGCCAGTATGCCGCCGAGCCGAGCGATCTGGCCGGGCGCACGACATCGACGGAGGCCGCCGCGGCGGGCTGACGACGCGAGCCTGGATCGTTGCCGGTCCGGCCCTTCTCGCCCCCCCCAAACCTGTTCACTCCCCGAGACCTGTTCACTTCTCAAGACCTGTTCACCCCCACAAACGGAGACCTCCGATGAGCAAGGGCTACCCCTCGATGACCGCGCTGCTGGGCCTTCTGGCCGTGGCCGGCTACCAGAACCGCGACAAGCTCGCCGAGCTGCTGAAGGGCCACGAGCCCACCGCACCCCAACGCACCGTCCCACCGATCCCGAACACAGCCTCCACCGGCACGGCCACCGGCAGCGGCGGCCTCGGCAATCTAGCCGGGCTTCTGGGCGGCGTCGGCACCGCCGGGGTCGGCGGCCTGATCGCCAGCGGCCTGAGCGAGCTCGTCGACCACTTCACCAAGGGCGGCCACGGCGAGACCGCGAACTCCTGGGTCAGCCATGGCCCCAACCGCGACATCCCCGAGGCGGATCTCGAGCGGGCCATCGGCTCGGACACCCTCGACCACCTCACCCAGCAGACCGGCCTGAGCCGCGGCGCGCTCCTCTCCCGGCTCTCGCGCGAGCTGCCCTCGGCCATCGACCGCTACGCCGCCGACGGCCGTCGCCCGGCCTGACCCGGCTCGAGATCCCGTTGCACGCGGCCGGTCCTTCCGAGCCCCGGCCACGGGCGACGGGCCCACGCCCCTCGACCTTTGGGTGACGGCGCGCGGCATGCCCCGCGCGCCCGAACGCGTTTTCAGATGGAGCCTTCGAAACCATGTCCAAGTTCATGAAGGCGGTGACTTATCTCGCCGCGGCCGCAGCCCTGGTCACGCTGATCTTCGTCGTATTCCAATCCACGAGCATGCTGGCGGGCTCCTGAGACCTGTTCCTCGCTCTGTGGGGACAGCGTTCCGAGAGACCCGAGAGCCCCTCGGTCCGGACCGGCGCAAGCGTCGGATCCGCGAGGCGTTCCCGGTCGGACGGCGCGCCGGACCTCGCCCGATCATCGAAGATCACGCCAGGGCATTCACACCATGGCGTGCCGCCTGACGCGCGGGTGAAGGAACGGTCCTGTCCTGATCCGGGTCTCGGCTCCCAAGTCGGAACCCGGAACTCTCATGCGCATCTTGGCATGTGCTGCTTCGCTTCTCAGGACGAATCTCAGACTTCAGGCTGCGCCGATCAAAGGATCGCGATCCCCGCATAGCCTTGTTCGGCCAGTGCAGAACAGAGGTACGCTTTATGTGGTCGGCCAGAGCTAGACCCGGGGCGGTCCTTCCGCGGTTTCCCACGGCTTTGGACCCGCTATAGGCTACGATACCTATCTGGGTGGGAACGGCTACTGCCCCTGTGACGTGTTGAACCATGGTCGGCATTGGAACGCGCCAAGCTCGGGGCTGTTATGAGCCCACATTCCACACGATAGGAGAGATCGCATGCGCAAGCTCGCACTGGCATCGACGGCCCTGCTCGGACTCGGCCTCCTGGCATCGGCCCCTGCCGAGGCCCGCGGCTGGGGCTACGGTGGCGGCTACGGCCACGGCGGCTACGGTTACGGCCACGGGGGCTACGGCTATCGTGGCGTCGGCTTCCGGGGCGGCTACGGCGGGTACCGGGGCTATGGCGGCGGCTACGGTCGCGGCTACGGCTACCGTCGCGGCATCGGCCCCGGCGCAGCCATCGGCCTCGGCATCGCGGGCCTCGCGGCCGGCGCCATCGTGGCGAACAGCTACGGCGGCTACGGTTACGGCTATGGCCGTCCGGTCGGTTACTACGGCGGCGGTTACGGCTACGCACCCGCCTACGGCTACGGCGGTGGCTACGGCTACCCGGCCTATGGTTACGGCTACTGATCCGAGTTGGTCGCGCCGGACGTTCGCCGGTGAGATAACAGACTGACAGATCGATGCGTCCGGATTTGTCTCCGGGCGCATCGGAATTCGCGTTCGTAGAAGCTGCAATGCTGTACAAAACGTTCTATGTTTTGACTTGAAGTGAATATTGACGGGTAAATACGTTTTTTTATTGAACTTGTACTTTACATTGACGTTGGTGGGAGCATTTCATTGAGGAATCCCATGCAACGTTTCAAGATGATCGGCGGTGCCGCCGCATTCTCCCTCCTCGGCTTCGTCAGCACGGCGGCCTTTGCCCAGGAGGGAGGTCCCTGCAGCGACGACATCGCCAAGCTCAAGCGTGAACTCGGCACTCAGGTGGGCATGGGCGCCCCCGTATCCCAGCCGGACACCGGACAGCAGAAGGGCCCCAGCGCCGCGTCGGCCGATCAGACCGTCGGCACCACGGGAAGCACCGCCAAGCCTGGAACCGCGGAGACGGATCGGGCGCAGCAGGGCGGCGCCTCCCGCGGGAGCGGCGGCTCCCCGGGCACGGTAGGGGGTGTCGCCGGACCGGTCGCCGCGGCGGCCGGGAAGGGTCCGGCGAATTCGGTGGCGAACGGCCAGATCGCCACGTCGCCGGCCGATGTCCGCGCGCAATCCGAGAACAAGCCGACCGCGGCGGCCGAGGCATCGAAGGGCGGCGAGGCGTCTGCCTCCGCCAGCCTCTCATCCGAGGACAAGGTTTCGCAGGCCAAGACCGCGTTGCAGCGCGCGACCGATCTCAATGCCAAGGGCGATACCTCCTGCCGCGACGCGGTCCAGCAGGCTCGGGCGCTGATGCCGCAGCAGGGTCGCTGAGGGTCGGAACCGAACGAGACCCGGTGCCCGCACCGGTGTCTCCCCGTTCAAGCGTTCCCCGATGGCGCGTTCCGGTCCCCGGTTCGCGCCATCGCCGCGTGGACGATCCTCCTGCCCAAGACGTCCTGCCGAAGACGTCCTGCCCAAGACGTCCTGCCCAAGACCGGAGCCACCGATCGAACGAGCCGGAGCGGAGCCGCACGCGGTCCGCCGGTACGGCGCGCCGTCCGGGTCCCGGCGCCATGACGCATTCGTCCAAATCGCGCCGCAAATCGTCAAGCCCGGTCGACCACCGGGCGCCATAGCTCATGGCATCCCCGACGCGGTCGCTGGTCCTTCGGCGCGCCCTCGGGTCACGATGATCGAGAGCCGCGACCGATGCTGCTACCCGCAACACCTCTGCCCGGCACCGGCCCGGCGGCCGACTCCACCGGGCGCCGGATCGGCGTCTCCACGCTGTCGACCCGCGTAGCCCCCGGCCGTCGTTGCGAGGCCGGCCGCGCCGACGGTCCCGGTCTCATGGACACGCGGCTGATGCTCACCCCTTCGGGAAGCCGCTGAGGCGGCCGGCCCGCGACCACGCGACAGGATTCCCGACGCGCGTGGAGCCAGACCGCCATTCACCGCGACGATCTTTCTCTCTGAGACCGGGGCCATCGCCATGACCTACGTCACCACCCAGGACGGCGTCGAAATCTTCTTCAAGGATTGGGGTCCCAAGGACGCCCAGCCGATCATGTTCCATCACGGCTGGCCCCTCTCGTCCGACGACTGGGACGCCCAGATGCTGTATTTCCTGCATCAGGGCTACCGGGTCGTGGCCCACGACCGGCGCGGCCACGGCCGCTCGGCGCAGGTCGACCGCGGCCACGACATGGATCACTACGCCGCCGACGCCTTCGCGGTGGTCGAGGCGCTCGACCTGCGCAACGCCGTCCATATCGGCCATTCCACCGGGGGCGGCGAGGTCGCCCGCTACGTCGCGCGGCACGGCGAACCGGCCGGGCGCGTCGCCAAGGCGGTGCTGGTCTCGGCGGTGCCGCCCCTGATGCTGAGGACCGACGCCAACCCCGAGGGCCTGCCGCGCGACGTCTTCGACGGCTTCCGGGCCGCGACCGCCGGGAACCGCGCGCAGTTCTTCCTCGATGTCGCGGGCGGCCCCTTCTACGGTTTCAACCGCGATGGCGCGACGGTGCTTCCCGGGGTGGTTCGGAACTGGTGGCGACAGGGCATGATGGGCAGCGCGAAGGCCCATTACGACGGGATCAAGGCCTTCTCGGAGACCGATCAGACCGAGGATCTCAAGGCCATCGGCGTCCCCACATTGGTGCTGCACGGCGAGGACGACCAGATCGTGCCGATCGCCGACGCGGCGCTGAAGTCGATCAAGCTCCTCCGGAACGGGACGATCAAGACCTATCCGGGCTACGCGCACGGCATGCTCACGGTGCATGCGGAGGTCCTGAACGCCGACCTCCTCGCATTCGTGAAGGGCTGACCCCCGAACGTCCTCTCCGAGAGCCGCCGCCCTGTGCGCCACGCGGTCCACGACCGCGCCACGGCGGGGGAGGGCGGGGCGGAAGCGGTTCCCCCCACCGGGATCCGAGGCTGCCCCAGGACGCCCGCCCGCCCGCCTCCGTCCCGCCGAGGCGCGGCCCGTGGTTCGGCGGTCTTCGGGGCGGCGGTCTTCGGCGCGCACCGCGGGCCCCTTCGCTTCACGCGACCAGCATCGTCGTGCATCAGTCCCAGCTCGAGGCACAGGCGCCCAGAGGGTTCGTCCAAGACAGCGCCCGATCCGATGCCTTCGGGGCGGATTGCCCCCTGCCGCTTCGGCCGTGTCGGCCCGTACGGCGTGATGGAGTGCTCCGACATGAGCGACACGGCCCTGACGACGGGGATCGACGGCGACGAGCGCGCCGCACAGACCTTCCCGCGCCTCGACGACGAGATGGCGCAGCGCGTCGCCGGTTACGGACGAGAGGAAACCCTGCCGGCGGGCACGGTGATCTTCGCGCGCGGTCAGCGGCGGGTGGATTTCTTCCTCGTCCGGTCCGGACGGATCGAGATGTTCGAGACCGACCACGCCGGCCAGACGACCGTGTTCACCGTGCATACCGAGGGCCAGTTCACGGGCGAGCTCGACCTCTTCAACGATCGCGAGATCCTCGTCTCGGGCCGCACGGTGAGCGACGCGCGGGTGGTGCGGATCGACCGCGCGGCCTTCCGCCGGCTGGTCACCGCGGAGCCCGATATCGGCGAGATCATCATGCGGGCCTTCATCCTGCGCCGGGTCGGGCTGATCCGACACGGGCGCGGCGGCGTCGTCCTGATCGGCCTCGGCCACCAGCGCGAGACCCTGCGCCTGGAGCGATTCCTCGTTCGCAACGCCTATCCGCACCGCATCCTCGACGTCGCCCTCGACGGGGCGGCGCGCGAAGCGCTCGACGGCTTCGGCCTGACGGAGGCCGACCTGCCGGTGGTCCTCGCGCCGGGCACGGCGGTCCTGCGCAACCCGAGCAACGCCGTGCTGGCCGATATCCTCGGGCTGACGGAGACGATCGATCCGGACCGCGTCTACGACGTCGCGGTGATCGGCGCCGGGCCGGCGGGCCTCGCCGCAGCGGTCTACGCCGCCTCCGAAGGGCTCGACACCATCGTGGTCGAGGGCTTGGCGCCGGGCGGTCAGGCGGGCACGTCCTCGAAGATCGAGAACTATCTGGGCTTTCCGACCGGCATCTCGGGTCAGGCCCTGGCCGGCCGGGCACAGGTCCAGGCCCAGAAGTTCGGGGCGCGGCTCGCGATCTCCCGCATGGCGGCCGGTCTCGACTGCCACGGGCCGGCCTTCCGGGTGCTCCTGGAGGATGGCACGGCCATTCCCGCCCGCGCGGTCATCGCCGCCACCGGCGCCCGCTACCGGCGGCTCGACCTGCCGCGCTACGCGCATTTCGAGGGGCAGGGCATCCACTACGCGGCCACCGCCATGGAGGCGCAGCTCTGCACCGGCGCGGAGGTGATCGTGGTCGGCGGCGGGAATTCGGCCGGGCAGGCGGCGATGTTCCTGTCCCGCACCGTGGCCCGTGTCCATCTCCTGGTGCGGGCCGAGGGACTCGCCGCGACCATGTCCGACTACCTCGTCCGCCGGATCGCCGCGTCCGCGCGGATCACGCTGCACACGCGGACCGAGATCAGCGCGTTCCACGGCGACGACACGCTGACGGCGGTGACCTGGACCGACCGGTCGCGCGATTTGAGCGTGACCCGGGCCGTCGGGAACGTCTTCCTGATGATCGGGGCCGTGCCGAACACCGGATGGCTCGCCGACTGCCTCACCCTCGACCCGAAGGGCTTCGTGCCGACGGGGTTGCGACCCGACGGGACGCCCGCCGCGTCGCCCTACGCCACCACCGTGCCGGGCCTCTACGCCGTCGGGGACGTGCGCGCGGGCTCGGTCAAGCGGGTGGCCTCCGGGGTGGGCGAAGGCTCGGTGGTCGTGCAGGCGGTTCACGGCTTCCTGCAGCCGGAGCCCTGATCGGTCCGGCCGCCGGCCGATTGGCCCGACAAGTATCGCCGGCCGAACATTTGATCAGCGCGGGGCGCCAACTGAATTTAAGGGAAAATTAACCATCCTATCCCCACAGGTTGTGGGGCCCGTCCGTCTGGTGTCGCGTATCGGGAAGTGAAGGCAGCGGAGCGATCAGCGGCATGTTGGGATTGGATCGCGTTTCTCTCAAGTCCGTGGCCGCCTTCCAGGCCGGCACGGTCGTGGTGCTCAGCGCCGTCATGGTCTGGAGCAGCCTCGCGCTGACCAGCCCGCCGCGCGGCGCCGGGCCGGATGCCGCTCAGGTCCGTCGCACCTCCGAGGCGTTCGCCGGCGCCCTCGACCGCAGCCTCTTCGAGGTGTCGCAGGACCTGCGCACCGCGGCCGTGGCCCTTCGCCAGACCGGCACCGGCCTGATGGATGCCGATCCTCAGGCCGTGCTGCGTGCCTGGGCCGACCTGCGCCCGGCCTATGCCGACATCCTCCTGGTCAGTGCCAACGGACGCGTCCGGGCCGCCGGCCACGAGGAGATGATCGGCCGCGACGTCTCGGGACAGCCCTGGTTCGCCGGGGCACGGAATGCCTCCACGGCCCTCGTCACGGCCTCCGCGACGCCCCGGGATCCCGTCCCCTTCGAGGTCGCGATCCCGGTCGCCGGATCGGGCGCCCGCAACGCCGAGTACCTCGTCGCCCGCCTCGCCGACACCTGGCTCGCCGATCTCCGCAGCGGAATCCTTCGCGCGCAGCCCGCCCCGGATTCCCCCCTCGCCCTCACGGTCCTGGCGCCCGACGGCCGGGCGCTCGTGAGCGGCGCCGCGCGGCCGAGCGCCGACGGGAGCGCCCGCACCGTCGAGCACGCCACCCCGAGCGCCGGCTACGGCGACCTCGGCCCCTCGGGCTGGCTCGCGGTCGCCCGCACGACGGAATCCCGCGGCGCCGGTCTCGGCCTGCCGGATCCGCGCCTCTGTGCGCTCTGGCTCGCCGCCGCCCTGCTCGCGGCGGGCCTGGCCTACGCCCTCACCGGGCGCCTGACGCGGCGCCTGGCCCGGATCACGGAGGCGGACGGCGAGGCGATCGTGCCATCGCGGATCGCCGAGTTCCGGGCGAGCGCCGAGCACCTGACGGCCCGCGAGCGCAGCCGTGCCCGCGCCCTCCAGGAGGCCCGCACCGCCCTGGCGCGGGTGCGCGAGCGCCTGCGCACCTTCGAGGCGATGTCGGGCTGGACCTACTGGGAGATCGACACCGACGCCGGCAACGTCACCTGGGTGGATTCCACCACCCCGGGCGTCGCGGCCACCACCGACCGGGCCGTCGCGCTGACCGACCTGACGGACGGCATCAAGCCGCAGGATCGCGACCTGATGCGGTTCACCATGCAGGCCGCCCTGGACGGGGAGGGCCCGCACGACGTGGTTCTGCGCCGCGCCGACACGGCGGACAGCCAGGAGACGCGTCGCCTCCTCGTCCGCTTCATCCGCGGCAGCGCGGAGGTCTCCGCCCCCGGCGCGGCCCGCCTTCACGCCCTGAGCCGCGAGATTCCCGCCGGCCTGGCCGGCGGGGAGACGGGCGCGCAGGACGGCACGGCCCCCTCCGACGGCAGGGCACAGGCCACCGAACGGCGCGGCGAGGGCATGCTGCGCCAGGTCATCGACGGCGTGGTCGACGACTTCAACAACCTGCTCACCGTGATCAGCGGCAATCTCGGCACGCTCAAGCGCCGGTATGGCCTCAACCCGGATCAGGTGCGGCTGGTCGAGGCGGCCCTCGCGGGCGCGCAGCGCGGCTCCAGCCTGACCCGCCGCCTGGTCCGGTTCGTGCGCCGCGACGACGCCACCCTCCAGGAGACGGAGATCGGGACCGCCCTGACGGCCTTCGTGCCGTTCCTCAGCGCCAACGTCCTGAACCAGGCTCCGATCAAGCTCCGGGTCCGCTCCGGGCTCGCGCGCGCCCAGTGCAGCGAGGCCGTGCTGGAGGCCGTGCTGCTGAACCTCGCCTTCCACGTGCGCGATCTCGGCTCCGAGGGCTTCGCGATCGGCGCCGACGAGCGGGTGCTGTCCGAGGAGGATGGGATCGCCCTGCGCCCGGGTCGCTACGTGCGCCTGGTCCTGGCCAGCGGAACGCCGGCGCGGCTCCCCGCCCCGGCGAAGCCGGCCGGAGAAGAGCGCTCCACGGCCGCCGTGGCGAGCCTGCTCAGCGGCATCGGCGGCGGCTTCCGCCTCGTGGCCGACGGACGCGGCGACTCCGCCTTCCTGGCCGAGATCTGGATCCCCGCCAGCGAGGCCCCGGCCGAGGCCGGCCATGAGGAGACGGCCACGGTCCAGCCGCGCCTGCGCGTCCTCCTCGTCGACAGCGACACCCTGGTCCGCGAGAGCTTCGCCGAGGCGCTCACCGATCTCGGTCACCGCGTCACCCAGGCCGGCTCCGCCGAACATGCGCTGACGCTCCTCGATGCGCCGGAGGGCTTCGACGTCATGATCGCCGACCAGCGCATGCCGGTGATGAGCGGCCTGCAGCTCGCCGCCACGGTGGTCCAGCACCATCCCGGGATCCGCATCGTCCTCGCCGGCCCCCAGGGCCACCTGCCGGAAAGCGCCCGGGCCTTCCTGCAGATCGAGAAGCCGTTCCGCTACGGCGATCTCGCCGCCGTGATGCGCCGGGCGGCCCGCGACCCGGCCGCCAAGGCAGCCTGAAGGCAGCCTGAAGGCCGCCACCCACGTCGTCGGCCGACCCCGGGACCGCCCGCACGGAATGCCCCCCCGTGGCCGGCCCGCTCCCCGCCCCAGGGGGCAGGGGGCGCGACGCCGGGGGGGGGAACCCGGACGTCGCCGCGCTCGCCCTGCGAACCGAAGCCCCTCGGTCCCACAGGCTCTTCGGGCCGCGCGCAGCGGCTCCGGATGCGGTGGCGGCGCCGAGGGCGGCCGCGAGGGGACAATCCACAGGGCCATCCTCAGAAAAATTCGGGCCCGCATCGGCAGCCCTCGCAGCGCATGAGACCGCCGTTCCAAGGATCGGCAACTCCGTCTCGGCGGCGCTCCGGAGACGGAAACCCGCGACGGACCCGCCCGACCACGCGCATCGGTTGCATAATCTTGAAAAGTTCGCAGCCTCGACTTGCCCGAATGTTGTTGGAACAGCCTCAAACCGACGGAGATCACCCGACGCTTCTTTGTGCGCCTGCTCATTACATGACCATTGTGATCAGAAATTCTTCAACAATACATCGTCTCCAAGAACAAAATATGTTGCCTGAAAGCACATCCTCGGCATTGGTGACTTGCGAGATCCAGCTTTCGCGGTCGCGTTAAGATTCAATTAACCCCGAAGGTCGATGAATTACCGCGAGCGGACGCCGTCGATCTCCATCCATCGCGCGCGAATGCCTCAACGGAACGGATCATCCGCCTCGATGTCGCGCCTCGCCTTCCTCGCCTTGCCCCTGGTCCTGGGCCCCTCGCACGCCGCCGTCGCCGCGGACTGGTACACCGGTGCGGAGCCGGTGATCCTGGACGAGAACTGGACGGTGGCCGTCGACGCCTCGGTCGCGGTCACCTCCAACAGTTCCGCCTTCGGCTCGGCGACGGGCACGATCGCCACGGAGGGCACGCTCCTCGAGAGCGGCCCCCGCCTGCGCGTCGAGGGCGTCGCCGGCACCTACAGCTATCCCGGGCAGAAGGTGGGCCAGCGGGTCACGGGCTACCAGCAGGAGGGGGCCCTGTCGGGCGGCTACGAGTGGATCTGGCGCGATGCGGCCCTGGCCGGCTTCGTCGGCTTCAACGTCCGCAGCAACCAGCTGTCGATCCTCGATCCGGGCAACCCGGTCGTCGGAACCGGCGTGGGCGCCAAGTTCGCGGCCAACTTCTATGCGCGGCCGACCGAGAACACGATGGTCTCGGCCTACGGCTCGTACTCGACCCAGTTCAACGCCTACTACTCGCGCTTCCGCGTCGGGTACATGGTCGCCGACGGGGTCTATATCGGCCCCGAAGCCATGTTCCTCGGCGACAACTTCTTCAATCAGTACCGCATCGGCGGACACCTGACGGGATTTTCCTTCGGCCCGATCAAGATGGCCGTCGGAGTCGGCTACGTGAAAGACCGCATCCAGGGCAGCGGATACTACTCGACCGTCGAAGCGAGAACCGCTTTTTAGCCGCCTGTTCAGGCTTTGCTAGGTTCGATTGCGTGCGCGTGACCGCCAGTCACGTTTTTTCATATGTTCCATCTTACAACAGTTGAGCGCGTTCAATCCCGGACATGCACAAGTCCTGCGACGTGTGGCCGGACTTCTGTTGGCAGGCAAATCGCTCAGGTGTTTCACAGGTATTGCGCCGTCCCGTTCCCGCACAGGTTGCGACCCTGAAGGCCCGCTGGGCCCAGGTCGGTCCCGGAGGAACGCGGGCGAGGCGGATTGCGGAAGGGCAGGCTCGTGGCAAGTGCATTACGTTGGATGGCCTGGATCGCGTCGGCCGCTGCCGTCCTCGTCCTGCTGAGCCAGCCCGTCAGCACGCAGGACCAGCTGATCATGAGCCTCTGCGCCATGGCGGCGATGGTGGTGCTGTGGGTGTTCTTCGACAACCAGCCGGCGCGCTTCGTCTTCCTCGCCCTGGGAAGCCTCGTCGTGCTGCGCTACATGTTCTGGCGCGTGACGAACACGCTGCCCTCCGTCGGCGACCCGGTCAGCTTCGGGTTCGGACTCCTGCTCCTCCTGGGCGAGCTCTACTGCGTCTTCATCCTGTTCGTCAGCCTGACCATCAACGCCGACCCGCTCCGGCGCGCGCGCCCGCCGATGGCCGCCGCCGATGATCCGGAGGCCCTCGACGCGCTGCCCACCGTCGACATCTTCGTGCCGAGCTACAACGAGGATGCGGGCATCCTCTCGGTCACCCTCGCGGCGGCCCGCCTCATCGACTATCCCGCCCACAAGCTGACGGTCTGGCTGCTCGACGATGGCGGCACCGACCAGAAATGCGCCGATCCCGATCCCGCGAAGGCGCAGGCCGCGATGCGGCGGCGCATGGAGCTCCAGGCCCTGGCCGCCTCCCTCGGCGTCGAGTACCGCACCCGCGCCCGCAACCAGCACGCCAAGGCGGGCAACCTCAACAACGGGCTCAAGCACTCGCAGGGCGAGATCGTCGTGGTGCTCGACGCCGACCACGTCCCGTTCCGCTCCTTCCTGCGCGACACGATCGGGTACTTCGCCCAGGACCCGCGCCTGTTCCTGGTGCAGACGCCGCACGCCTTCCTGAATCCCGACCCGATCGAGCGCAACCTGCGCACCTTCGAGCGCATGCCCTCCGAGAACGAGATGTTCTACGCGGTGACGCAGCGCGGTCTCGACAAGTGGAACGGCTCGTTCTTCTGCGGCTCGGCCGCGCTCCTGCGCCGGCGCGCCCTCGACGAGGCGGGCGGCTTCTCGGGCGTCACCATCACGGAGGATTGCGAGACCGCCTTCGAGCTGCATGCGCGCGGCTGGAACAGCATCTACGTCGACAAGCCCCTGATCGCCGGCCTGCAGCCGGAGACCCTGGAGGCCTTCATCGGCCAGCGCTCGCGCTGGTGCCAGGGCATGTTCCAGATCCTTCTGCTGAAGAACCCGCTCTTCAAGCGCGGTCTGCACGGGATCCAGAAGGTCGCCTACCTGTCGAGCATGACGTTCTGGTTCTTCCCCGTGCCGCGGCTGATCTTCATGTTCTCGCCGCTGCTGCACATCTTCTTCGACCTGAAGATCTTCGTCGCCAGCGTGGATGAATCCATCGCCTATACGGCGACCTACGTCGTCATCAACCTGATGATGCAGAACTACGTCTACGGGAAGTTCCGCTGGCCCTTCGTCTCCGAGCTGTACGAGTACGTCCAGGGCCTGTTCCTGTTCCGCGCCATCGCCTCGGTCATCGTCTCGCCCCGGCGCCCGACCTTCAACGTCACCGCCAAGGGCACGACCCTGGAGCAGGACCACCTCTCCGCCCTGGCCTGGCCGTTCTTCGCCGTCTACGGCCTGCTGCTGCTCGGCTGCGCCACGGCCCTCTACCGCTACCTGTTCGAGCCCGGCGTCACCAACCTGATGCTCGTGGTCGGCCTGTGGAACTTCTTCAACCTGCTCATGGCCGGCGCCGCCCTCGGCGTCGTGGCCGAGCGCCGGGTCACGGAGGCGAGCCCGTCCCTGGCGATCAACCGGCAGGGACGGATGATGCTGGCCGGCCGCGCCCTCGACGTCGCGGTGGACCGCGCCTCGGCCGTCGGCTGCACCGTCCGGTTCGGGGCCGACGTCCTGCCGTTCGGCACCGGCAGCACCTACCGCACCGGCCAGCTCTCGGTGCAGCCCCTCGACGGCGCCCCCGCCGGCGGCGTGCTGCCGTTCGAGGTCGGGACGATCGCCCATGCGGGCGACGACGTGGTGGTGACCCTGCGCTTCCAGCCCCTCGACGCGCAGGGCTATGCCGGCCTCGCGAGCCTGATGTACGGCGATGCGGGCGCGCTGCTGCGCTTCCAGCAGAGCCGGCGCCGGCACAAGAACATCGTCTCGGGCACCCTCCAGCTGATCTGGTGGGGCCTGGTCGAGCCGTTCCGCGCCTTCAGCTACCTGTTCAAGCCGCGCCCGCAGGCGGCGCCCGCCCCCACCACCGACACGGCCCTTCCGCGCACCCCGCAGCGGGCGCCGCTCCTGCCCGGCGGAAGCCCCGGCGGGGCGGAGGCCGCCCGGCCGCGCCCGGCCGAGAATCCCCTGCCGGCCCGGCCGAGCTTCGCACGCAGCAACGACGGCGAGCCGGGCACCGACTGGGTCCGCCTGATGCTGGAATTCGAGAACGATCGCCTGCTCGGCGGGGCGGCGGGCGGCGGGCGCGGCGCCGACCTGCACGCCCGGTCGTGAGGGAGGCTCGCATGCGTGTCACGACGATCACCCGCGGGCTTCTCGCGCTGGCCCTGGTGGGCGGGGCCACGGAGGCCCGGCCCCAGAGCTTCATCGGCGCGGGCCCCGCCGAGCGCTTCTCGGTCCCCCCCGCGGGCGACGCCCTGCGCCGCGCGGGCGAGCCCGGGCGCGGCCCGGCGGCCGCCGTCGCCCCGGCGCCGGCTCCGGCGGTCCGGGAGGGCACCCTGGCGACCATCGGGCCCGCCCGGCGCCTGCCGGCCACCACCGGCGGGTTCCGCCTGGAGGGCGAGGAGGACGTCCTGCGCTTCCCCGTCTACGTCACGGAAGCGCAGAGCCGCGGGCGTCCCCGCCTGCGGGTGTCCTACCTCTCCGCCATCTCGGTGGCGCCCGAGACGTCGGAACTCGTCGCCAGCGTCAACGGCGTCGTGGTCGGCCGAACCCGCATCCAGGCGCCCGGCGCCGTCAAGGTGGTGGAGTTCGAGCTGCCCGAGGGCAGCCTGAAGCTCGGCTACAACGCCATCGATCTCTCGGCGAGCCAGCGCCACCGGGTCGATTGCTCCCTCAACGCGACCTACGAACTCTGGACGCAGATCGATCCCTCGCGCTCCGGCCTCGTGGTGGCCCCCGTGGCGGCCGCCGGGATCGAGCTGAAGGATCTCGCCGCGCTGGAACCCGACGACGGCGGTGCCCTGCCGGTCCGCGTCGTGATCAACGACAAGCCGAGCCTGCCCCGCCTGGAGCGGATGTTCCACGCCATCGAGGCGATCGGCCTCGTCGGGCGCATCGCCCGCCCGGTGGTGGAGTTCGGCTCGGTGATGACCGGCCGCGCCGGGATCAACCTCATCGTCGGCACCGCGGCGGAACTGCGCGGCACGCCGGACCTCGAGGCCGTCGGCCCGATCACCGGACCAAAGCTCGCGATGCTGCCGCCGCGGGAGGACCGGGCCCCCGCCCTCGTCGTCAGCGGCACCAGCTACGACGAGATCGAGGCGGCGATCGCGACCCTGGCCCGCGGCACCGAGCCCTACGGCACGCCGCGCGGCCTGAAGGCCGCGGCGCTGCTGCGGGGTGCGCCCCTGGAGAGCGGCGACCGGATCGCGCTGCAAGCCCTCGGCGTGGCGACCCGGGAATTCTCCGGACGCCTCCTGACCACCCGCTTCGACGTCCAGCTGCCGCCGGACTTCCTGCCCGCCGATTACGGCAAGATGCTCCTGAACCTCTCGGGGGCCTACGCGTCCGGCCTCTCCTCCGAGGCGCGGATCCTCGTCGACCTCAACGGCCGCAACGCCGCCAGCGTGCCCCTGCCGCAGACGCGGGGCGAGGTCTTCGAGAACAACACCATCCCGCTGCCCCTGGGCCTGTGGCGGCCGGGCCTGAACCGGGTCGAGATCTCCGCGCAGGTGCCGACGCCCGGCGATGCCACCTGCGCGGCGAGCACGGCGGACGCGAAGCGCGAGCGTTTCCTGTTCCTCGACCGGACCACCGTCAGCGTTCCGAACCTGGCCCGTGCCGCCCGGATCCCGGATCTCGCCGCCACCACCAGCGGCGGCGCCCCCTTCCTGGAGGATGGCAAGCGGCCGCGCCTCGTGCTGCCCGTTCTCGATCGCGACACGGTGGCGGCGGGCGCCATGATCGCCGCGCGGCTGGCGAGTGCGGCCGGGCGGGTGATCGATTTCGAGCTGGCCACCGAGGCGCAGAGCGGGACGGGACCGACCCTGATGGTCGCGCCCGTCCGCGCCGTGGCGCCCGCGACCCTGACCGGGCTCGGCCTCGATCCGGAGCAGATCCGGCGGATCTGGGAGGCCCGCGCCGAGACGGCCCGTCCGGCGGGCCAGTCCGGCTCGGTGCCGGCGCCGACCCTCGATCGCCTGCGCCGCAACGTGCCGGCACGCTGCAGCCTGCCGGATCTCAGCTTCCGCGTCGCCGGCCCGGCGACGCCCCGCGGCGCCGGACCGGACGCCGCCGCCGGAGACCGTGCGGGCCGGGTCCCCGCCAGCGACGGCGACCTCGTGACGAAGTGGGACGAGACCCTGCGCGCCCGCCATCCCCTGATCGAGGCCGCCGACGGCCTCGTCACGAGGGCCTCGACCACGGTGCGGGGCCTGCTCGGCGAGACGCGGACCTGGATCGACGCGGAGGCCTCGGAGCGGGCCTCCGCCGTGCCGCCCCGCGCCTCGCTGATCCTGGCCCAGGCCCTGTCCAGCGGCGGGATCGGCGTCGATGACACCACCACCCTGATCACGGCGCCGAACCCGCTCCTGCTCAAGGCCTCCGTAGCCTGCCTCATCGATCCCGGGGTCTGGTCGCGGATCGGCGGGCGCTTCGCCTTCCTGGACGCCGCCGACGGCCGCCTGGACACGGTCGAGCCCGACACCGTCCGCATCGTGGAGACCCGGCCGCCCTCGGTCTGGAACCTCCGGCTCGTGCTGGCGGGCTGGCTCTCGATGAACCCCGCCGTCTACGCGACGCTGGCCCTGGTCCTGGCGCTCTGCCTCGGGCTGACCACCGCGCTCATGGTCCGCAACGTCGGCCGGAGGAATGCATGAGACGCCCGCTCCGGACCGTCCGCGGCGCGGCCCTCGCGGCCGCCCTGACCACAGGCCTCGCGACCGGCTTCGCCGCCGGGCCGGAGGCCCGGGCCCAGGGCGGGCCGGAGGCCCGGGTCGATGGCCGACCCGCGCTGATGCCCGCCGGCTCGCTCCGCGATCCCCAGCCCCGTGATCCCGCCATGCCGGACCAGCCGCGCTCCGTTCCCCCCGCCATCGCCCTGCCGGCCGCGCCGCAGGTCAAGGACGAGTCCGCCCGTGCGGCCCAGCCCCTCGTCGGGAGCCTGAAGGACCAGGACGGCTGGCGCCTCTACCGGTCCCGCTTCGTCACCGAGGCCGGGCGGGTGGTCGACACCGCCAATGGCGGGATCAGCCACAGCGAGGGGCAGGGCTACGGCATGCTGCTCGCCGTGGCGGCCAACGACCGGCCCACCTTCGAGCGGCTCTGGGGCTGGACCCGCGCCAACCTGATGGTGCGTCCGGATTCCCTCCTGGCCTGGCGCTGGGAGCCGGCCAAGCGCCCGGCGGTGGCGGACATGAACGACGCCACCGACGGCGACATCCTGGTCGCCTGGGCGCTGACGGAGGCCGCCGAGGCCTGGGACGATGCCGGCTACCGCGTGGCGGCCCGGCGGATCGCCGTCGAGGTCGGCCGCCGGACCATCCTGTTCAAGGACCGGAACGGGGCGCTGCTGCTGCCGGCGGTCACGGGCTTCTCGGCGGGGGAACGCGCCGACGGTCCCCTGATCAACCTGTCCTACTGGGTCTTCCCGGCCTTCGCGCGCCTGCCCCTGGTGGCTCCGGAATACGACTGGGACGCCCTGACCCGCAGCGGCTTGCGGCTCCTGCGCCGCGCCCGCTTCGGCAGCGCCAACCTGCCCACCGAATGGATCTCCCTGAAGGGGGACCAGCCCCGTCCCGCGGACGGCTTCCCGCCGCTCTTCTCCTACAACGCGATCCGGATTCCCCTCTACATGGCCTGGGCCGACGCGGGACGGCAGGAGGATTACGCCCCCTTCGTCGCCCTCTGGTCCGGGCCGGACCGCGAGCGCCTGCCCATCGTGGATACCAGCGACGGGCGCACGGTCGAGTGGCTCGGCGAGAGCGGCTACGCGGCTCTCTCCAGCCTGCTGCTCTGTACCGTGAAGGGAACGCCGCTCCCCGAGGGCTTCGGCCAGGTGCAAGGCACCGAGAACTACTATCCGACCACGCTGCATCTCCTGGCCATGGTGGCCGCGCAGATGAGGGGACCCTCATGCTTGAAGCGTTAGCGCGCCGGCGGCGCCGTGGCCCCGCGCCCCTCGGCCTCCCGATGGGCCTCGCCCTCGCGGCGCTCACCCTCCCGGCGCTCACCCTCCCGACCCTGGCCCAGGGCCCCGGCGGCGAGGATGCCAGCCGCGCGCCCGCCATCGTCGTCGACCCGACGGGATCGGCGGCCAACGGCATGGTCGACGAGAGCGCCCTGCGCTACTACGCGGCGCAGAAGCAGACCGCCCGGATGAAGGCGGAGGCCGCGCGGCTGAAGCAGCTCTACCCGGGCTGGACCGAGCCCACCGACCTCGACACCCTGCAGCCGAGCCCCCCCGAGGAGGCCCCCCTCTGGGATCTCTTCACCGCGGGCCGCTTCGACGACCTCTACGCGGCCATCGCGGCGCGGCGCACGCTGGACGGGACCTGGCAGCCCTCCGATGAGCTGGCGCGCAAGCTGCGCCGCGCCGGGTTCCGCAGCCGCCTCAAGGGGCTCGCCAGCGCCAGGCGCAACCTCGACGTCGTCGCCCTCTACCGCGCCGATCCCAGCGCCCTCGACCCCAGCGACGTCGAGAGCCTCTGGATCGTCGCCGACGCGCTGGCGGCCGAGGAGGCCACGCCACAGGCCTACAACCTCTACAAGTCCGTCTTGGATACCAGCAACGACACGGGCGCCCGCCTGGCCACCATCCAGAAGGCGATGTCGAACCTGCCGATGGCCGCGGCCGAGCAGCTCATCGCCCTCGGCCGGACGGATTCCGACGGCAATTCCGAGTTCCGGCGCATCGCCATCGACATCACGCGCGCGCGGATCGTCGCCTTCCTGCACGACGAGGCCGCGCACGAGCCCACCACCACGGATATCGCCGTGTTCCAGGCCCAGGCCCGCAAGACCGGCGACCCGCGGGAGACCGGTCTCCTCGGCTGGTACGCCTACAAGCGCCAGCAGTTCCGCGAGGCGCTGGACTGGTTCAAGCTCGCGATCAGCCGCGGCGGCGACGCGATGATCGCCCACGGGCTCGCCCATTCGCTGCGCGCGGTCGGCATGACGCGCGAGGCCGAGGAGGTGGCCTATGCCTGGCGCGACAAGTACGTCGGCAACAGCATCCTCTTCATCGAGCTCCTGGAGCGGAAGCTCACCCAGGCCAATCCCGTCTTCATCGACCTGGACCGGATCAACCGCTACGCGAAGGTGACCCTGGCCTCGAGTTCCGGGGAGGGCGCGCAGGCATTGGGCTGGTACGCCTACAATTCCTGCCAGTTCGACGCCGCCCTGGAGTGGTTCCAGCACGGCATCGCCTGGCTGCCGGGCGAGTCGACGGTGCTCGGCTACGCCCTGGCGCTGCAGCGCCTGAAGCGCACGCGCGAGTACCTCGAGATCGTCAACCGCTACGACGGGCTGTTCCCGAAGGTGGTGGACCTGCTGTTCCGCGAGGGGCCGGAGGGTCCGCCGCTCGCCTGCAGCGTCGCGGCGGCGCCCCCGGCCGGCGCACGCCAGCCCGCGGCTCCCGCCGCGACGGCCGTGCTCGCGAACACCGCCCGCGCCCCCGCCGCCTACGGCCGCGTGCCGAAGCCCGACATCTCGGCCAACGGCGCGGTGCGTCCCCTGCCGGTCCTGCGCAGCGAATTCCCGCTCTCCGTCGCCGCCGAGAACCCGTTCCGCTACCTGCCGGCCGCCCTGGCCCGGCAGGTGCCCGAGCGGAGTGCCGGCGGCGTCCTGGCCGAACCCGCGACGGGTGCGCCACCCCTGGTCGCCCGCCGGGTGCCGGGCGCCGGGACGATGCCCTACGAGCGCTACGGCTTCGCCCTGCTGCCGGGCTACAACGGCATGACCCAGGCCTCCACCCTGACCGATCCGCCCGCCGGCACCCAGTGGCAGGACCAGCAGGCCGCCGGCGCCAACGGCCAGACCCGCTCGAGCCGGGAATCCGACCGCTTCGGCATCCCGGGATCGCAACGCGCCACCTTCATCGAGGCCGGCCCCACCGCCGGACAGCAGCCATGAGTCGGATACGGCATTCCGCAACCGCGGCGGCGCTGGCGGCGCTGGTGGTCCTGCCCTCGCCCCCCGCCGCCGCCCGGCCCGGCCGCGCGGCCCTCGAGCTGCCGGGCGCCGGCCCCGTGTCGGACGTGGCGCAGAATTCGTTCCGCGACGGCTTTTCCCAGCGGATCACCTTCCGGGACGATCCGCGCGGGCTCGCCGAGGTGAGCGTGCGCAGCGGGGAGGGGGGCTCCGGTCCCGCCCTCGCCATGGCCAAGCCGAGCCGTACCGGGATCGCGGCCGAGTTGCGGGCGCGCTTTCCCGGCGAGACCATGCGGGTGGTGACCCAGGCGCACCGCAACGCCCACGGACCGGTCGGCCTCGCCCTGGGCATCGACTGCCTCTACGCCTGGCAATGGATCGACCTCGGCGGCGATGCGGCGCGGAGGCGGCCGTCCTCCCTGTTCGGCAGCGATCCTGGCGCGCCGGCCGCCTCGGTGCGGATCAAGCTCTGCCGCACGGTGACGGCGACCCTCGCCGACCTGACCCGCGCGGTGGAATCGATGCGGCTCTCGGCGAATCCCGCCGATGCGCCCCGCCTTCAGCCGGAGACGCTCGCCCGCCGGCCTGCGCCAGCGCGCCGGCGCGAGGCGGTCACCCGGTCGACGGGGACGCCCCGCGAGACCGCGCCGGGATCGGCGACCGCGCTCCGTCCGCCCGGCCCGATGGAACGGCCCGGCTCGGAGAAGCGCCCGGAGGCCTCGACGCGCCGCATGGCCTCCGAGCAGTCCGGTGAGACGCGGCGCTACCTCGTGCCGGGGCCCAGTGCGGCGGCGCCCGCGGTGCCGGTTCCGGTCCCCCCGGGCGAAGGTCAGGCCCCGCGCTACATCACGGACGCCGCGCCGGCGGAGGGCGCCGCCGCGATCATGGTCCCCAGACCGGCGCCGAACCGGGCCGAGGTCGAGGATCTCATGGCCCGCGAACTCCCGGCACGGGCCCTTCGGCCGCCGCCCTGAGGCGGATCCCGGATCGGCCCACCGCCGCGATTTCTACCCGGGCTGCACGGGAGCGTCGGAGCGTCCGCCGGGGAGGGGAGCCGCGCCCGAGCCTGTGCGATTCCTCCCCTCCGTCGGGTCCCGCCCGGCGGCGACGGCCCATGCGATCTGTGATTTTCGCGATCCTGCGCACCTGCAACCTTGAATACCCATGCCCGGCGCGCGAAGAAGCGGTCAGCAGGGGTGGTGGGTTACGGATATGGCCCGGGTCGACGCGTGCGGTATTCCTTCGGGCCCGGTGGGCACCGCCTCGAACCGTGGGCCTGCCGGCCGCGGGATCGCCGCATGAGCCGCGCGGCGGATGCGCCCGGCGCCGAGGCAGCGGTGCCGTCCGGTCTTCGCCCCGCATCCGGTCTTCGCCTCACCTGCACCGCCACGGACCACGTCAGCCTCGCCTATTCGGCGAGCGCGATTCCGGTCATCCGGGAGATCGCGATCGCCAACGCCACGGAGGCCGATCTCGTCGACCTCCGGCTGCGCATCGAGAGCCGGCCACCGGTGGCGGGCCCACTGACGCTGCGCATCGACCGCGTGGCCGCGGGTTCGAATTATCGGGTCGAGACCCCGTCCCTGCCCCTCGATGCCGGCCTCCTCGCCGCCTGCACCGAGGTCGGCCGCCTCGCCCTGACGGTGATCCTGGAGGATGCGGAGGGCGAGCGGGGGCGGACGGTCGCCGAGATGCGCCTGCTGCCGCCGGCGCACTGGGGTGGCGCCCGGAGCGCGCCCCACCTCCTCGCCGCCTTCGTCCGACCCGACGATCCGGCCGTCGACGCCGTCCTGCGCACGGCCGCCAGGAAGCTCGGCGCGGCCGGCCGCGCGACCACGCCGGATGGCTACGGGCGCGGCGGCAAGGTCCGGGCCTGGGACCTCGCCGGGGTGATCTGGGCCGCCCTGGCCGACCATCGCCTCGCCTCCGTCCTCCCCCCGGCGCGCTTCGAGCAGGCCGGACAGACGGTGCGCGGTCCGGGCGAGGTGATCGAGGACCGGGTCGGGACCTGCCTCGACCTCTCCCTGCTCTACGCCGCCTGCCTGGAGCAGGCCGGCCTGAACCCGGTACTGGTACTGACCGTCGGCCACGCCTTCGTCGGCGTGTGGCTCCAGGACGAGGGCTTCGCGAGCGCGACGATCGACGACCGGCAGCACCTGCGCAAGCGGCGCGATCTGCAGGACCTGATCCTCGTCGACACGACGCTGCTGACGCAGGATCCACCGACGACCTTCCGGGCCGCGGTCGATCACGGCGCCGGGCTGGTGGAGGACGGCGCTCCGGCGGCCCTCGACATCGCCATCGACATCCGCGGCTGCCGCCGGCGCGGCATCCGCCCCATGGATCTCGGCGGCCGGGGCAGGGAGGCGGCCCCCGGTCCGGTCGAACCGCTGGACCAGCCCCTCTCGGAAGCCCCCGCCTTCGACGAGGCGGAGCGCCCGCGCCTCGACGCGGCGCCTGAGACGCCGGTCGGTCGCCTGGAGCGCTGGAAACGGAAGCTCCTGGACCTGTCGCTGCGCAACAAGCTCCTGAACTTCAAGCCCGGCAAGGGCGCCATCGCCCTCGCGGGCATCGATCCCGGCGCCCTGGAAGACGGCCTGGCGGCCGGGCACGCGTTCCGGCTGACGCCGGTCTCCGACGGGCCGGCCGGGTCCGAAGGCGCCCTGGCCCGGAACGAGATCCCCACCACCGCGACGGAGGCCGATCTCGACGGTCGCCTGCTCGATCTCTATCGCCTCGCCCGCAGCGGGTTCGAGGAGGGCGGGGCCAACATCCTGTTCCTGGCCATCGGGTTCCTGTCCTGGACCCGCAAGGCGGACGAGGCCGCCCACCGGGCGCCGCTGCTGCTGGTCCCGGTGACCCTCCGGCGTGCCAGCGTCCGCGCCGGCTTCCGCCTGGCGCTGCACGACGACGAGGTCCGCATCAACCCGACCCTGCTCGAGATGCTGCGCCAGGACTTCCGGCTGCGGATGCCGGATCTGGAGGGCGACCTGCCCCGCGACGCATCCGGCATCGACGTGGACGCGATCGTCCGGAGCGTCCGCGGCCACACGCGCGACCTGCGCGGCTGGGAGGTGGTGCCCGACATGGTGCTGGCGACCTTCTCCTTCACCAAGCATCTGATGTGGAAGGATCTCGTCGACCAAGCCGACCGCCTCACGCGCAACCCGGTGGTGCGCCACCTCATCGAGACGCCCAAGCACGCCTACGGCGACGGGACGCCCTTCCCCGATCCGTCGCAACTCGATCGGGACCATCCGCCCGAGACGGTCTTCGCACCTCTCTCGGCGGATTCCTCGCAGCTCTCCGCCGTCCTGGCGGCCGCCGGCGGCAAGGACTTCGTCCTGTTCGGGCCGCCCGGCACCGGGAAGAGCCAGACCATCGCCAACATGATCGCCCAGTGCCTGGCGCAGGGACGCACGGTGCTGTTCGTCTCGCAGAAGACGGCCGCCCTCGAGGTGGTGCAGCGGCGCCTGCAGGAGGTCGGTCTCGGCGATTCCTGCCTGGAGGTGCATGCCACCAAGGCCCAGAAATCGGCGGTGCTCGGGCAGTTGCGCCGGGCGTGGCACGCGCGCGCCGCGCCTGCGCAGACAGAATGGCCGGGCGCCACGCGCACCCTCGCGAGCCTGCGCGCCGAGCTGAACGGCCTCGTGCAGGCCCTGCATCGACGGCGGGAGAACGGGCTCACGGCCTACGAGGCCTTCGGACGCGTGATCGCGGCGGGCCCCGACGCGGAGAGCCTCGTCCTCGCCTGGCCCGACCACCGGGCCCACGAACCGGACACCCTCGCGGCCCTGCGGGCGGCCTGCCGGGACTTGCGCCCCGTCCTGGCCTCGGTGGGTCCCCTGGCCGACCATCCGCTGCAAGGTATCGTCGCCACCGAATGGTCGCCGGTCTGGCGCGACGGCCTGGGCGCGGGGATCGCCGCCGTCATCGAGTCCCTGACGGCCCTGCGCGTGAGCGGACAGGCCTTCGCCGCGGCGATCGGGCTCCCGGCCCTGCCGGCGACCGAGGCGGGGATCCGCGGCCTCCTGGATCTCGGCAGCGCGCTGATCCGTCCCGAGGCCGCCTGCGGAGGCGCCTTCCTGGCGGATGCCGCCGGCGACCTGCGCCGGGCGGTGGCCGCGCGCGACCGCTTCCAGGCGACCCGGGCCGCACTCCGCGGCCGGCTCACCGGCGCGTACCGGCCCGGCCTCCTCGACCAGGACCTGCCCGGGCTCCTCGCCGAGTGGGTCGCGGCGCGCGGCGCGAACTTCCTCGTCCGGGGCGGGCGCCTGAGGAAGGTCCTGCTGCAGGTTCAGCCCTATGCGGAGGGCGCATTGCCGGAGGATCTCGGGCCGGACCTCGCCGGCCTGATCGAACTCGCCCGGCACGGGCAGGCCGGCCGGCCCGAGGAGGCGGCCCTCGCCCGGCTGGGCCCGCCCTGGAGCGACCCGGAGGGGCCCGCCGCCGACTTCGCGCCGGCCATCGCCTGGGCCGAGACGGTGGCGCGGCTCCTGCCCCGCCTCGGGCCGTCGAGTCTCGGCCCCGAGCGCCTGCGCGACCACGTCGTCCGGCTTGTCACCCATCCGTCCCAGGGCTGGGAGGCGGGTGGCTCCCGTGCGGAGGCCTACACCGCCTTCGCGCAGGATCACGCCCGGACGCGCGACGCGACGACGGCGTTGGCCCGCCGAGCCGGGCGGGGCGATTCCGAGACGCCGCCGGCCGCGGAGGCGGACTGGATCGGCGCGGGCCTCGCCCGCGCCCGGCGCTGGGCCGCCGGGCTCGGACGCGCCCAGGGCTGGTGTGCCTGGCAGGGCGCGGCCCAAGAGGCGCGCGGCCTCGGCCTCGGCCCCTTGATCGAGGCCCTGGAGGCGGGCCGGATCGACCCCGACGCCGCCGAGGCGGCGTTCGAGATCGCCTATGCCCGCTGGTGGATCGACCGCGTCGTCGGCGACGACCCGGTCCTGCGGGGCTTCTTGCCGGAGCGCCACGAGGACGCGATCGCCCGGTTCCGCGCCGCGGATGCCCGGGTCGGCGACCTCGCCCGGCAGGTCGTCCGCAACCGCCTGGGGAGCGGTATCCCGGGTCCGACGGCCTTCGGGAACGACCCCGAATGGGGCACGCTCTCGCACGAGCTGACCAAGAAGCGGGCACAGATGCCCCTGCGCAAGCTGTTCGGCACGATGCCGAACGCCCTCGCGCGGCTCACCCCCTGCGTGATGATGAGCCCGCTGTCGATCGCCCAGTACCTGCCCCCCGATGGGACGCCGTTCGACATCGTCATCTTCGACGAGGCCTCGCAGATCGCCCCCTGGGACGCCATCGGGGCGATGGCGCGAGGCCGGCAGGTGGTCGTCGTCGGCGATCCCGAGCAGCTTCCGCCGACCAGCGTCGGCGACCGTGCCGGCGACGACACCGAGGACGGTGGCGACATCGCGGACCAGGAATCGATCCTCGATGCGTGCCTCGCGGCCAACCTCCCGCGGCGGGCCCTCGACTGGCATTACCGCAGCCGCCACGAGAGCCTGATCGCCTTCTCGAACGCCCGTTACTACGGCGGCCGCCTCGTCACGTTTCCCTCGCCGGTGACCCAGGACCGGGCGGTGCGCCTGACCTTCGTGCCGGACGGCGTCTACGAGCGTGGAGCCGGCCGCGTGAACCGGCCCGAGGCCCGCGCCGTCGTCGCCGACATCGTGCGCCGCCTGCGCGATCCGGATTTCGCGCGGGCGCGGCGCTCCCTCGGCATCGTCACCTTCAACGGCGAGCAGCAGCGGCTGATCGAGAACCTGCTCGACGCGCAACGGCGATCCGATCCGGAGCTGGAGCCGTACTTCGATCGCGACCGCTGGCACGAGCCCGTCTTCGTGAAGAACCTCGAGACCGTGCAGGGCGACGAGCGCGACGTCATCCTGTTCTCGGTCGCGGTCGGCCCCGACCCGGGCGGCCGAACGGTGAGCACGGTGTCCTCCCTCAACAAGGAGGGCGGCCATCGCCGCCTGAACGTCGCCATCACGCGGGCCAGGCAGGAGCTCGTGGTCTTCGCCTCGATCCGGCCCGAGCAGATCGACCTCGGCCGCACCCGGACCCGCGGGGTGCGCGACTTCAAGCACTTCCTCGAATTCGCCGACCGCGGGGCGCGGGCGCTCGCCGAGGCCTTCGCGCCCACCGGCGGAGAGGTCGAGTCGCCGTTCGAGGCCGCCGTCATGGCGGCGCTGCGGGCCAAGGGCTGGACCGTGCACGCGCAGATCGGCGTCTCGGGCTTCCGGATCGATCTCTGCATCGTCCACCCCGACGCGCCGGGGCGCTACCTCGCCGGCATCGAGTGCGACGGCGCCACCTATCATCGGTCCGCGACGGCCCGCGACCGCGACCGTCTGCGCGAGCATGTGCTGACCGATCTCGGCTGGCGCATCCGGCGGGTCTGGAGCACCGCCTGGTGGAGCGACGCAGCCGGCGCACTCGCGCAGCTCGACCGGCGCCTGCGGGAGGACCTGGAGGCCGACCGCCTCGATGCCGTCGAAGCCACGGCGGAGAGCGATCCGATCGCGGCACCCGTGCCCGACGCCCCGATCCTGACGGACCCTGCGGATTACACGACCGCTGCGGCGACGACGGGTGCTCCGAGCCCGACTCCCGTTCCGGAGGCGGACGACGCGATGCCGGCCCACCGGCTCGACGCCGGGTTTCCCCCCACGCCTGGGCCGCCACCGATTCCCACGGTGGCGCGCGATCCGACGTACCGTCTCGCGGACCCGGCCGATCTCGGCCTCGTCCTGGAGCCCACGCGCTTCCATGACGCCGCCTACCGCCCGATCCTGGCGGCCCTGGTGGCGCACGTGCTCACCGTGGAGGGGCCGATCTACGAGGACGTGCTGCTCCGGCGCGTGGCCCGCGCCCACGGCCTGCAGCGGGTGGGCCCCCTCATCCGCGAGACGATCCTCGAACAGGTCCCCGCCTCGGTGGCCCGCAGCGACGATGACGGTCGCGCCGTCCTGTGGCCACCCCACGACGAACCGCGGGCGCGGCATCCCTACCGGGTGGCGCCCGCCGGCCTGCGCAGCCATGCGGACACGCCGATGCCGGAACTCGTCGGTCTCGCCGAATCGGTGGCGCCGGGCACGTCCGAGGTCGAGCGCGCGCGACTGATGGCCCAGGCGGTCGGTCTGTCGCGAGTGGAGGCGGCGACACGGGTCCGGTTCGCGCGCGCATGCGAACGCGCCGCGGCGGGCGCGCGCCGTGACGGGCCGTCCGGAACCTGACGGGGCTGCCGCCGCGAACGCCATCGGCCTGGCCTGGCCCGCGCCGTTCACGACGATCGCGGGTCAGGTCCCTGCAACGGGAGCTCGGGGCCTCGGGCGTGCGCATCCTGCCGAATCGGCAGGCGCGGAGGCGGCCGAACGGGGGGCGTCAGCCGGAGCGTGGCCCGACGACCGGAGGAATCACCCCGGACCCTGCGCCAGGATCAGGACATCGCGCCCGCACAAGCTCGAAACGCGACTCCATCAATGTTCGATTTCCATCCACCTGTCCCGGCGACAGATTGTGGGCGTGGATCAAACCTCTTGCCGCTCCGATGTCCCGTGGTTTATGTCGCATCGCAACAAAAGGACCCTGCCGCGATCCGAAAGCATGTTCCTTTCTTCTATGAAGCAACAGCCGTATTGAGCCTGACCCGCGATCCTATATTTAGCCAACTTCGCTTTATGGCCCCGAGACAACCGTTAATTGTCACGCGAACAGCAATGCCGAAGGGTGAGCAACGCCGGTCGCCGCGGAGAAAACGTCGATTGTCCGGCTCGCGAATAATTGGCTTGGTTTCTGCTTCATTAGGAGAGATAGACGTGCACCGGATCGAAATGGGACGGATTTGTCCCGTTTCGCTTCAGCGCCACGGGCTGATGGGAATCGATGTCTGCTTATTCTGAGGGCACTGTCACGATGGACACCACTTCTG
>NZ_JCBANU010000036.1:0-36869 GCF_059816145.1 Methylobacterium sp. 001424705 | reverse complement strand
GTCCACGGCCGGGCGGCCGCCCCCATCCCCGTCACCGTCTCCGAACCGGCCGCCCGGCCGTGGTCAGGCCCGGGCTTCGGCGAGTTCGTCGGCATCGTCGCGCTGATGATGGCCGTCACGGCGATCTCGATCGACAACCTGCTGCCTGCGTTTCCGGCGATCCAGGCCCGCTTCGGCGTGGTCGATCCCAACAGCCTGCAGCTCCTCATCTACGTTTACATGATCGGCTTCGGCACGGCGCAGATCGTCTACGGGCCGCTCTCGGACACCTACGGGCGGCGCTCGGTGCTGCTGGCGGGCCTGGCGATCTACGTCGTCGGCACCGGCCTCGCCATGGTGGCCCCGTCCTTCGGCTGGCTCCTGGCGGCGCGCGTCATCCAGGGCATCGGCGCCGCCAGCGGGCGCGTCCTCTCGACGGCGATCGTGCGCGACCGCTTCGCGGGGCGCGAGATGGCAAGCGTGATGTCGCTCATCATGATGGTGTTCCTGATCGTGCCGATGATCGCGCCGGCCATCGGCGGCGCGATGCTGCTGTTCGGCTCGTGGGTCTACGTCTTCGTCTCGATGCTGGCGCTCGCCGGCATCCTGGTGATCTGGTTCGCCTGGCGGATGCCCGAGACGCTGCATCCGGAATACCGGCGGCCCTTCTCCCTCGCGGCGGTGGCCCAGGCGGTGGCCATCACCTTCCGCAACCGCGTGGCGGTGGGGTACGCCACGGCGCTCGGCCTGCTCACCGGCTGCATCATGGGCTATGTCGGCTCGGCCCAGCAGGTCTTCGACACGGGGCTCTACCATCTCGGGGGCCTGTTCCCCCTGGCCTTCGGCCTCGTCGCCGGCGCCATGGGAGCCGCCACCCTGGTGAATGCCCGCCTCGTCCGGCGCCTCGGCATGCGCCCGCTGTCCCATGCGGGTCTGAGCCTGTTCGTCGTCGTGGCGGTGGGGCAGGTGGTGGCGGGGCTCGCCTATCACGGTCACCCGCCCCTGGGGCTGTTTCTCGCGATCCTGGCCGCCAACCAGTTCCTGATCAGCTTCGCCATGCCGAACTTCAACGCCCTGGCGCTGCAGCCCCTGGGCGAGATCGCCGGCACGGCCTCGTCCTTCCTCGGCTTCTACACCACGATCCTGGGCGCCTTCTGCGGCTTCCTGATCGGGCACGCCTTCGACGGCTCGGTGCTGCCCATCGGCATCGGCTACGCCCTCCTCGGGGGCCTAGCCCTCGCGGTGGTGGCCTGGACGGAGCGGGGCCGCCTCTTCCGCGGCGGCGTCTCCGGTTGAGGACACCGCAGCCTTAACGCCGTCTTCAGGCGGTCGCGACAAAGCTCGGTCTCCCAGGATCCCTGACGGAGCCCCAGACGTGACCGGCCGTGCCCAAGACGGACTGCTCTTCCTCGCCCGGCTGCTGCTCGCCGCCGCGCTGCTGCCCACGGGGGTCGCCCGGGCCCTGAACGTCTCCGGCTTCGCCGTCACCCTCGCGGCCACAGGCCTGCCGTCCCCGAACGCCGTCGCCACCGCGGCCGTGATCGTCCAGGTGTTCGGCCCCGTCGCGCTGATCCTCGGCGTGCTGCCACGCCTCAGCGGCCTGGCGCTCGCCGTCTTCGTCGGCGTGATGGCCGTGCTCCTGCACCCGTTCTGGCAGTTCTCCGGGCCGAGCGCGGTGGCCGAGCGCACCCTGATGCTGGCCGATTTCGGCCTCGCCGGCGGCTTCCTCATCTACGCGATGACCGGCCCCGGCCGCTGGAGCTGGCAGGGCTGGCGCCAGGGCGCGCGCGCGTCGGCGGGTGCGGGCAAGGCATCGGCCAAGGCACCGGCCACTTCCTCGGCCGCCGCGCGGGGCGGATCGAAGCCCAAGCGCGCCCCCGGGCGGAATCCGGCCCGGGCCGCCGCCTGAGGTCCCGGACGCCCCCGCGTTCGACGGCATCGCGTCCTACGGCATCGCGTTGCGCGGGGCGGCGGCGGCGAGCCGGTGCCCCGAGACCTCGGCGCCGGCCTCCGGGTTGAGCCGCCGGAAGGAGAAGAAGGACATCACCGAGATCAGCGCCACCGCCAGGAAGGCCGGGGCGAAATCCTGCGCCACGATCTCGGTGCGGCCGTGGAACGCCGCGGCGCCCTCCAGGGCCAGCGCCCCGAAGGACACCCCGAGGCTGAGCGAGAGCTGCTGGGCCACGCTCGCGAGGCTCGTGGCCGCGCTCATCTCCCGGGTCTCCAACTCGGCATACGCGATGGCGTTGACGCAGGTGAATTGCAGGGACCGCACGCAGCCGCCGATCAGCAGGACGCAGATGATGATCGCGTGCGGGGTCTCGGCGGTGAACAGGCCGTTCACCGCGAGGAAGGCCGAGGCGACCAGCGCGTTGACGAGCATCACCCGCCGGAAGCCGTAGGCGCGCAGGATGCGGGGGCCGACGAGCTTGATCAGGAGCGCGCCCGCCGCCGCCGCGAAGGTGATGAGGCCCGAGCGCAGGGGATCGAGGCCGAAGCCGATCTGGAGCATCAGCGGCAGCAGGAAGGGGATCGCCCCGGTGCCGATCCGGAACAGGCTGCCGCCCGTCACCGCCGCGCGGAAGGTCGGATAGCGCAGCAGGTCGAGGCGGATCACCGGGTTGGCCAGGCCGCGCGAATGCCGGAAATACAGCCCCAAGAGGATCGCTCCGGCGGCGAGGCAGCCCCAGGAGACGCCCTCCGGGAGGAGGGGGCGGCCGGTGGAGGCGAGGCCGAGCATCAGCGTGGCGAGCCCAAGCCCGGAGAGGAGGAAGCCGAGGACGTCGAGGGGTGGGCGCTCGGATTCTCGGATGTTCTCGAAGTAGAGCGTCGACAGCACGATGCCGGCGATCCCGATCGGGATGTTGATGAAGAAGATCCAGCGCCAGTCGAAATAGGTCGTGATGAAGCCGCCCAGCGGCGGACCGAAGATCGGCCCGATCAGGGCGGGAATGGTCAGGTAGGCCAGCGCGCTGACGAGTTCGCTCTTGGGCACGCTGCGCAGGATCACGAGGCGTCCCACCGGCACCATCATGGCGCCGCCGAGCCCCTGGAAGAACCGTGCGGCGACGAAGCCTGCCAGGGAGTTCGAGGCCGCGCAGGCCAGCGAACCGGCCATGAACACCCCGAGGGCGACCCGGAACACCGTGCGGGCCCCGAACCGGTCCGCCATCCAGCCGCTGATCGGAATGAAGATCGCCAGGCTGACGAGGTAGGCGGTGAGGGCGAGCTTGAGGGCGATCGGGTCCTCGTTCAGGCTCTGGGCGATGGCCGGGAGCGCGGTGGCGATCACGGTGGAATCGGTGTTCTCCATGAACAGCGCGGTGGCGACGACGAGGGGGACGATCTGGGACGTGCGCATCGGCGAGACATCGGTCCGGTCGGGCGTTTCGGATGCCTCATACCGACCAAAAGCGATGCCGCGGCAAGCGCGTATGCAATGACGAATGGCTCGGGATGAAAGGGACATGCCGCACGTGCAGGGCCCGGGCCTTCCGACGGCGTGGCCCTGCGGCCACATCGGCCCAGCATCGGACCGGCGACGGCCTTGCTCACCTTTCCACAATGTTGCTGGAGCCGCTAAGCTCGACGGCATGATCGGGTGCCGCTCGACTCCGCTTCGGAGCCGTGCCGGGCGCTCCCCACCGTGTCCCCAAGAAAGTCACCGATGCTTCCGAGGTTCGAACATCGACGCAGGCTGGCGGGCTTCGTCTCCTGCCTCGCCCTGGCGGCTGCCGTCGCCGGCTGCGGGACCGTGGTGCTCACGGAATCCGGCGCCCTGACCCGGTACGACCGCCTCGCCGGCAGCGACGAGACGGCCAGCTCTTCGCGGATCTTCGTCGATCCGGCGGCCCTCGCGGCCACCCGGACCGTGCGGATCGTCCCCACCGCCTTCTCGGAGGTCGTGGCCCCGGGCCTGACGCCGGCCGAGCGCAAGCTCGTGGCCAACGCGGCCGACCGGGCGCTCTGCTACGAACTCTCCCTGCGCTACGACGTGGTCTCGGGCCGGAAGGCGGACCTCACGGTGCGCTCGGCCGTGACCCGGATCGATCTCACCAACGTGCCGGCGGCCGGCGCCACGGTGGCGACCTCGGCGGGCATCACCATCGCGTCCCAGCTCGGCGCCGGCTTCGCGACGGCCGTCGGCCGCGTCCCGATCCCCCGCATCCCGATCGGTCTCGGCAGCCTGACCGTCGAGGCCGAGGCTCTCGACAGCCGCAACGTGCAGCGCGCCGCCATGGTCTGGGGCGGGGCCAGCAACGCCTTCACCAACCAGGCCCGGTTCTCCCCGGCCAGCGACGCCTACGACCTCGCCGGCGAGTTCGGCCAGGATTTCGGCTTCTACCTCGCCACCGGCCAGGACCCGTTCAAGGCGCCGCTCACGCTGCCGACCTACGACCGCGTCCGCATCACGACCCTCGGCGAAGCGCCGCTCGACCCCGATTGCGAGGCGTTCGGCCGTGCCCCCGGCCTCGACGGCATCCTCGGCGATTACGTCGGCGCGCCGCCGGAATGGACCGACAGGGGGCCGGCCGAGGGCCTGCCAGGCGCGTCCCGAGGCGTGCGCTAGGCGCAACCCCCACCGGAGAACGGCGTCCCGGGCGCATTTTCCTGTCGGACGCGCGCACCGGCGGCTTTGCGCCGGTTCCCCGTGCATGATACTGGCCCGTGCCAACCCAGTGACGTCGGAACGCCCGCGAGCGCCCGACGCAGCACCCGTTCCGGAGTTGGTTCATGGCCCGCATCACCGCTGATTCCATCATCGAGGGCCTGACCTTCGACGACGTCCTGCTGCGCCCCGCGGCCTCCTCGGTGATGCCCAGCGACGTCAAGATCGCGAGCCGGCTCACCCGCTCGATCCACCTGAACCTGCCGATCCTGGCTTCGGCCATGGACACCGTCACCGAGGCCCCGATGGCCATCGCCATGGCGCAGAACGGCGGCATGGGCGTCATCCACCGCAACCTCGAGCCGGCCGAGCAGGCCGAGCAGGTCCGCCTCGTCAAGAAGTACGAGTCGGGCATGGTTCTGAACCCCATCACCATCCACCCGGACGAGACCCTGGCGGATGCGTTCTCGCTGATGAAGCAGAACCGCATCTCCGGCATCCCGGTGGTGGAGCGCGGCCCCAACGGCTCCCGCGGCAAGCTCGTCGGCATCCTCACCAACCGCGACGTCCGGTTCGCCACCAACTCGTCCGAGACCGTCGCCGACCTGATGACCCGCGATCGGCTCATCACCGTGCGCGAGGGCGTGAGCCAGGACGAGGCCAAGCGCCTGCTGCACCAGTTCCGCATCGAGAAGCTGCTCGTCGTCGACGACCACTATCGCTGCATCGGCCTCATCACGGTCAAGGACATCGAGAAGCAGGTCGCCTATCCGGGCGCGGTCAAGGACGAGCAGGGCCGCCTGCGGGTCGCGGCCGCCACCACCACGGGCGACAGCGGCTTCGAGCGGGCCGAGCGCCTCATCGATGCCGGCTGCGACGTCATCGTGGTCGACACGGCCCACGGCCACTCGATCAAGGTGCTCGACGCCGTGCGCCGCGTGAAGCAGCTCTCCAACACCGTGCAGATCGTCGCCGGCAACGTCGCGACCCGCGACGGCGCCCAGGCGCTGATCGATGCCGGCGCGGACGCGATCAAGGTCGGCATCGGCCCGGGCTCCATCTGCACCACCCGCATCGTCGCCGGCGTCGGCGTGCCGCAGCTCACCGCCCTGATGGAGGCCGTCGAGGCGGCGCAGAGCGCCGACGTGCCGGTCATCGCCGACGGCGGCATCAAGTACTCGGGCGACCTCGCCAAGGCGATCGCGGCCGGCGCCTCCGTGGCCATGCTCGGCTCGCTCCTCGCCGGCACCGACGAGGCCCCCGGAGAGGTGTTCCTGCACCAGGGCCGCTCCTACAAGAGCTACCGGGGCATGGGCTCGGTGGGCGCCATGGCCCGCGGCTCCGCCGACCGCTACTTCCAGGCCGAGGTCAGCGACACCCACAAGCTCGTGCCCGAGGGCATCGAGGGGCAGGTGCCCTACAAGGGCCCGGTGGCGGCGGTGCTCCACCAGCTCGCCGGCGGCCTGCGGGCCGCCATGGGCTATGTCGGCGCCCCGACGATCCCCGAGTTCCAGGAGAAGGCGCAGTTCATCCGCATCACCAATGCGGGCCTGCGCGAGAGCCACGTCCACGACGTGACCATCACCCGCGAGAGCCCGAACTACCCCGGCCGCGCCTGACCCGCGCCGCGCGCGCCCGTGCCGGACGTCCGGCACGGGTCGCCGCCCGATAGGAATCGCCGTGACCGTCCAAGCCATCCTGGCGCCCGTCTTCGCCCAGGTCCTCCTCACCTTCGCGCTGCTGTTCTGGACCGGGCGGATGCGCCTCTCGGCGGTGCGCGGCGGCGCCGTGAAGGACCGCGCGTTGACACTGGGCCAGCGCGACTGGCCGGCCCCGGCCCAGCAGGCCGCCAACACCTTCTCGAACCAGTTCGAGATCCCGGTGCTGTTCTACGTCCTCGTCGGGTTCGCCCTGGCCACCCGCAAGGCCGACCTCCTGTTCGTGATCCTGTCCTGGGTCTTCGTGGCCACGCGCGTCGTCCATGCCGGCGTCTATCTCACCACGAACCACATCCCGCACCGCTTCCGCGCCTATGCCGTCGGCACGCTGGTGCTGCTGGTGATGTGGATCCTCTTCGCGTTCCGGATCTTCCTGGCGCCGATCAGCGTCTGACCCGGGACGATGACGCGGCCTGACGGATGGGTGGCCGCATCGGGCCGCGATCCGCGAACGACGAAAGGGATCAGACCATGCGCGTGCTCGTTGTCGGCGCCGGGGCCACCGGCGGATACTTTGGCGCACGCCTCGCCGAGGCCGGCCGCGACGTCACCTTCCTGGTCCGTCCGGCCCGCGCGGCGAAGCTCGCCGCGGCCGGGCTGAGGCTCGAGAGTCCCGCCGGCAACCTGCACATTCCAGCGCCGCAGACCGTCACTGCCGCCGACCTCGCCGCCGGCAAGGGCGGCGCCTTCGACCTCGTGCTGTTCTCGTGCAAGGCCTACGATCTCGACAGCGCCATCGCCGACGTCGCGCCGGCCGTCGGACCCGACACCGCGATCCTGCCACTGCTCAACGGGATGCGCCACCTCGACGCGTTCGACGTGGTATACGGTGCGGACCGCGTGCTCGGCGGCGCCTGCGCCATCGTGGCGACTCTCGGCCCCGCGGGCGAGATCCGCCAGATGAACCCGCTCCATACCTTGACCTACGGGGAGCGCGCCGGCGGCCGCTCCGCCCGCGTCGAGGCCATCGAGGCCCTGATGCAGGGCGTGAACTTCCAGCCCCGCCTCAGCGAGCATATGCTGCTGGAAATGTGGGAGAAATGGAGCTTCCTGGCGACCCTGGCCGGGGCCACCTGCCTGATGCGCGCCACCATCGGCGACATCATGGCCGCTCCGGGCGGGCTCGCCTTCATCACGGTGCTGATGGAGGAGTGCCGCGCCATCGCCGAAGCCGCCGGCTACGCACCGCGGTCGACCGTGATGGACAACACGCGCAGGACGCTCACCGCCGAGGGCTCGGCCTTCACCGCCTCGATGCTGCGCGACATCGAGGGCGGCGCCCGGATCGAGGCCGACCACATCATCGGCGACTTGATCGCGCGGGCCCCCGATGCGGCCGGGCATCCGATGCTCGACCGCGTCTACACGCACCTGAAGGCCTACGAGAACCGCCGCGCCCGCGAGTCGGCGGCCGCGAACCCTCAGTAGCGCGCGCCGGGCGGCGGGGGTGGGGGCGCGCCGTATTCGAGCTGGGTCTTGGCATCGAGCCGGCGCGGGGGCGGCGCCGACAGGTCGGGGGCGTCCGGCGCCGTGGAACAGGCGGCGACTGCCAGCATGACGAGGCCGGCGAGGCTGAGATGGATGACGGGAGACATGGGGTTCTCTAAAGCTCCAGGCGTCCGCTCTGCGCGGCACCGTGGCGCAAGCTGAGCCGTAAACGCGCCGGAAGCTCGACTGTATTGTGTCCGGCCGCCGCCCGAAGCGTGGCCGTATCGCGGCGCCCGCCGAAAGCGACTGCCCGGAACCCGAGGATCATGCCCTGACGCCCCCCGCCCGCCTCTCCGCCGCCATCGAGGTCCTCGCCGATATCGCCGCGCGCCGCCGCCCCGCCGCCGACGCCCTGAAGGATTGGGGCCTCGCCCATCGCTTCGCCGGATCGGGCGACCGGGCCGCCATCGCCAGCCTCGTCTACGACGCCCTGCGCCGGCGCGCCTCCGCCGCCTGGATCATGGCCGACGAGAGCCCACGCAGCCTCGTCATCGGAATGCTACGGCTCCAATACGGTCTCGCTGCCCCGACCATTGCGGAGATGTTCAGCGGCGAACGCTTCGCCCCGGAGCCGCTGACCGCAGACGAACGGACGCGCTTGACGGACGGCACCCTGGTCGACGCCCCGCTCCATGTCGCCGGCGATGTTCCCGAATGGGTGCTCCCCTCCCTCGAGGCGACCTTCGGATCCGCTATCCTCGACGAACTACGGGCCCTCGGCCGACGCGCGCCCCTCGACATCCGTGTCAACACCCTCAAGCGCAGCCGCCCGGAGGCCCAGGCGGGCCTCGCCCACCTCGCATCGGAACCAACCCCGCACGCGCCCAATGGCCTGCGCATCCCCATCGGCGACGACGGACGCGGCCCCGCCCTCCATGTCGAGCCAGAATTCATCGACGGCTGGTACGAGATTCAGGACGAGGGGTCGCAGCTCGCAAGCCTTCTCAGCGGCGCACGGCCCGGCGAAACCGTCATCGATCTCTGCGCCGGCGGCGGGGGAAAGACCCTGAGCCTGGCCGCGATGATGGAGAACTCCGGCCGTTTGATCGCCAGTGACGACGATCCGCGCCGGCTCGCCCCGATGCACGAGCGCCTACGGCGCGCCGGCGCCGTCGCGGAGATCCGCACGCCCCGTGCCGGCAAGGCCCGCACCGACGTCCTCGCAGACCTCGACGGCCGCGCGGACCGCGTCCTCGTCGATGCCCCCTGCACCGGCTCCGGCACGTGGCGGCGTAATCCCGATGCCAAGTGGCGGATGCGCCCGAATGCCCTGAGCACACGCGTCGCCGACCAGGCCACGGTACTCGACCGGGCCGCAAGGCTGGTGCGCACCGGCGGTCGCATCACCTACATCACCTGCTCGCTGCTCCCCGAGGAGAACGACGCGGCCGTCGCCGACCTCCTCACGCGTCGGTCGGACGACTTTGCGGTGGTCTCAGCCTCCGAGATTCTCGCCGAGCACGCCCCCTATCTCGGCTCTGTCGTCCGCTTGACCCGGCACGGCCTTCAGATGAGTCCCGCCCGGACCGGCACCGATGGCTTCTACGTCGCCACCTTGGAGCGGCGGGCCTGAAACGAGGAATGGCCCCACATGGGGGCCATTCCAGACATCTGCACAGGAGGAGCGGCGCCGTTCTCGAATCAGCGGCGCAGTTTTAGAAGCAGCGACGCTTCCGCACCACGACCATCCGGCCCATCGGCCCACGGCGCTTGGTAACGACGGTCTTGCAACGGGGGCCGCGGATCACCGTGCGCTCGACGACGCGGACCTGCTGGATCCCGCTGGTGGGTGCGATGCCGGCCGGAACGGGCAAGGCGGAGGCCGAGGTGGCTCCGAAGCCGGCGAGGGCGAGGGTGGCGATCCCGAAGATGGTGGCTCTCATGGCTGAGGCTCCTGTTCGTTGCTGGGGGCGCACGGTGTCGACGCCCGGCGGTGAACACCGGGTTAACGGTCCTTTGGCGCCGCATCCCCAGCCCGATGCCCGCCGCGGGGCGGCTCTGCGGGGTGATCCGTTGCACCGGACCGAGGCCTCGTCTAACTCCGGTTCCATGACTACAGAGCACGATAAGATCCTCATCGTCGATTTCGGCAGCCAGGTGACGCAGCTCATCGCGCGCCGCGTTCGCGAGGAGGGCGTCTACTGTGAGATCGTCCCCTTCACCAAGGCGGCCGAAGCCTTCGCCGAAACCAAGCCCAAGGGCGTGATCCTCTCGGGCGGTCCCGAATCGGTGACGACCGACGCCTCGCCCCGGACCCCGCAGATCGTGTTCGATTCCGGCGTGCCGGTCTTCGGCATCTGCTACGGTCAGCAGACCATGGCGGCCCAGCTCGGCGGCGAGGTCGAGGGCGGGCACCACGCGGAGTTCGGTCGGGCGGAGATCGAGATCCTGTCGGATTGCCCCCTGTTCAAGGGCGTCTGGCACGTGGGCGAGCACTACCCCGTCTGGATGAGCCACGGCGACCGCGTCACGAAGCTGCCGGACGGTTTCACGACCGTCGCCATGTCGAAGAACGCCCCCTTCGCGGCGGTCGCGGACGAAGCGCGCAGGTACTACGCGGTGCAGTTCCATCCGGAGGTGGCGCACACGCCGCATGGCGCCCTCCTGATCCGCAACTTCGTGCGCGACATCGCCGGCTGTTCCGGCGACTGGACCATGGGCGCCTACCGCGAGGAGGCGATCGAGAAGATCCGAGCGCAGGTCGGCAAGGAGCGGGTGATCTGCGGCCTGTCCGGCGGCGTCGACTCAGCGGTGGCGGCGGTGCTGATCCACGAGGCGATCGGCGAGCAGCTCACCTGCGTCTTCGTCGACCACGGTCTCCTGCGCATGGGCGAGGCCGAGGAGGTCGTGCGCCTGTTCCGCGACCACTACAACATCCCCCTCGTCCATGTGGAGGCGCAGGACCTGTTCCTCGGCGAGCTAACCGGCGTCAGCGACCCGGAGCAGAAGCGCAAGACCATCGGGCGCCTGTTCATCGACGTCTTCGAGGCCGAGTCGAGGAAGATCGGCGGCGCCGCCTTCCTGGCCCAGGGCACCCTCTACCCGGACGTGATCGAGAGCGTCTCGTTCACCGGTGGTCCCTCGGTCACGATCAAGTCCCACCACAATGTCGGCGGCCTGCCCGAGCGCATGAACATGCAGCTCGTCGAGCCCCTGCGCGAGCTGTTCAAGGACGAGGTCCGTGTGCTCGGCAAGGAGCTCGGGCTGCCGGAGGCCTTCGTCGGACGCCACCCCTTCCCGGGTCCGGGCCTTGCCATCCGCTGCCCCGGTACGATCACCCCCGAGAAGCTCGAAGCTCTGCGCAAGGCCGATGCGATCTACCTGGAGGAGATCCGCAACGCGGGCCTCTACGACACGATCTGGCAGGCCTTCGCGGTGATCCTTCCCGTGAAGACCGTCGGGGTGATGGGCGATGGACGCACCTACGACCACGTCTGCGCCCTGCGCGCCGTGACCTCGGTCGACGGCATGACCGCCGATTTCTATCCGTTCGACATGACGTTCCTCGGTCGGGTGGCGACGCGGATCATCAACGAGGTCAAGGGGATCAACCGCGTGACCTACGATATCACCTCGAAGCCGCCCGGAACGATCGAGTGGGAATGAAGGGCAGGCGAGGACCGATGAGAAAAATTTCTCTGCGCCCCATAGTGCCGCTGGCAGAATAAATCGCCACGGGGAACAATACCTCTTGCTGCGTTTAAATTGGCATGTAGTATACCAGAGGTCCCTCCCAGGGATTCATGTGACGCAACTTTAACCCCGCAGGCCTTAAGGTCCGCGGGGTTTTCTCGTCCGAACTTTCAGCTCCCACACGGGCCGAACGACGGGCGGCAGCCCAATATTGGGAAGCCGCGCGATCTGTCGGAGCGACCCGTTTCTCGGGGCCGGAAAGCCACACCGATTACGCGAGAGACGACGCGACCAAATCGTGAATGGGCCACGCTTGTATCTCAGGTGACGGCCTTCTACAGACCGACGCACCATCCGGCCGGATCGGATGAGTGCACAAATGCGAAGACACGCGAGATCGATTCGATGATTGAGCCTCAGGGTTCGTTCGCTCCACTCGTCGGGTTGAAGCATCGCACTCAGGTTTCCATTCTCTTAGTCGCCTCAAGTCTTTGCGTTGCTGGCTTCTTGTGGCTGCCCAGTACGCTCGCGGGTGCTGCAACGACGCCGACGCCGGCAGCCGTCACGGTCACACCACCGAGCAACGGCGATTTCGTCCTCAGCCCAGACCAGCTGGCCGCCATCGACACTGAGACGGTGGAGCAGCGCCTCTTCTACGAGGAGATCACCACCGAGGGTAAGATCGGCGTCGACGAGTATCAGGCTACCCCGGTGTTCTCCCCCTATCCGGGTCGGGTCATCGCCATCTTCGCGCGCACCGGCGAGCAGGTGCAGAAGGGTGAGCGCCTCTTCTCGATCCAGGCCAACGAGATGGTCCAGGCCCAGAACGACTATCTTGCGGCCTTGAACGTCCTGGCCAAGGCACGGTCACAGCTCGGCTACGCCCAGGCCGCCGAGAAGCGCCTGCACGATCTCTATGATTCGCGGGTCACCACGCTGCGCGAGCTCCAATCCGCGCAGAACGATCTGAACACGGCCACCAACGATGCCCGGACGGCCGAGGTCGGTCTGGAGGCCGTGCGCAACCGGCTGCGCATCCTGGGCCTGCGCGACGACGAGGTCGCCAATCTACAGAAGGGCTCGATCAACCCCGAAACAGCGATCAACGCGCCCCTCAAGGGAACGATTATCCAGCGCAAGATCGGACCGGGTCAGTATGTCGGCACCGGGGGCAGCGACCCCTCGTACATCATCGGCGACCTGTCCAAGGTCTGGCTCATCGCGCAGCTGCGTGAGCCGGACGCGGCGAAGGTCGATCTCGGCGATCGGCTCAAGTTCCGCGTACTCGCCTATCCCGACAAGGTCTTCGAGGGGCGGATCAACTTCATCGGATCGTCCGTCGACCCGACGACCCGTCGCATCACGGTTCGGGCCGATATCGACAACACACAGAATCTGCTGAAGCCCGAGATGTACGCCACCGTGCGCATCATCAACGAGCGCGAAACCCTGTCGCAATCGGTCCCCCGTGCAGCGGTCGTGCTGGAGGGCAGCAAGGCGAGCGTCTGGGTGTTGAAGGCCGACAACACGGTCGAGAGCCGCCGGGTCAAACCCGGCATCATCGACGGAAGCAAGATCGAGATCCTCGAAGGTCTGGCGACCGGCGAGCGTGTGATCTCGCGCGGCTCCCTATTCATCGACCGGATGGTGACCCGGGGCTGATCCGTCGGCTCCCGTCAGCAGGAACCCAACGCATGACCGGCCTCGTCCATCTCGCGCTGCGCCAGCGTGCCCTGGTGGTTCTCGCGTTCGTTCTGCTGCTGGCCTGCGGGCTGGTCGCCTTCCGAACCCTGAACATCGAGGCCTATCCGGACCCGACCCCGCCGATGATCGACGTGATCACGCAAGCGAATGGTCTGTCGGGCGAGGAGATCGAGCGCTACGTCACCGTGCCGATCGAGGTGATTACCTCCGGCTTGCCGAACCTGAAGCAGGTCCGCTCGGTCTCCCTCTACGGGCTGTCGGATGTGAAGCTGCAGTTCGGCTTCGAGTTCAGCTACCGCGAGGCCGAGCAGCAGGTGCTGAACCGGCTGGCCCAGCTCGACGCCCTTCCCAACGGCGCCAAGCCGACCATCTCGCCGGTGAGCCCCATCGGTGAGATCTTTCGCTACAAACTGACGGCGCCGGCGGGCTACAGCGTCCTCGACCTGAAATCCCTGCAGGACTGGGTGCTGCGTCGGCGCTTCCGCGCCGTGCCGGGCGTCATCGACGTGATCGGCTGGGGCGGCAAGACCAAGACCTTCGACATCGCCGTCGACCTGGACCGGCTCACCGCCTACGGGTTGACCCTGTCGGGCGTCGTGAAGATCGTGAACGACAGCAACCTGAACGTCGGCGGCAACCGGATCAATCTCGGCACCCAGTCGGCTGTGGTGCGCGGTGTCGGCTTGATTCGCTCCACCGACGACATCGGCGAGACAGTGCTGACGCAGTCGGGCGGCGCACCGGTGCTGGTCAAGGACGTCGCCACCGTCACGATCGGGCACCAGCCACGCCTCGGCATCGCCGGCATGAACGACGACGATGACATCGTCCAGGGCATCGTGCTGATGCGGCGGGGCGAGGAGAGCACGCCGACCATCGCTGCCGTACAGGCGGAGGTGGGGCGCATCGAGGCCATGGGCCTTCTGCCGCCGGGCGTCCGGATCGAGCGGATCTACGACCGGGCCGACCTCATCGCGGTCACCACGCACACCGTGCTGCACAACATGCTGGTCGGCATCGTGCTGATCCTCATCGTGCAGTGGCTCTTTCTCGGCAATCTGCGCAGCGCCCTCATCGTGGTGGCGACCATCCCCTTCGCGCTGTTCTTCGCCGTCATCATTCTGGTGGTGCGCGGCGAGTCGGCGAACCTGCTCTCCGTCGGCGCCCTGGATTTCGGACTGATCGTCGATGGAACGGTGATCATGGTGGAGGCGATCTTCCGGCGGCTCTCCGGTCACGGGACACCGACAGGGGAGGTGGTCCGGCCGGGCCTCGCAGGCAAGCTCCTGCGGATCCGCCAAGCCTCCGGGGACGTCAGTCGCTCGATCGTCTTCGCGGCGATCATCATCGTCACGGGCTTCCTGCCGCTCTTCACCCTGACGGGGGTGGAAGGCCACATCTTCGGGCCGATGGCGCAGACCTACGCCTACGCGCTGCTCGGCGGGCTCATCGCCACCTTCACGGTGACGCCCGTCCTCTCCGCCTACCTCCTTCCAGCCCATGTCGAAGAGGTCGAGACGATCCTCGTGCGGACCCTGGACCGGCTCTACCGGCCCGCCATCCGCGCCGCCCTGGGCAATCGCATCCTAACCCTCGGCCTCGCGCTGCTACTCACCGCCGGAGTCGGCGTGGCGGGGCGCCAGCTCGGCCTGGAATTCCTGCCCAAGCTCGAGGAGGGCAATCTCTGGCTGCGTGCCACCATGCCGGCGACGATCTCGCTGGAGGAGGGAAACCTCTACGTCAACCGGATCCGCCGCATCATCGCAGCGGTGCCGGAGGTCGAGAGCGTCGTCTCGCAGCACGGCCGCCCGGATGACGGCACCGATGCCGCCGGCTTCTTCAACGGCGAGTTCTTCGCGCCGCTCAAGCCGGCCGAGAAGTGGCGGCCGAGCATGACCAAGGACCGGATGGTCGGCGATCTCCTCGACCGGCTGCGCACCGATTTCCCCGGCGTGGAGTTCAACGTCTCGCAGTACCTGCAGGACAACGTCGCCGAGGCGGTTTCCGGCATCAAGGGCGAGAACTCGTTCAAGGTGTTCGGATCCGACCTTGAAACCTTGACGGCGGTTGCCAACCGCGTCGAGGCCGTGCTCCGCAAGGTGCCCGGCGTAACCGATCTCGGCGTGTTCACGTCGCTCGGTCAGCCCACGGTGCAGATCGACGTCGACCGGGTCCGTGCCGCACGCTACGGCCTCACCCCCGGCGACATCAATGCCACGGTCCGCACCGCCATCGGCGGCGACAGCGCCGGCGACCTCTACGACAGCGGCTCGGATCGTCACTATCCGATCGTCATCCGCCTCGCCGAGCAGTTCCGCCAGAGCGTGGCCTCCATCCGCAACCTGCGCATCTCCGGGCAGGGGCCGAACGGCACGCTGATGCAGGTGCCCCTGAGCGAGGTCGCCCAGGTCGCCCTCGTCTCAGGGCCGGCCTACATCTACCGGGAGGGCCAGGAGCGCTACCTTCCGGTGAAGTTCAGCGTCCGCGACCGCGACCTCGGCAGCGCGATCCTGGAGGCACGTGAGCGCGTGAACGCCGAGGTGGCCCTGCCGCGGGGCTACCGCCTCAAACTCGTGGGCGAATTCAACAACATGCAGGGTGCCCTGGCGCGCCTGTCGGTGACGGTCCCGATCGCCATCGGCCTCATCGCGATCCTGCTGTTCATGAACTTCGGCTCCGCGATCGACATGCTGCTGGCGCTCAGCGTCATCCCGATGGCAGCGGCCGGCGGCGTGCTCGCCCTGGTGATCACCGACACACCGTTCAGCGTCTCGGCGGCGATCGGATTCATCGCGCTTCTCGGCATCGCCGTGATGGACGGCATCATTGTGCTGTCGCACTTCAACGGTCTGATCATCGAGGGAGAGGAGCGGGTGCGGGCGATGCTGCGGACCTGTCACACGCAGCTCCGGCCGGTGGTGATGACCTGCGTGGTCGCCGGCGTCGGCCTCCTGCCGGCCGCCTTCTCGAATGGTGTCGGATCGCAGGTTCAGAAGCCCCTGGCGCTGGTCGTCGTCGGCGGCATGAGCCTGGCGCCGCTCCTCATCCTGCTGATCCTGCCGGTACTCATCCTCACGCTGTCGCGGAGAAAGCCCGGATTGGCCGAGGACGAGGAGGCACCATCGACACCGGCTTCACAGCCGGTTTCGGTCACCGCTTGATCCAAAAAAACTACGCGCAGTTGCACGAATGTCGACTGGGCTCACGCAAGTGATCAGAGGGGAACATTCAAGAGACCGGCCGGAAGGACTCTGCTCGTCTCGACATTCACGCGACAACGCAGCCGGCACGTAACTTCGGCGCAACGGCAAAAGTCGCTCCGATGGCGGAGAGCGTTTCGCCCCCGCGACAACGGATCTCGCAGCGCTACGACCCGATGTGACGCGGGTCGGTCAGAAGACTGGAGCAGGGGACGCTCAGTTGTTGATGGTCAGCGTAGCCTTCGTTACCGGCATCTCCGGCGGGGTCGCATCCGCGATCTGGCCCGTCGTCGGATGCGGGGCCTGAGCATTCATTAAGTCCGCACCGATCTGCACCGACAGCAGGAGCAGGAGAGCCACCATCAGAGCATTCGCAACCCGCTGGAAGGGACGAACGGACAGCCGCACAGACGCTTCCAGCCGATCGGCATCCGTCGATGCGGAGACCATCCGGTCCGAGATCGGGAGGAGCCACGGCTCACTCGGAAGAGCCTGCAGCCCTCCCATTTCGTGAGCGCCCGGCAGGTTCTGGAACAGTCCGCTGGACATATCCGTACTCCTGGTTGGTGAGTGGCAGCCGAGTGTGGAAGGCTGATCGTTCATATTCAGTTAATCTGACTTCTTGTTCATTTCAAGTTCAGGGATGGAGAGCGCCTCGCTTCCAACGGTCGTCCTGTGTCCGATGGCAGCCTCAAGGGGCTGTCCGTACGACAGTTCCTCCTCCACGAACTGCCTGCAGGCTCGTGATGCGAGCCGCGGTCGACCTGTCCGCTGCGAGCCAGCATCGGATCAGCCAGAATGCCGGCCGCCCCATCGCCTCGACCATCAGCTTCGCAGTCCCGGCGCCTCCTGGCCCGTGCGTGCGACGTACTCGGTGTAGCCGCCGCCATACTGATGGATTCCGTCCGGCGTGAGTTCGAGGACGCGGTTCGACAGGGCGGCGAGGAAGTGGCGGTCGTGGCTCACGAACAGCATCGTCCCCTCGTAGTTCGCAAGTGCGGCGATCAGCATCTCCTTGGTGCCCATGTCGAGGTGGTTGGTGGGCTCGTCGAGGACGAGGAAGTTCGGCGGGTCGTAGAGCATTCGCGCCATCACGAGGCGGGCCTTCTCGCCACCTGAGAGCACGCGGCAGCGCTTCTCCACGTCGTCTCCCGAGAAGCCGAAGCAGCCGGCCAGCGCCCGGAGAGAGCCCTGGCCCGCCTGCGGGAAGGAATCCTCCAGGAACCCGAACACCGTGCGGTCGCCGTCGAGCACGTCCATGGCGTGTTGCGCGAAGTAGCCGAGCTTGACGCTGCCACCGACCGCGACGTTGCCGTCGTCGGGCTTGGCGGTTCCGGTCACGAGCTTGAGGAGCGTCGACTTGCCGGCCCCGTTGATGCCCATCACGCACCAGCGCTCGCGCCGCCGGATCGAGAAGTCGAGACCCTCGTAGATGGTGCGGCTGCCGTAGCGCTTGTGCACGTTCTTGAGCATCACGACGTCGTCGCCGGAGCGGGGGGCGGGCAGAAATTCGAAGGCGACGCTCTGCCGGCGCTTGGGCGGCTCCACCCGCTCGATCTTGTCGAGCTTCTTCACCCGGCTCTGCACCTGGGCAGCGTGGGAGGCCCGCGCCTTGAAACGCTCGATGAACTTGATCTCCTTGGCGAGCATCGCCTGCTGGCGCTCGAATTGGGCCTGTTGCTGCGTCTCGTTGAGCGTCCGCTGCTGCTCGTAGAAGGCGTAGTCGCCCGAGTAGGTGGTGAGCTGTCCGCCGTCGATCTCGACGATCTTCGTGACGATGCGATTCATGAACTCGCGGTCGTGCGAAGTCATCAACAGGGCGCCCTCATAGCCCTTGAGAAAGTCTTCGAGCCAGATCAGGCTCTCCAGGTCGAGATGGTTGCTCGGCTCGTCGAGGAGCATGACGTCGGGGTTCATCAGGAGGATGCGTGCGAGCGCCACGCGCATCTTCCAGCCGCCCGAGAGCTTGCCGACGTCGCCGTCCATCATCTCCTGGGAAAAGCTCAAGCCCGCCAGCACCTCGTAGGCACGCCCCTCCAGGGCATAGCCGTCGAGCTCCTCGAAGCGGGCCTGGACCTCGCCGTAGCGCTCGATCAGCGCCTCCATCTCGTCGGCCCGGTCGGGGTCGGCCAGGGCCTGCTCGACCTCCTTCAGCTCGGCGCCGATCTCGCTGACAGGGCCGGCGCCGTTCATCACCTCGGAGACGACGGTACGGCCGGACATCTCGCCGACGTCCTGGCTGAAATACCCGATGGTGATGCCGCGATCCGCGGCGACCTGGCCCTCGTCGGGCTGCTCCTCGCCGGTAATCATCCGGAACAGAGTGGTCTTGCCGGCACCGTTGGGGCCGACCAGACCGACCTTCTCGCCCCGCTGGAGGGCGGCGGAGGCCTCGATGAATACGATTTGGCGGCCGTTCTGCTTGCCGATTTTTTCGAGGCGGATCATGGGATGCGGATCACGGGCTCACGGGGGTTCGGGCGGGTGCTGCGGCCTTACGGCATGTGTGCCCCGAGGGGTAGTGCAGCCCGGCACCGGACCGGCGCGTCCTCCGCGTTCGGCGCCGATGGTCCTCGATGCGAAGACCCGCTAGGCTGGCGCTTTCACGGTCAAAACGGTCTCTCCGCGCCCCCGATGGTCCACACCGGCTACAATCCGGCGCTCGTCGCCCTGTCCGTCACGATCGCGATCTTCGCCTCCTACACCGCGCTGGATCTCGGTGGCCGCGGCCGGGGCTCGGCGGGCAGGCGCCGCTGGGCCTGGATCGCTGCCGCCGCCTGCGCGATGGGCGGCGGGATCTGGTCGATGCACTTCGTCGGCATGCTGGCCTTCGAGATGGGAATGCCGGTCGCCTACGACCTCGGCACCACGGCCCTGTCCCTCGCGCTGGCCATCGCCTGCACCGGTGCCGCCTTCGCGTGGATCAGCCGGCCGGGCGCGACGCGACGCGACCTGTTCGTCGCCGGCCCTGTCATGGGCCTGGGGGTGGCCGCGATGCACTACACCGGCATGGCAGCGATGCAGATGCCGGGCCATCTCACCTATGCCTGGCCGCTGGTGGCGCTGTCGGTCGTCATCGCGGTCACGGCAGCGACGGCGGCCCTCTGGCTCACCCTGCGCCAGAACAGCGTATGGCAGACGCTCATCGCCGCCACCGTGATGGGCCTCGCGGTTGCGGGCATGCACTACACCGGCATGGCCGCGGCGATCTTCTCGCCCGAAGGCGCCGGTGCGCATCCGACCGGTCTCGGCGCCGTACAGCAGAACCTGGCGCTGGCGGTGGCCGGTGCGACCTTCCTGATCCTATTCCTGGCGATGCTCGCTTCCTCCTTCGACCAGCAGCGGGTCCAGAGCGACCTCCAGGCTAGCGAGGGGCGCTTCCGCGCGGCCGTACAGGCCGTGCGTGGCGTGCTCTGGACCAACGATGCAGAGGGCCGGATGCTCGGCGAGCAGCCGGGCTGGAGCGCCATCACGGGGCAGAGCCGGGCCGAGTACGAAGGCTACGGCTGGGCCAAGGCCGTCCACCCCGACGATCAGCAGACCAGCATCGAAGCGTGGAACGAGACCGTGCGGGCGCGGCGGACCTTCGTTCACGAGCACCGGGTGCGCTCCGCCGATGGCGCCTGGCGCCACTACGCCATCCGCGCCGTGCCGGTCTTTCACGATGACGGGTCGATCCGGGAATGGGTGGGCGTCCACACCGACATCACCGAGCAGCGCCAAGCCGAAGCCGAACTGCGCGAGTCCAACGAGGAGATCCAGCGCTACGCCTACATCGTGAGCCACGACCTGCGCGCGCCCCTCGTGAATGTCATGGGGTTCACGAGCGAGTTGGAAACGACCCGCGAGGACGTGCGCGCCGCCCTGCAGGGGCATCCGCAGGCAGAGCGGATCGACGCGGATCTCGGCGAGGCTCTCGGCTTCATCAAGGCCGCGGTGACGCGCATGGAGCGCCTGATCGCCGCCATCCTGAAGCTGTCGCGGGAAGGGCGGCGCAGCTTCACGCCGGAACGCCTCGACATGACGAGCCTGCTGTGCCGCCTCGCCGACGCACAGCACCACCAGACCGAGCAGGTGGGCGCCCGCGTCGTCATCGCGCCGGACCTACCGCGTCTCGTCGCCGACCGGCTGGCGATCGAGCAGATCTTCGGCAATCTCATCGACAACGCGGTCAAGTATCTCGACCCGGCACGGCCGGGGCGGATCGAGATCAAGGCACAAGTGCTGGGGGGCGGCCGCGTCCGCTACAGCGTCGCAGACAATGGCCGGGGCATCGCCGAGCGGGACCATGCACGGGTGTTCGAACTGTTCCGACGCTCCGGAGCGCAGGATCGGCCGGGAGAGGGCATCGGGCTTGCCCACGTCAAGGCGTTGGTCCGGTCCCTCGGCGGCCGGATCGAGGTCGCGTCGGAACTGGGGGTGGGCACAACCTTCAGCGTGACGCTGCCGCGCGAGACCGCTACAGGTCAGGGACAGGACGGGCCGCCGATGCGGCTCGCCGCCGAATAGGTGCGGAGCGAAGCGTGAACGCCGTCGAAATCGTCATGATCGAGGACGATGAGGGCCATGCGCGCCTGATCGAGCGCAACATCCGCCGCGCCGGCGTGAACAACACCATCCTGCCCTTCCGGGACGGGACGTCGGCGCTCGAATATCTCCTCGGCGCCGACGGCACCGGCGAGGCGAGCGCCAAGCGCCACCTGCTGATCCTTCTCGACCTGAACCTGCCGGACATGACCGGCATCGACATCCTCGAGAAGGTGAAGGCGAACACCCACACCAAGCGCTCGCCCGTCGTCGTCCTCACCACGACGGACGACCAGCGCGAGATCCAGCGCTGCTACGACCTCGGCGCGAACGTCTACATCACCAAGCCCGTCAACTACGAGGGCTTCGCCAACGCCATCCGGCAGCTCGGGCTGTTCTTCTCCGTGATGCAGGTGCCGGAAAACCCATGACATCGGACCGCACATGACCGAGTCCGCGCCTCCAGGCCGCGGTCGCGTCCTCTACATCGACGACGACCCCGGCCTGGGGCGGCTCGTGCAGCGCGCCCTCGCGGCGCGGGGCTACGCCGTGGAGCTTGCCCTCGACGGCGATGCCGGACTGGCGCGTCTCGGGCAGGGCGACATCGACGTCGTCGCCCTCGATCATCACATGCCTGGGCAGACCGGCCTCGACATCCTGCCGGCCATCCGCGCCCTGCCGGAGGCGCCGCCGGTGGTCTACGTCACCGGCTCGGAGGACAGCCGCGTCGCGGTGGCGGCCCTGAAGGCGGGGGCCGTCGACTACGTCTGGAAGGACCTGCAGGGCCAGTTCCGCGAGCTCCTCGGCGAGGCCATCGATACCGCTCTGCGGCAGGAGGCTCTGCGGCGGGACAAGGAGCGGGCCGAGCAGGCGGTGCGGGAGGCGCGCGACCGGGCCGAGATCATGCTGCGGGAGGTGAACCACCGCGTCGCCAACTCGCTGGCGCTGGTGGCGGCCCTGACCCACATGCAGACCAACGCGGTGACGGACCCGGCGGCGAAGGCCGCGCTCCAGGAGATGCAGGCCCGGATCTCGGCGATCGCGGGCATCCACCGCCGGCTCTACACCTCCGACGACGTGGAGGCGGTGGACCTCGACGCCTACCTGGCGAGCCTCGTGGAGGAGCTCCAGGCAGCCATGAAGGCGGCCGGGCGCGACCACGCCATCCGCCTCGACGCGGCGCCGGTGCGGCTCGCCACCGACAAGGCCGTCTCGGTCGGCGTCGTGGTCACCGAGCTCGTGACCAACGCCTACAAATACGCCTATCCCCCTGAGGCGTCAGGGGAAATCCGGGTCTCCATCGCTCGGCAGGGCAGCGATGGCCTGACCCTGACCGTGGAGGATGACGGCATCGGCTGGACCGGCGAGGGCCAGCCGCGGGGCACCGGCCTCGGCTCCCGGATCATCCGGGCGATGGCGACGAACCTGCGCTCGGCCCTGGTCTATGGCGGCGGTCCGATCGGCACCCGGGCGACGCTCTCCTTCCAGCACTGAGGCGTCCCTAGACCAGCGCGCCCGCGTTCATGATTCCGTCCGGGTCGAGGCCGTGCTTGACCGCTGCGATCAGGCGCAGGCGGGCGGGATCCGAGTAGCGTTCCAGCAGGTCGCGCTTGAAGCGACCGATGCCATATTCCGCGCTGTATCCGCCGCCGTATTCCAGCGCGATCGTGTAGAGGTCGTGGGCAAAACCCGCCTCGATCTCGCGCGTGAACGCGACCCGGTCGCGGCCCGCCGGCACGACGAGGTTGTAGTGCAGGTTGCCGTCGCCGACATGGCCGTAGACCGAGAGCCGGACGTCCGGCAGGCGCTCGGCGAGCAGGGCGGCCCCGCGGGCGAGAAAATCGGTCAGGCGGGAGATCGGCACGGCGATATCGTGCTTGACCGATCCGCCGGCATGCTTCTCCCCCTCGGGAATCGTCTCGCGCACCGCCCAGAAGGCCCGGCGCTGGGTCTCGGACTGGGCCAGCACCGCGTCGACCACCCAGCCCCGTTCCATCAGGGCCTCCAGGCATCCCATCAGCACGTCGTCGAGGGGGATGCGCTCCGAGGAAGCGGTGAGCTCGAGGAGCACCGCCCCCCCGGGTCCGGCCTTCAAGCCGGTCTCGGCGCCGCGCATCTCCGTAACGAGGCCGAGGGAGGAGGCGGAGATCAGCTCGAAGGTCGAGGCGAGGTCGGAGGTTTCCCGGCGCACCAGGGCGGCCATCTCGGGGATCGGCGCCCCCGCGGCGAGTTCGAGCCAGGCGGTGGCTCGCTGGCCCTGGGCCGGCCAGAGCTTCAGGACCACGCCGGTGATGATGCCCAGCGTCCCCTCGGCACCGATGAAGAGCTGCTTCAGGTCGTAGCCGATGTTGTTCTTGCGCAGGGTCCGCATGTCGGAGAACAGCGTCCCGTCCGGCAGCACCACCTCCAGGCCGAGGACGAGGTCGCGGGCCATGCCGTAGCGCAGGACCTGGAGACCCCCCGCATTGGTGCCGAGGTTGCCGCCGAGGCGGCAGCTGCCTTCGGAGCCGAGGCTCAGCGGCAGGAACAGCCCGTCGGCCTCGGCGGCTTTCTGGGCGTCCGCCAGGATGGTGCCGGCGTCGCACGAAAGGGTGAAGTTCAGGGGGTCGACGGCGCGGATGCGGGTCATCCGCTCCAGGCTGACCACGAGCTGGCGCCGGCCCGGCTCCGGCGTCGCTCCGCCGACATAGCCGGTGTTGCCGCCCTGGGGCACGAGGCCGAAGCCCTGGGCCCGGGCGAGCCCGACGAGCGCCTGGACCTCCTCCACGCTGCGCGGGCGCAGCACGGCGGGGGTCTCGCCCTGCATCAGGTCGCGCTGGTCGCGGGTGTAGCGCCCGGTCAGGGCGGGGTCGGTGAGGACCCCGCCGGAGCCCAGCAGGGCCTCGAAGGGGGCGAGGGCGTCGCGGTCCGGCAGGGATTCCGGCATGGGGGAGACTTTTCCTGGCTGAGGTCGCGCGGGTTCGATCGTCGGGGACGGACCATGTCGTGCGGCCGCCCCGAAAGGAAGCACCCGGCTTTCAACGGGGGCGGAGGTGTCAGCCCCATGACGAACCGGGCAACTCAGCCGTTCCGGAAGGTATAGCTGTAGCCGTTGAGCGCCGGGGCGCCGCCCAGATGGGCGTAGAGCACCTTCGAACCCTTGGGGAAGAAGCCCTTCTGCACGAGGTCGATCATGCCCTGCATCGACTTCCCCTCGTAGACGGGGTCGGTGATCATGCCTTCCAGGCGCGCCGAGAGGCGGATGGCCGCGACCGTCTCCTTCGAGGGCACGCCGTAGACCGGGTAGGCGTAGTCCGCGTTGAGCACGATGTCGTCGGCGGTGATGGCCGGGGCGCCGATGAGCTCGACGGTGTTGCGGGCGATCTCCAGCACCTGCGCCTTGGTCTGGGCCGGGGTGCAGGAGGCGTCGATTCCGATGACGTTGCGGGCGCGCCCGTCGGCGGCGAAGCCCACCACCATGCCGGCATGGGTCGAGCCGGTGACGGTGCAGACCACGACGAAGTCGAAGCGGAGACCCATCGCGGCCTCCTGGGCCCGGACCTCCTCGGCGAAGCCGACGAAGCCGAGGCCGCCGAACTTGTGCACCGAGGCGCCGGCCGGGATCGCGTAGGGCTTGCCGCCCTTCGCCTTCACGTCTTCGAGGGCCTTCGTCCAGCTCTCGCGGATGCCGATGTCGAAGCCGTCCTCCACGAGTTGGGTCTCCGCGCCCATGATGCGCGACAGCATGATGTTGCCCACCCGGTCGTAGACGGCGTCCTCGTGGGGCACCCAGGCCTCCTGGATCAGCCGGCACTTCATGCCGATCTTGGCCGCCACCGCCGCCACCATGCGGGTGTGGTTGGACTGGACGCCGCCGATGGTCACCAGGGTGTCGGCCCCGCTCGCGATGGCGTCGGGCACGATGTATTCGAGCTTGCGCAGCTTGTTGCCGCCAAAGGCCAGGCCGGAATTGCAGTCCTCGCGCTTGGCGTAGATCAGCACGTCGCCGCCGAGATGGGCGGTCAGGCGGGGCAGGTGCTCGATCGGGGTCGGGCCGAAGGTGAGGGGATAGCGCTCGAATTTCGACAGCATGGGCGGGGTCCTTCGTGGTCAGCCCGGAAACGCTAGCAAAGAGGCCGCGAAAGGTGCTCTCGAAATCGGGGTTCGGATTTTGCAATGTTCGGCTTGCAGCCCGTCGCGACGGATATCGCTTTCGTCGATAGTGCCCCTGGCGAAAGGATCTTCCATGGACGCAGGGCTGGACCGCATGGACCTGAAGATCCTGCGCCTGCTCCAGGCCGATGGGCGCATGGGCAATGCCGAGATCGCCAAGCGGGTGAACACCAGCGCGGCGACCTGCCACCGGCGCACCCAGCGCCTGTTCGACGAGGGCTACGTCCGGGGCGTGCGGGCGCAGATCGCGCCGGAGAAGGTCGGGCGCGGCTCCCTGGTGATGGTGGGCGTGGTGCTGGACCGCTCGACACCGGAGAGCTTCGCCGCCTTCGAGGCCGCGGCCCGGGCCATGCCGATGGTGCTCGACTGCCACCTCGTGGCCGGCGATTTCGACTACTTCCTGAAGATCCGCGTCTCCGACATGGCGGATTTCAACCGCCTCCACAGCGCGACCCTGATCGCCCTGCCGGGGGTCCGCCAGACCCGGACCTTCTTCGTCATGAAGGAGGTGGTGGACAATGCGCCGCTGGACATCTGAGACGCGTGGCGACGGGGTGGTGCAGCTTGTCGGGAAGGCTGCCGCTCCAACAGAGCGGTCCTGTCAGAACCCCGACGGGTTACCCTCCCCCTTGTGGGGAGGGGTCAGGGGTGGGGGTGGCTCCGCTGGCCTCCGCCGGTCGCGGGTCGCCCAACCACCCCCACCTCCAACTCCGCCCCACGAGGGGGAGGAGGGCCACGTCGCGCTTGAGCTTCCAGCCACCGATGAAGGATCACGCCCATGTCCGATCAGCCGCAGGGAATTCCGGAGGCCGTGCGCGCGGGGCGTCCGACGGTCTGGTGCAACCCGCATGTCCGGCCGGCCGGCGAGATCCTGCCCGGACTCGCCTTCGGCCTCGCCGAGGTGCGCGACGCGGAGGCGCGCTGGCGCCGGTGCGACCCGCTGCTGAAGGCGCTGTTCCCCGAGCTGGAGACCGGGCGGATCGATTCGCCCCTGCTGCCGCTGGCCCCGGAGGTCGCCGCCCCTCTCTGCGGCGGCGAGGCACCGGCCGTCTGGGTGAAGGCCGACCACGACCTGCCGGTGACGGGCTGCATCAAGGCGCGCGGGGGCGTCTACGAGGTGCTGGTCACGGCCGAGCGGCTGGCCCTGGCGCGGGGCTGGCTGCGCGCGGGCGAGTCCTACGCGCGCCTGGCCGAGCCCGAGATCCGCGCAGCCTTCGGGGCCTTCACCGTGGCGGTGGGCAGCACCGGCAATCTCGGCTTCAGCGTCGGCGTCATGGCCCGCGCGCTCGGCTTCCAGGTCGAGGTCCACATGTCCCACGACGCCAAGGCCTGGAAGAAGCAGCGCCTGCGCGACATCGGGGCCCGGGTGGTGGAGCATGCGGGCGATTACGGCAGCGCGGTCGCGGCGGCGCGGGACGCCTTCGGGGACCGGGCGGACGCGCATTTCGTCGACGACGAGAGCTCGGTCGACCTGTTCCTCGGCTATGCCGCGGCGGCCTTCGACCTGGAGGGCCAGCTGGCGGCGGCCGGCATTCCGGTCGATGCCGCGCATCCCCTGGTGGTCTACCTGCCCTGCGGGGTCGGAGGGGCGCCGGGGGGCGTCACCCTCGGGCTGAAGCTCCTGTTCGGCGACGCGGTGCACTGCGTCTTCGTCGAGCCCGTCGCCGCCCCCTGCATGCTGGTTCAGCTCGCCGCCGGGCTCGACCGGCCGGTCAGCGTCTACGACGTCGGCCTCGACAACCGCACCGCCGCCGACGGCCTCGCGGTGTCGAGCGCCTCGCTCCTCGTCGCCGGCACCGTCGGCCCGCTCATCGCGGGAATCGTCACGGTGACGGATTCCGCGCTCTTCGCCGGGGTTCGCGACCTCTGGCAGCGAGCGGCCCTGCGCCTCGAACCCTCGGCCGCCGCCGCCTTCGCGGCGGTCCGCCCGACGCTCGCGGCCCGGCCGGACTGGCGCGACGCCACCCAGGTGGTGTGGACCACCGGCGGGGCGCTCCTGCCCGAGGCGGAGTTCCAGAAGGCGCTGGCCGCGGCGGCGTGAGGGGGGCGGCCGAGGGGCAGCTCCATCACCCCCCGTGCCCTCCACCTGAAGCACCCCGTCATCCCGGGGCCGCGCAGCGGAACCCGGGATCTAGAAACACATGTGGTGCAAGGACTTGCACTGTCGGCGGCTCTGGATTCCAGGCTCGCCTTCGGCGCCCCGGAATGACGGCGCGGATTTGTCGGCGATCGGAACGCCCGCAGCTAGTCGGGATCGGAGGCAGGCAGGGGCGGCTCCCCCCGTGGCCCTTCGCCCGCATAGGCGTTCAGGATCGATCGCAGCAGGCCCGGGAAGCGGGCTTCCACCTCGTCCCAGCGGGCGTGGTTGCGCATCTCGATGCCATGGCGCTCGCTGCGGATCAGCCCGGCCTCGCGCAGCACCTTGAAGTGGTTGGAGAGCGAGGATTTCGGGATCACCCGATCGCCCACCGTCGCGAGCGACGCGCAAGCCTCGACGCAGCCGGCCCGCATGATGTTGGCGAAGATCGCGGCCCGGTTCGGGTCGGCCAGGGCGTGCAGGATCGCACTTGCCTGCAGGTCCTCGGGCGCGGGGTGAAACATCGGTCTCATGGTTTCGACGTCTAGGGGCTTGAACCCCGCTTCGGAAGTTCCGAACTTCAGAACTATGGGACGCAGGGCGCCATGGCGGCGCCGGCCCAGGGTCGAAGGATGCTGAGATGTCGAAGCTTCAGGGCAAGGTAGCCGTCGTGACCGGCGCGTCGAAGGGCATCGGCGCGGGAATCGCCACGGCGCTGGCACGGGACGGCGCGGCGGTGATCCCCGCCACCACCGCCTCCGCGCCCGCCTGGCTCGACGCGTAATTGACCACCACCGCCGCGGGCGGGCGGGCGATCGCGGTGCGGGCGGACGTCTCGAAGGCCGCGGAGGCGCAGGCCCTGATCGAGGCGGCGGTGGCGCAGTTCGGCCGGCTCGACGTGCTGGTCAACAATTCCGGCGTCTATGAATTCGCCCCGATCGAGGAGGTCACGGAGGCGCATTACCGCCGGCTCTTCGACGTCAACGTGCTGGGCGTCCTGCTCGCCTCCGGGGCGGCGGCCAAGCACCTCGGGGAGGGCGGGAGCATCGTCAACATCTCCTCGGCCATCACCCATGTGAGCACCCCGGCCGCCGCGGTCTACAGCGGGACCAAGGGCGCCGTGAACGCGATCTCGGGCGTCCTCGCCAACGAGCTCGCCCCGCGCCGCATCCGCGTCAACACGGTCAGCCCGGGCTACGTGGTCACCGAGGGCACGCACACGGCCGGCATCACCGGCTCGGAGATGGAAGCCGGCTTCGTTGCCCAGACGCCGCTGGGCCGTCCCGGCCACCCGGGCGACATCGCCGACGTCGTCGCCTTCCTGGCCTCGGACGAGGCCCGCTGGCTCACCGGCGAGAACATCACCGCCAGCGGCGGCATCCGCTGAACGGTCCGGCCTCGGGCGCCCCGACGGGGCGTTGCGAGGCCGGCCCGATCAGAGACCCGGCGGCGCCCAGATCGGCAGGGAAGCGGCGTCGACGGCGCGGGGGAGCAGGCCCTCGGCGCGGAAGGCGTCCGCGATGGTCTGCTGCTCGGCGAGGGCGGCGCGGGTGACGGGCTCGACCTGGTAGCTGCGCCGGGCATTCGCCTGCCGAACGATGGCCGGGTCGAGCTTCCACAGGGCGCCGAGCCGGGCGGCGGCGGCGTCCGGGTTGGCCTTCACCCAGGCCCCGGTCTCGCGCAGCTTGCCGAACAGGAGCGCGAGGACGTCGGCGCGCTGCGTCGCATAGTCGGCGCCGGCGAGGTAGTAGCGCTTGTACTGGGACAGGCCGGTGCCGTCGCGCAGGACGCGGGCGCCGGTCTGCTGCTCGGCCGCCGACAGGAACGGGTCCCAGGCGACCCAGGCCTCGACGCTGCCGCTGGCCAAGGCCGCGCGCCCGTCCGACGGCGTCAGGTAGGCCGGGCTGATCGCCTTGAAGGGCAGTTTTTCGGCCGCGAGGGCGGCCAGGAGTAGATAGTGGCTGCCGGCCCCCTTGGTCACCGCGACCTTGCGGCCCTTCAGGTCGGCCACCGTCCTGATCGGCGAATCGGCCGCGACCAGGATCGCCTGCGCGGTCGGCGAGGCCGCCTCCTGGGCGATGTAGGCGATCCGCGCCTGGGCGGCCTGGGCGAAGATCGGCACGGTGTCGGCCACATCCGCCGACACGTCGATCTGGCCGGCATTGAGCGCCTCCATGATCGGCAGGCCGCTGGTGAACTCGTGCCACGTGACGGTGACGTTCAGCGGCGCCAGGGCCTTCTCCAGGGCGGATTCCTCCTTCAGCAGGGCGATCAGCGTCGAGGATTTCTGAAAGCCGATGCGGAGCTTGCCCCCCTCGGCGGCCCGGCCGGAGCCGGGGACGAGGGTCAGGGCGAACAGGCTGAGCGCGGCGGCGGCGCGCAACGCGTGGCGGCGATGGATCATGGGGTCTCGTCTCGTCAGGGATGCTTGTGGATGGGGTCGACCCAGTGGACCGTCTCGGGCCGCTCGACGGGCTCGACCTCGGTGATGTTGACCACCACGGCCTCGTTGTCGGAGCGCACGAGGACGCAGTTCAGGGGCTGGTCCGGATCGGCGTTGATCTCCTGGTGCGGCACGTAGGGCGGCACGAAGATGAAGTCGCCGGGACCGGCCTCGGCCACGTATTCGAGCCGGTCGCCCCAGCGCATCCGGGCGCGGCCCGAGACCACGTAGATCACGCTCTCCAGGGCGCCGTGGTGGTGGACGCCGGTCTTGGCGTCGGGGGCGATCGCCACGGTGCCGGCCCAGATCTTCTGGGCGCCGACCCGGGCCTGGTTGATCGCCGCCTGCCGGAACATGCCCGGCGTCTGGGCCGTGTTGGCGTCGAGCTTGTCGCCCGGGATCACCCGCACGCCGTCGTGCTTCCAGCGCTCGGCCGGGGCCTCGTGGTCGTGCGCGTGATCGTCGTGACTGTGGTCGTGGGGATGGTCGTGGTCGCCGTGCATGGCTCGCCTCTCGCGCTTTGGGTCGCGGCTCATCGTACCGCAGCGGCGCCCGGTTCGAAGCTGCGATCGAGGATCGCCGCGGCCTTCGGCGCGCGGGCCTGCGAGATCAGCCCGGAGCGGACGTAGAGGTCGATGTTGCGCTGCTCGTCGGCGATGACGGCCTCGTCGATCGGCACGGCCCGGTACTGCGCCCGGGCGAACCAGCGCAGGGGCACCGCCTCGGGCAGGCCGATGAGCTTCGACCAGACGGCGGCGTAGGGGGCGGGATCCTTCAGGGCCCAGTCCCGGGCCGCCACGAGACGCCGGCCGAAATCGGCGAGCTGCGCCCGCTTGGTCGTCAGGGCGGCGTCGCTCGCCACCGCGAAGCTCAGGCCCGGGGTGATGCCGTTGCCGTCCCGGACCACCCGGGCGAGGCCGGCGAGCTCGGCGGTGGAGGTGTACGGCTCCCAGGTCGCCCAGGCGTCGACGCTGCCGCTGGCGAGCGCGATCTTGGCGTCCGCCGGCGGCAGGAAGCGCAGGGTCACGGCGCTGGCCGGCAGGCCCGCCTCTTCGAGGGCCGCGAGCACGACCTGATGGCCGATGGAGCCGCGATTGGTGGCGATGCTCTTCCCCTTCAGGTCCGCGACCGTCCGGATCGGCGAATCCTTCGCCACCAGGATGGCGAGGCCGTCCTGCCGGTTGCGGAAGGCGAGGAAGGCCTTCACCGGAACCCCGGCGGCGGCCGCGAAGGTGAAGGGCGCGTCGCCCACCCCGCCGGCATCGATCGCCCCGGCATTCAGCGCCTCCAGCAGGGGCGCTGCGGCGGGAAACTCGCTCCAGTCGAGGCGGTAGGGCAGGTCGGCCAGCACGCCGGCCGCCTCCATCAGGGCGCGGGCATTGCCGCGCTGGTCGCCGACGCGCAGCACCGCCTCGTCGGCGCGGGCGAGACCGGCGAGGGCCAGAAGCGCGAGGACCGCGAGGGGAAGCCGCATCACGCCGCCTCCGCCTGGGTCGCGCGTTGGGCCAGCAGCCGGCGGACCGCCGGGATCAGGGTGCGGCCATACGCGAGGGCGTCCTCCAGGGGGTCGAAGCCGCGGATCAGGAAGGTGCGCACCCCGAGGTCGTGATAGGCCAGCAGCGCCTCGGCGACCTGCTCGGGCGTGCCCACCAGGGCGGTGGAATTGCCCGACGCCCCCGTCTCCCGGGCGATGGCGGTGTAGAGCCGCGTGTCGAGGCGGTTCCCCTGCGCCGCTGCGGCCAGGAGGCGGCGCGAGCCCTCGTTCTCCGGGGTCGCCGCCGGGCCGAGCCCCTGCGCGGCCCGGGTGGCGCGGGTCCGGGCCAGGATGTCCTCCGCCCGGGCCCAGGCGGCCTCCTCGGTGTCGGCCAGGATCGGCCGGAACGACAGGCTGAAGCGTGGGGACCGCCCGTGGGGCGCCGCCGCGGCGCGGACCGTCCGAATCGCCTCGCGGACCTGATCCAGGCTCTCGCCCCAGAGGGCGTAGGTGTCGGCGTGGCGGCCCGCCACCGCGATGGCGGCCGGCGAGGCGCCGCCGAAATAGACCGGGATGCCACGCGGATTGACCGGCTTCACCTCGGAGAAGCCGCCCGCCACCCGGTAATGCGCGCCGGCGAAATCGAAGGGGCGCGCGGCGGTCCAGACCTGCCGGGCGATGGCCAGGAACTCGTCGGTGCGCGCGTAGCGCTGGTCCTTGGTCAGGTGGTCGCCGTCCCGGGCCAGCTCGCGGTCGTCGCCGCCGCTGATCGCATGGAGCGCGACGCGCCCGCCGGTGAGCTGGTCGAGGGTGGCGAACTGGCGCGCCGCCACGGTGGGCGCGGTGAAGCCCGTGCGGTGGGCGATCATCAGGCCGATGCGCTCGGTCACCGCCGCGACCTGCGCCGCGAGCAGGAGCGCGTCGGGCGCCGTGGCGTAGAAGGCCACCAGGATGCGGTCGAACCCGCCCCATTCATGGGCCTGGGCCAGCAGGCGCAGGTAGTCCCGGTCGATGGTCGGGCCCGTAGGCGCGTGGATCTCGGACTGTTCGCGGGGGGCGGCGAAGCCGATGAACTCGACGGCGTCCGGTTCGAGGAAGCTCATGACGTCCCTCTCAAGGGTATGTGTCGGCGACGGGCGGCCGGGCGCGGCCAGGGCTCGCCGAGCCGCCTGCATCGTCCCGTTCACTGCCCCGCGAGTCAACGAGAACGTTCTTTTTAAAGAACCTACCAACGGAGGAGACCATCCCACGCCGCATCGGCATCCTGGAATATCCTGCGTCTATGCTCCCCGCAGGCTCCGTTTCGGCGGAATTAGCCGCATACCTTCCGACCGCGTCGTCGCCGGAATACGCGCTTGTTCTCTAAAACGAACGTCCGTAAGAGCCCGGTGGAGTACCACCCGGGAGCCCATCGCCATGATCTCCACCCACCGGCCGCTTCCCATCGCGATCATCGGCGGCGGCTTCAGCGGCCTGATGGCGGCGGAGCAGCTGCTTCGCGCGCTGCCGGTGGACCGCCCCGTGCTGCTCTGCGAAGGCAGCCGCCCCTTCGGCCTCGGGCTCGCCTACGCCACCCCCAACCCGGACCATCTCCTGAACCTTCGGGCGAGCCAGATGAGCGCCGACCCGGAGCGGCCCGAGGACTTCGCGGACTGGCTGGCATGCACGCCCCTGGGTGCGGCGGAGCGGCAGGGAATTCGCGAGACCGAGGCCGGCACCTTCGCGGCGCGCGGGCTCTACGGTCGCTACCTCGCCGAGCGCTGGGACCACGTGGCGGCTGGGGCCGGCGACCGGCTGATCCCCCTGCGCGCGGCGATCCGCGACGTGGAGCCGGTGCCGGAGGGCTTCCGGCTGCACGGCGCGGGCGTGCCGCCCCGGCTCGTGGCGGGCCTGGTCCTGGCGATGGGCAACCTTCCGGGCCCGGCGCTCGCGCCGGGCCGGCACCGGCTCGATCCGTGGCACCCGGAGGCGTTCGGCACCCTCGACCCGGCGCGCGACGTGCTGGTGATCGGCACGGGCCTGACCATGATGGATTCGGTGGCGGCCCTGCGCCGCGAAGGGTTCGCCGGCCGCATCGTCGCCGTGTCCCGCCGGGGGCTGCTGCCGAAGCCCCACGCCGCCGTCCCGGCAGGCCGCTCCCCCGACCTGACGCCTCAGATCCGCAGCTCCGCCCGCGCACTCGTCGCCGCCATCCGGCGCGAGATCGCGGTGGCCCAGGCCGCCGACGCCGACTGGCGCGGGGTCATCGACGCCCTGCGCCCGATCACCGACGCCCTCTGGGCCGGGCTGCCGCGGGCCGAGCAGGCGCGAATCCTGCGCCATGTCCGCCCCTACTGGGACGTGCATCGCCACCGCACGGCGCCCCCGGCGGCGGAGGCGATCGCGGCCGAGATCCGCAGCGGCGGCCTCGTGGTCCGGGCCGGGCGCATCCTCGCCATCGACGAGGCGCCGGACGGGGCGGTGGTGACGCTGCGCCCGCGCGGCACCGACGGACGCGAGCGGATCGCGGTCCAGGGCATCCTCGACGCCACCGGCTTCAGCCGGCTCGCCGAGACCGACGACCCGCTGATCCGCAACCTGCTGGCGCGCGGCCTCGTCCGGCCCGGCCCGTTCGGCCTCGGGATCGCGGCGAGCCCCGGGGGCCGGGTCGCGGGCGCGCCGCACGACGCCCCGATCTGGGCCTTCGGGCCGATGCTGCGCGGCGTGGTCTGGGAATGCATCGCGGTGCCGGACATCCGCGACGCGGCCCGCCCCCTGGCCCGGGCGGTGGCGGACCAGCTCGGCGACCGCCTGGCCGCCTGAGCCTTTCGCCGAAACGGTCTTCGGTGCGACGCCCCTCTCCGCCGCGCCGGATCTTTGGGAGCACATTCCCGGGCGTTCCGGCTATCGTCTCCTGCATCGGCGGCACGGGTACGCCGACGATCGGAGCCGACGCCATGAGCCAGCCGTCCCAGCATCACCGCCGCCTCGCCGTCCGCCCCGCCCCCTGTCGCCGCTGCGTAGGACGCAACGCGACGCAGACAGGGCAACAGTTCGGCGGGGATGACGACCATGAGCTTTCACACCACAGCCTTTGAGCCGACCGGGGCCGCGAACCCCGCGATCCTGGCCGGACCGCACAACGTCCGGCGAAGCTACGGCCGGGCGGCGGCCGCCGCGGCGATCGAGAACGGGCTCCTGCCGCAGGAACTCGCGGAAGTCCTGGCCGGCCGCAGCGTGGTCGAGGCCTTCCCGGTCGCTTGGCGCGAGAGCGTGTCGGACTATGCCGACCGCGCCGTCGCCGAAATGATGGTGGCCTATCTGAGCCAGCCCATCGCCTGAGGGGTCGGTCCCACCACGGCGCTCCCCAGCTTCCTATCCCGCCGGCCGCCGGGCGCGGGTGTGCAGCAGGTTGAGGATCAGCGCGGTCCAGCCCGTCTGGTGCGAGGCGCCGAGGCCGCGGCCGGTGTCGCCGTCGAAGAACTCGTGGAACAGCAGGGCCTCCTCGGCGCCGGGGGCGGGGGGGATCGGCGGCCGGTCGCCGAAGGCCGGGCGGCAGCCCTCCGCATCCTTGGTGAACAGGGCGATCAGCCGGTCCTCCAGCGCGTCCGCGATGGCGGCCAGGGTCCGGTGGTCGCCGGAGCCGGTGGGGTACTCCACCAGGAAGTCGTCGCCGTAATAGGTGTGGAAGCGGCGCAGGGCTTCGATGATGAGGTAGTTCATCGGCATCCAGACCGGCCCGCGCCAGTTCGAGTTGCCGCCGAACATGTTCGAGGTGGAATCCGCCGGGTCGTAGCGCACCGTGAAGGAGGCGCCGAATTCGTTCAGCGCGTAGGGCTGGTCGCGGTGGGCCTTCGACAGGGAGCGGATGCCGTGGGCCGAGAGGAACTCCGCCTCGTCGAGCATCCGGCGCAGGAGCGCCTTCATCCGGTGGCCGCGCAGGAGCGACAGCAGCTTGCGGTCCTGCACGCCGCCCTCGTCCCAGCGGGAGACGAGGCAGGCGAGGTGCGGGCGGTGCTCCAGGAGCCAGTTCAGGCGCCGCGCGAAATCGGGCAGGCGCTGCAGCACCCAGGGCTCGATCACCTCGACGGCAAAGAGCGGCACCAGGCCGACCACCGAGCGGACCCGCAGGGGCAGCATGCCGCCGCCGGGGATGTCGACCTCGTCGTAGTAGAACGCGTCCTCCTCGTCCCAGAGGCCGAAGCCCTCGCCGCCCATGTCGGTCATCGCCTCGGCGATGAGGAGGAAGTGCTCGAAGAACTTCGAGGCGGTGCTCTCGTAGACGTCGTTGTGGAGCGCCAGCTCGAGAGCGATGCGCATCATGTTGAGGGCGTACATCGCCATCCAGGCGGTGCCGTCGGCCTGGTGGATGCGGCCGAAGCCCGGCGGCGGGCGCGAGCGGTCGAACACCCCGACATTGTCGAGGCCTAGGAAGCCGCCCTGGAAGACGTTGCGGCCGTCCGCGTCCTTGCGGTTCACCCACCAGGTGAAATTGATGAGGAGCTTGTGGAACACGCCCTCCAGGAAGGCGAGGTCGCCGCGCCCGCCGCGCCGGTCCCGGTCGATCTCGAAGACCCGGTAGGTGGCCCAGGCATGGACCGGCGGGTTGGCGTCGCCGAACTCCCACTCGTAGGCCGGCAGCTGGCCGTTCGGGTGCATGTACCATTCGCGGGTGAGGAGCAGGAGCTGCTTCTTCGCGAAGTCCGGATCGAGCAGCGCCAACGGCAGGCAGTGGAAGGCGAGGTCCCAGGCGGCGAACCAGGGATATTCCCACTTGTCCGGCATCGAGAGCACGTCCGCTCCGGCGAAGTGGCGCCAATGCGCGTTGCGGCCGCCGTCGCGCTCCTTGGGCGGCACCGGCTGGAGGGGGTCGCCCTTGAGCCAGAGCCGGACGTCGTAGGCATAGAGCTGCTTCGACCAGATCAGGCCGGCGGCGGCCTGCCGGTAGATGGCGCGGGAATCGGCATCCCCGATGCCGTCCTGCAGCGCCTCGTAGAAGGCATCCGCCTCCGCGATCCGGCGATGGACGATGGTGCCCTCGCGGTCGACGGGGCGCAGGCGCGGGCCGGCCGCGAGACGTAAGGTCACCCGGGTGGTCTCGCCCGGTTCCAACTGGCGGAAGTAGTGCAGTCCGAGCTTGGTGCCGGCATCGCGCCGCACGGCCCCGTCGTCGCCGTCCACGATCGCCGCGTGCAGGCCGTCCTTGAACGGGCCCGGAGCGTCGGGTTCCCAGCCGTGCAGGCGCAGGTTGGTGTCGTTCTCGCAGAACAGCGGGTCGGGATAGCCGTCGAAACTGAGGCGGTAGAGCCCGAGGCGGGGGTGCTCGCAGGCGATGCCGCCGTCGGGGCGCAGGGTGAGGGCCGGGCGCCGGTGCGCCGCCGCCTCGCACCAGGACCAGGTGTTGCGGAACCAGATCTGCGGGATGATGTGCAGGTCCGCCGTCTCGGGGCCGCGGTTCACCGCCGTGATCACCACGTGGATGTCCTCGACGTCCTCCTTGGCGTATTCCACCGTGACGTCGAAGAAGCGGTTCTCGGCGAACAGCCCGGTGTCCTCGATCTCGTATTCCGGCTGGTCGCGGCCGCGCTGCAGCCCCTCGCGCACGAGGTCGTCGTAGGGGTAGGCCCCCTGCGGGTAGCGGTAGAGGAACTTCAGGTAGGCATGGCTCGGGACCGCATCGAGGTAGTGGTAGACCTCCTTGACGTCTTCGCCGTGGTTGCCCTCCTCGTTGGCGAGGCCGAACAGGCGCTCCTTCAGGATGTGGTCGCGCCCGTTCCAGAGGGCGAGGGCGAGGCACATCTGCCCGCGCTCGTCGCAGAGGCCGGCGAGCCCGTCCTCACCCCAGCGATAGGCCCGCGAGCGCGCCTCGTCGTGCGGCAGCGAGCG
>NZ_JCBANU010000035.1:0-38538 GCF_059816145.1 Methylobacterium sp. 001424705 | reverse complement strand
GCCCATGCCGGCCATCGGGCAGCCGGAGGCGGGCTCGGGGACGAACTTCGGGACCCAGGGCGGCGGAGGGAGGACCGGGGCGCCGGCGCCCCGTGGCCGATAGGCAACGGTTCCGGGCAGGTTCACGGGTTCCAGCATCGCCGCGATGGCCGGGTTCGGCTCGGCATGCCCGATCAGGAGCCAGCCCTCGGGGGTCAGGCGCCGGCCGAGGGCGCGCACGATGCCGAGCACGACCTCGGCCTCAAAGTAGATGAGCACGTTGCGGCAGAGGACGAGGTCGAACTCCGCCAGGGGCTGTGCGGTGCGGACGTCGAGGAGGTCCATCAGGTTGCGCCGCTCGAAGCGCACCATCCGGCGGAATTCCGGCCGCAGGGCGTAGGTGCCGTCGCGGCCGGGTCCCGCGACGGCCGGGCCGGGCACGAAGTAGCGCAGGCGCTCGCCGAGGGGCAGGGTCCGCAGCGCCCAGCGGCCGTAGATCCCCGCCCGCGCGGTCTCGAGGGCGGCCGTGCTGATGTCGGTGCCCAGGATCGAGACCCGCCACTCCGGCAGGGCGGTTCCCAGGAGTTCGTGCAGCAGGATGGCGATCGAGTAGGGTTCGGCTCCGGTGGAGCAGCCGGCGCTCCAGACCCGGAGGGTACGCTCGGGGGCGCGGGCGGCGATCAGCGCGGGCAGGATGGTGGTGCGCAGGGCCGCGAACTGTTCGGCGTAGCGGAAGAAGAACGTCTCGCCGATGGTGATCTCGGCCTCCAGCGCGGCCCATTCCGGGCCGCCGGTCAGGCGGTCGTCGAGGCAGGCGGCATAGGCCGTCGCATCCGCGAGCCCGAGCACCCGGAAGCGCTTGCGCAGGCGGTCGAACAGGAGGTCGTCCTTGTCGGCATAGTAGTGATGGCCGGTGCGGGCGATGATCCGGGCCTTGAGGGCCGGAAAGCCCGGATCGACCTCCGGCCCTGAGCGCGGCGGACGCGTCATGGTTGCTGCATACCGGGTGGCGGCCGGGTCAGACGGCCGACAGGGCGGCGAGGCGCTCGGCCGCCGCATCGGTCAGGGCCGACAGGCGGGCCCGCTCCTCCGCCGTGAGGAGGCGGGCCAGGCCGAGCACGTGGACCAGCCCATCATCCCGGGCGATCTCGGCGACGACGCAGCCGTTGAGGGTCCGCTCCGCCGCGACCGGGCGGAGCGCCGCTGCCTCCACCGTGATCAGGTCCTCAACGCGGTCGACCAGGAAGCCGGTGCCCCGCGGCGCATCGAGAAGGATGTGCCGATAGGCCTCTTCGGCGCCGCGGCGCGCGGCGTCCGTGCGCAGGCCGAGGAGCCGGGCGAGGTCGACCACGGGCACCGGGCGGCCTCCGAGATTGAGGAAGCCCGCGAACGGCCCACCCCCGGCCGGCGGCGCGTGCAGGTCCGGCAGCGGCAGCACCTCGCTCACCGACGTGCGCGCGAGCGCGCAGGCGACGCCCGCCACGTCCAGGAGGAGGAAGGCGCTGGTCTCGGACAGGGGCGGGGATCCTTGTGGACGGGCGGGGACCGGACGCGATCCGACATCGGATCTCGGCCTTGATAGGACGGCGATGCGGCGGGGAGCAAACACGAATCCGTGGCCTCGGCCGAGGTCGCGCCCTCGCGGCGCCGGCCCTCCGCCCTAATATAGTGAGACCCCGCGCGCCTGCGCCCGCCGGGACCTCTCATCCCAGGAGTCCTCACATGTCCCGACCCGCCCAGACCGTCCGTACCGCCGCCCTGACCCTCGTTCTCCTCGCGGTCGCCGGGATGGCCCGGGCCGAGGTTCCGAGCGCCGATTGGCTCACCCCGGCTCAGGCGAAGCAGGCCCTGAAGAATGCGGGTTACAGCGAGATCACCAAGCTCGAAGCCGATGACGGACACTGGGACGGCGAGGGGATCAAGGACGGACGACGGATGCGGTTCGATGCGGACCCGAAGACCGGCGCCATCCTCGGGGAAGTTCCGGTCGAGTAATCCGGTCCGGATCCGGAGTCCGTTGTCTGGGCCCGTTGCCCGGGAACGTGCGACGCCGGAACCGGCAAGATCGTGCGCCCCGGCGTTGACCGGTGTCGCCGCCTTCGGTAAGACACCCCACACGATTTTCGATTCGCCTTGTCGGGCGGACGAACGAGGCGGACAACGACGCGATGCGTGCCATCCTTATCGTAACGGAAGCGCCACCGACGGGGCGGACCTGACAACAGGGTCCGCGATCCGAATGGTGGCGCATGCAGGGTCCCTCGGGGCCCTTTTTTATTGCCGCGACGCGCCGGACGACACGAACAGCACAGACAGTTTCAAGGAGCAGGACGATGGGCGGCGAGGTCATGACCGGGGCCGAAATGGTCATCCGGGCGTTTCAGGATCAGGGTGTCGACACGCTGTTCGGGTATCCCGGCGGCGCGGTGCTGCCGATCTACGACGCGCTCTTCCACCAGGAGACCCTCAAGCACATCCTGGTGCGCCATGAGCAGGGCGCCGTCCATGCGGCCGAGGGCTATGCGCGCTCGTCCGGCAAGGTCGGCTGCGTCCTGGTCACATCGGGACCCGGCGCCACCAACATCATCACCGGCCTGACCGACGCGCTGCTCGATTCGATCCCGCTCGTTTGCATCACCGGCCAGGTTCCCACGCACCTGATCGGAACGGACGCCTTCCAGGAGTGCGACACGGTCGGCATCACGCGCCACTGCACGAAGCACAACTACCTGGTCAAATCGATCGACGATCTGCCCCGCATCCTGCACGAGGCGTTCTACGTCGCCGCCAACGGCCGGCCCGGCCCGGTCGTCATCGACCTGCCGAAGGACGTGCAATTCGCGTCGGGCGTCTACGAGCGTCCGACCCAGAATGGCCACAAGACCTACAAGCCGGCCTTCAAGGGCGATGCGGCTCAGATCCGGGCGGCCGTCGAGCTAATGGCCTCCGCCCGCCGGCCGATCCTGTACACCGGCGGCGGCGTCATCAATGCCGGACCGCACGCCTCGGCCCTGCTGCGCAGGCTCGCCGCCGAGACCGGCTTTCCCGTCACCTCGACCCTGATGGGCCTGGGCGCCTTCCCGGCCTCGGACGACAAGTTCCTCGGCATGCTCGGCATGCACGGGACCTACGAGGCGAACCTGGCAATGCACGAATGCGACGTCATGGTCTGCATCGGCGCGCGCTTCGACGACCGCATCACCGGCCGCCTCGATGCCTTCGCGCCGTTCTCGAAGAAGATCCACGTCGATATCGATGCCTCCTCGATCAACAAGGTCGTCAAGGTCGATGTCGGGATCGTCGGCGATTGCGGCTCGGTGCTGGAAGACATGCTCGCCGCCTGGAAGGCGCTGCCGCGCCAGCCGGACACGGCCCGCCTGGAGGATTGGTGGACCAAGATCCGCACCTGGAAGGCGCGCGACTGCCTCGCCTACTGGCCGTCGGGCACGATCATCAAGCCGCAATACGCCGTCCAGCGCCTCTACGAGGCCTGCAAGGACCGGGAGACCTACGTCACCACCGAGGTCGGCCAGCACCAGATGTGGGCGGCGCAGTACTTCAAGTTCGACGAGCCGAATCGCTGGATGACCTCCGGCGGCCTCGGCACCATGGGCTACGGCCTGCCGGCGGCCATCGGCACGCAGCTCGCCCACCCGGACGGGCTCGTCATCGACATCGCCGGCGAGGCTTCGATCCTGATGAACATGCAGGAGCTGTCCACGGCGGTTCAGTACCGCCTGCCGGTCAAGATCTTCATCCTGAACAACGAGTACATGGGCATGGTGCGCCAGTGGCAGGAGCTGCTGCACGGCTCGCGCTACTCGCAGAGCTACTCCGAGAGCCTGCCGGACTTCGTGAAGCTGGCCGAGGCCTACGGCGCCAAGGGCATCCGCTGCGAGAAGCCGGGCGACCTCGACGCGGCGATCGCCGAGATGCTCGACTATGACGGCCCGGTCGTCTTCGACTGCGTCGTCGACAAGAAGGAGAACTGCTTCCCGATGATCCCGTCGGGCAAGGCGCACAACGAGATGCTGCTGTCCGACTACCTCGGCGAGACCGGGGTCGAAATCGGGGACGTCATCTCCGAAGAGGGCAAGATGCTGGTCTGAGCCTCCGGACCCATCCTGACGCATCCGGATCGGGCGCCGCGCGCCCGGTCCTTTTCCGATCGGCCCCGCCGGGCCACTCACGACACGCCATCGCAGACGAAGGTCCGGGGCACGCCATGAACGCCATGAACACGCACTATCCCGATGCCGGCCGGGTCGAGCCGATCAACCGGCACACCCTGGCCGTCATCGTCGACAACGAGCCCGGCGTGCTCGCCCGGATCTCGGGGATGTTCTCGGGACGGGGCTACAACATCGAGAGCCTGACGGTGTCGGAGACCGAGGTCGCGCGCCACCTCTCCCGCATCACCATCGTCACCGCCGGCACCGATGCGGTGATCCAGCAGATCAAGGCGCAGCTCGACCGCCTCGTGCCGGTGCACCGGGTCGTCGACCTCACGCTCCAGGGCAAGGCCCTCGAGCGCGAACTCTGCCTCGTCAAGGTGGCGGGCACCGGCGAGCACCGCACCGAATCGCTGACCCTCGCGGCCGCCTTCGGCGCCAAGACCCTGGACGCGACCCTGAACTCCTTCGTGTTCGAGGTCACCGGCACCACGGAGGAGATTGATCGCTTCATCGGCCTGATGACGGTGATCGGCCTCGTGGAGATCTCCCGCACCGGCATCGCCGCGATGGGACGCGGCGCCGAGCCGATGTAGGTCCCAAGGTCTGGCATCGCGGGAGCCGTTCTGGTCGATGGGGTCCGCTCGATCGACGGGAAGGTACGCATCCGCCGGTCCATCGGCTCCGTGCCGAACTCTGTCCTCACCGAGGTTCGCGGGACGCTCGCGACGTTGATCGGCATCACCTGGAACGCTCCAGAGATCACATGACCACGCTCTACTACGCCCCCGGCGCCTGCTCGCTCGCCTCCCATATCGCCCTCGAGGAGACCGGTGCACCCTACGAGACGGTACGGCTCGACCTCGCCAAGGGCGACCAGCGGGCGCCCACCTACCTTGCCGTCAACGAGCGCGGCAGGGTCCCGGCGCTGGCGGAGGGCGACTGGGTGCTCACGGAGAACACCGCGATCCTGCGCCACATCGCGCGCGCGCATCCCGAAGCCGGCCTGTGGCCGCAGGATCCGCGCGACCAGGCCCGGGTCGACGAGTGGCTCGGCTGGCTCTCCACCGGCCACCATATCGCCTACGCGCATATCCGCCGGGCCGAGCGATACTCGAACGACGAAACGGCCTTCCCGGGCATCCAGGCCAGGGGCGCCGAGACCTGCGGCGACCTGTTCACGATGACCGAAGTCAAGCTCTCCAACGGCGGCTGGGCCGTCGGCGAGGCCTACAGCATCGCCGATCCCTACCTGCTGCTGTTCTGGACCTGGGGCCGGGGTCCGGCGCTCGGCTTCGACATGGCCGAGCGCTTCCCGGCCTGGACGGCCCATGCCCGGGCCATGGCCGCGCGCCCCGCCGTGCAGGCGGTCTTCGCCCGCGAAGGCCTCAAACTGCCGGCCTGAACGCGGCACAGGGGCGGCAAAGGACGGGGCATGCGACAATGCCCCTTCCGTCAAGGGGATCGCCTCGCTAAAAGCTCCGCGATCGCACGGCCGCGCGGATGTCGTTTCAGATGAGGGCGCCGGAGCGCACTCATGCCGATTTCATGCCCAATCGAGAGAAAAGAGAAGGTACCGCCATGCGGGTCTATTACGATCGTGACGCCGACCTCAACCTGATCAAGGGCAAGAAGGTCGTCATCGTCGGCTACGGCAGCCAGGGTCATGCCCACGCGCTCAACCTGCGCGATTCGGGCGTCAAGGACATCGTCATCGCCCTGCGCGAGGGCTCGGCCACCGCCAAGAAGGCGGAGCACGAGGGCTTCACGGTGATGTCGGTGGCCGAGGCCGCCAAGCAGGCCGACGTCGTCATGATGCTGACCCCGGACGAGCTCCAGGGCGACATCTACAAGGAGTCCCTGGAGCCGAACATGAAGCAGGGCGCCGCCCTCCTGTTCGCCCACGGCCTCAACGTGCACTTCAACCTGATCGAGCCCCGCAAGGACCTCGACGTGCTCATGGTCGCCCCGAAGGGCCCCGGCCACACCGTGCGCGGCGAGTACCTGAAGGGCGGCGGCGTGCCGACCCTGATCGCCATCGCGCAGGACGCTTCGGGCAACGCCCACGACCTCGGCCTGTCCTACGCCTCGGCCAACGGCGGCGGCCGGGCCGGCATCATCGAGACCACCTTCAAGGAAGAGTGCGAGACCGACCTGTTCGGCGAGCAGGCCGTGCTCTGCGGCGGCCTCGTCGAGCTGATCAAGGCCGGCTTCGAGACCCTGGTCGAGGGCGGCTACGCCCCCGAGATGGCCTATTTCGAGTGCCTGCACGAGGTGAAGCTCATCGTAGACCTCATCTACGAGGGCGGCATCGCCAACATGAACTACTCGATCTCGAACACCGCCGAGTACGGCGAGTACGTCACGGGCCCCCGCATCGTCACGCCCGAGACCAAGGCCGAGATGAAGCGCGTCCTCAACGACATCCAGTCGGGCAAGTTCACCCGCGACTGGATGCTGGAGAACAAGGTCGGCCAGACCTCGTTCAAGGCCACCCGCGCCAAGCTCGCCGCTCACCCGATCGAGGAGGTCGGCGCCAAGCTGCGCGGCATGATGCCGTGGATCTCCGAGAAGGCCCTGGTCGACAAGGCCAAGAACTGAGGTCGGGATCGGGGAGGCCGGCATCGTCCGCCCTCCCCTGACGGAGGGCGCCGGCGTCGCGAGAGCGGCGCCGGCTTTTTGATGCGCGGTTCCGGGACCACACCGCGCGCGCTCGGACGCGACGGAGCCGCGTCGCCTGTTGTGCTCCGACGGGTTTCCCGCGATCATCTCGGGCAACGGCGGCCCGGACGAGAGCAGCCGAAACGCGGAGGACCCCCATGGCATCGCTCTACTCTGACGCGCATCGCGCGCTGCAGGAAGAGTTCAAAACCGTCAAGCTCGCCGAGCGCCTGGACACGGGCTGGGTCCAGGACAGGATCGGCGAGACCGAAGCCGCCTTCATCGGCAGCCGGGACATGTTCTTTCTCTCCACCGTCGATCCCGACGGCATGCCGACCGTCTCCTACAAGGGCGGCAACCCCGGCTTCGTGAAGGTGCTCGACGGCAACACGCTGGTGTTCCCGGGCTTCGACGGCAACGGCATGTGGTACTCGATGGGCAACATCGAGGGGCAGTCGAAGGTCGGCCTACTGTTCATCGACTTCGAGACCCCGCACCGGGTCCGCGTCCAGGGCCATGCCCGGATGCTGCGCGACGATCCCCTGATGGCCGAATACACGGAAGCGAAGTACCTCGTCCGCGTCGAGGTCACGAAGGCCTGGGTCAACTGCCCGCGCTACATCCACAAGTACCAGAAGGTGGCGCAGAACCGGTACGTGCCCACCCCCGACAAGGAGACGCCGCTCGCCCTCTGGAAGCGCCTCGACATGGTCGCCGACGTCATCCCCGAGGAGGACAAGGCCCGCGTCGCACGGGAAGGCCAGATCGAGTTGCCCGAGTACGAGGCCCGGGTCGCGCGCGGCGAGAGCTGAACCGGCGCGGCGTCAGAGCAATTTCGGTGATCTTTGGATCACCGAAATTGCTCTAATTTATTGTTTGGTCGCATTGTCTTCACGCGAGCCGGAATCCACCTCGCTTGAAAATGCTCTAGCCCGCGCGTCGCGCGACGATGAACACCCGAGGGAATGCGAGCAGTCGCCGTCCGTCACGGCGGGGTGGATACCCCTCCGCGATCGCCGCCGTGTAGGCGGTGAGGAACCCGGCCTCTTCGTCGGGCGTGAGCGGGTCGAGGAAGGGTCGCAAACCCGTGGCGCGGACCCATTCGACAATGGCGGACGCATCTGCCATCCGGTGGTGATAGGCAGTGCGCCAGACATTCACCTCGGCGGCGTGCGGCGCCAGCAGATCGTAATAGCCGGCCGGTTCCAGCATGCGCCCGAGCCGGCCGGCCACGGCCGGGTCGCCGATCGCCGCTGCCCAGGGGCCGGTTTCCGCCACCGCGCGCATCAGGCGGTGCGACGGCTCGGCGAGGTTGTCGGGCATCTGTACGGCGAGAACGCCGCCGGGTGCCAGGAGGCCGAAGAGACGGGGTAGCAGCACCGGGTGGTCGGGCAGCCATTGCAGCACGGCATTGGCGTAGATCAGGTCCGGCGCCCGCTCCGGCTGCCAGGTCGCCGCGTCCGCCAGCGCGAAGGAGAGGCCGGGCAGGCGCTCGCGGGCCCGCTCCAGCATGGCCGGGGAGGTGTCGAGGCCGATCACCTCGGCCTCGGGGAAGCGGGCCGCGATCAGCGCTGTGGAATTTCCGGGGCCACAGCCGAGATCGTAGGCGAGGCGCGGCGCCGCGAGCGGAACCTGGGCGAGGAGTTCGGCCGCCGGACGCGTGCGCTCGTCCTCGAAGCGGGTGTAGAGGGCGGGGTTCCAGTCGGACATCGTGCACCTCCCGAAGCCGGCCCTGTGGGAGGCCGGATCGCCTCACTCGTCAGGGGACCATCCGCAGACGCGGCCCGCGGCGGACGAATCCGACGATGTCCTTGACGGCGTCGAGGGTCGGCGCCGCGATGGCCTCGGCGCGCTCGGCGCCGTCGGCGAGCACCGCATCGATCTCGGCCGGGTCGGCCACGAGGCGCTTCATCTCGGTGCCGAGGGGCGCCAGGGTTTCGACCGCGAGCTCGACCAGGGCGCCCTTGAAAGCCGAGAACTGGGCGCCGCCGAAGTCGCGCAGGACCTCCTCGCGCGTGACGTCCTTCAGGGCGGCGAAGATACCCACCAGGTTGTCGGCCTCGGGCCGACCGGCCAGGCCTGCCACCTCGGAGGGGAGGGCGTCCGGGTCGGTCTTGGCCTTGCGCACCTTGGCGGCGATCGCGTCGGCATCGTCCGTCAGGTTGATCCGCGAATTGTCGGAGGCGTCCGACTTCGACATCTTCTTGGTGCCGTCGCGCAAGCTCATGACGCGCGCCGCCGGCCCGCCGATCAGGGGCTCGGTGACGGGGAAGAAGCCGGCCCCTTCGTCGTGCCCATGGGCGGCGATCGACTGCGAAAAATCGTTGTTGAACTTCTGGGCGATGTCGCGGGTCAGTTCGAGGTGCTGCTTCTGGTCCTCGCCCACGGGCACGTGGGTGGCGCGATAGGCCAGGATGTCGGCCGCCATCAGTACGGGATAGTCGTAGAGGCCGATCGAGGCGTTCTCCCGGTCCTTGCCGGCCTTGTCCTTGAACTGGGTCATGCGGTTGAGCCAACCGAGCCGCGCGACGCAGTTGAAGATCCAGGCGAGTTCGGCGTGCTGGGGCACCTGGCTCTGGTTGAAGACGATCGAGCGCGTCGGGTCGATACCGGCGGCGAGGAACGCGGCGGTGACCTCGCGGATCTGGCCCTTCAGCGCGGCCGGGTCCTGCCACAGGGTGATCGCGTGCAGGTCGACGACGCAGTAGAGGCACTGCGCATCGCGCGCCTGCATCTCGACGAAGCGCTTGATGGCGCCGAGATAGTTGCCGAGATGCAGGTTCCCGGTCGGCTGTACGCCCGAGAACACCAGTTCCTTGAACGCGGTCATCGCGGCGGGGTCCTCGTGCGGATTGCGGGAGAGCGGCCGCGGACGTCGATCCCGTGCAGCCGAGCGCCGATTTCTGGACGCCGAGCCGGAACCGGTCAAGGCTTCGCGACCCCCCCCGACGATCGCACGGGAGCGTCGGCACGGGACGACCGGGGTCGTTAGGGCTCGCGGATCGCGCCCCCGGTCCCCGTCCGACCCTGACCTTCGGGACAGAGGTCGAGGAGCACGCAGCGGGTGCAGGCGGGATTGCGGTGGTGACAGACCTTCTGCCCGTGCAGCATCAGCACCTCGTGGTTGTCGTAGAGGGCCTGCGCGCTCCAGTCGGCGGGCAGCTGTGCCCGCAGGATCGGGTGGGACGGCCCGACATCGACGCGGGGACCGATCAGCCCGATGCGCTGGGCGACCCGGTGGTGGTGGCTGTCCACCGGCAGGGCGGGCATCCGCAGGATGCTGAAGGAGAGCACCGCCGCACTCGTCTTCGGCCCGACCCCGGGAATCGCCTCGAGCCAGGCCCGGGCCTCCTCCACCGCCATGTCCTTCAGGAAGTCGAGGGTGAGGGCGCCGTGGCGCGCCTGCACGGCGGAGAGGATCGCCTGCAGTCGCGGCGCCTTCAGCTCGGGCCAGGTCACCCCGGCGATGGTCGCCTCGATCTCGGAGACGGGGGCAGCCAGCATCCGGTCCCAGTCGGGGTAGCGCGCCCGCAGGGCCTTGAAGGCGCGGCCGGACTCCGCGTTGCGGGTTCGGTGGGAGAGGAGCGAGGAGACGAGTTCGCTCAATGGCTCAAGGCTGTGGAAGTAGGGGATCGGGCAGCCGTAGACTGGGCAGAGGCGAGCATGGATCGCCAACGCCTTGTCCGTCAGGGCAGGATCGATCGCGGCCGGTACGGACTTCGAAGAGCGGGTCCGGCGGGGGCGGGGGCCGGCGAGGTCGTGCCCTGATGCGATCGGCATGCTGGAGGAATCGAGCCCGAGTCGTCGCGGTTCCCGAAGTCGACGCCAGGCCATGCCCGGACTGACGGATCGGACAAAGCGTAACGCGCCGGCCGGGCAGGGCGCCTTGCCTGACGCAGTGCAATGTGAAACCCTGACCGAGTCATCAAGGACGATACGGGAGAGCCCAGGTCGAGCGTTTCACAGAGCGAAGCCTTCGAACCATGGCGCCGACGGAGCAACCACCCCCGGAAACTCTCAGGCACAATCACCGTACCGTAGGACAATCTGGAGAGAGGCGCCTGATGGCGCCCACCGAAGGAGAAATCCCGGACCGCAGCCGCGGTCGGGGAGAAGCTCTCAGGTAACCGCGACAGATGGGGGCAGCCGGACACGCTCAGTCGAGCTTCCGGAGGCTGTTCGTCGTGGAGTGATCCGATGTCCCCTGATGTTGCCCGCACACCCCTGCATGCCCTGCACCTGCGTCATGGCGGCCGCATGGTCCCCTTCGCAGGCTACGCCATGCCGGTGCAGTACCCGGCCGGCCTCCTCAAGGAGCACCTGCACACGCGGGCCCAGGCCGGCCTGTTCGACGTGTCGCATATGGGCCAGATCCGGCTCACCCCGCACTCGGGCGATGTGGGCGACGCGGCGCGCACCCTGGAAACCCTCCTGCCCATCGATGTCCTGGGCCTGAAGCCGGGCCGCCAGCGCTACGGACTCCTCCTCGATGCGTCGGGCGGCATCCGCGACGACCTCATGGTCGCCCATTGCGGCGACAGCCTCTTCCTCGTGGTCAACGCCGCCAACAAGGTCGACGACGCGGCCTATCTCCGCGCGAATCTCTCCGACACCTGCACGGTGACCGTGCTGGCCCGCGCCCTCGTCGCCCTGCAGGGGCCGGGCGCGGAGGCGGCCCTGGCGCGCCTCGCACCGGAGGTGGCCGGGATGCGCTTCATGGACGTGCGGATGCTCGAGCTGCTGGGCGCCTCCGCCATCGTCACACGCTCCGGCTATACCGGCGAGGACGGCTTCGAGATCTCGATACCGGAGGACAGGGCGGAGGCCCTGGCCGAGGCGCTGCTCGCCGATCCGGACGTGCTGCCGGTCGGGCTCGGCGCCCGCGATTCCCTGCGCCTCGAGGCCGGGCTGTGCCTGCACGGCAACGACATCCACCCCGGCATCGACCCGGTGGAGGCCGGCCTGTCCTGGGCCATTCCGAACGTGCGCCGCCGTGGCGGGCCCCGGGCCGGCGGCTTTCCCGGCGCGGGGCGCATCCTTGACGCCCTGGAGGCCGGCCCGGCGCGCAAGCGCGTCGGCCTGCGCCCCGAGGGGCCCACCCCCGTGCGGGCCGGCGCGCCGCTCTTCGCAGACGAGACCGGCGCGGCGGTCGGCCAAGTGACGTCCGGCGGTTTCGGGCCGAGCCTGCAGGCCCCCATCGCCATGGGCTACCTGCCGGCCGCCCTCGCCGCCCCCGGCACCCGCGTCTTCGCCGAGGTGCGCGGCAAGCGCCTCGCCGTCGCGGTCTCGGCTCTTCCCTTCGTTCCGGCAGGCTTCAAGCGCGCCTGATCGGGCCCGTTCCGTCCCCCCCCTTTGCCAACAACCAGGAGAAAGCGATGCGGAAGTTCACGGACGAGCACGAGTGGCTGGATTGCACCGGCGACGTCGCCACGGTGGGCATCACCACCCACGCCGCCGAACAGCTCGGCGACCTCGTCTTCATTGAGTTGCCGAAGGTCGGCGCGAAGCTGGCCAAGGGCGAAGCCGCGGCGGTGGTCGAGTCCGTCAAGGCGGCCTCGGACGTCTATGCGCCGGTCTCCGGCGAGGTCACCGAGGTCAACGAAGCGGCCGTGGCCGACCCGTCCAGCGTGGGCACCGACCCGCAGGGCGCCGGGTGGCTCTACCGCATCCGCCTCGACGATCCGGCCAGCCTCGAGGGGCTGATGGACGCGGCCGCCTACGCCGAGTTCGCGAAGTAGCGCCGCCGCTTACCCTCCCCCCTCAGCGGGGGAGGGTGCCCACGGAGTGGGCGGGAGAGGGAGCAACCTCTCCGGATACGGCGCTTCCCTCATCCGACCCGCTGCGCGGGCCACCTTCTCCCGCTGAGGGGAGAAGGGATGCGACGGCACAGTCCAGATCATTCACAATCCGAGGTCCCCCATGACCACCGACCGCTACGACCCCTACGACTTCGCCAACCGCCGCCACATCGGCCCGACGACGCAGGAAATCGAGGCGATGCTCGGCGTCGTCGGCGCCGAGAGCCTGCATGCCCTAATGGACGAGACCCTGCCGGCCGACATCCGGCAGGAGGAGCGCCTCGATTTCGGGGTCGCCATGACCGAGCGCCGGGTGATCGAGCACATGCGGGGCATCGCCGACAAGAACCGGCTCCTCGTCTCGCTGATCGGGCAAGGCTACCACGGCACCACCATGCCGCCGGTGATCCAGCGCAACATCTTCGAGAACCCGGCCTGGTACACCGCCTACTCGCCCTACCAGCCTGAGATCAGCCAGGGCCGGCTCGAGGCGCTCCTGAACTTCCAGACCCTGGTCTGCGACCTGACCGGCCTCGACATCGCCAATGCCTCGCTCCTCGACGAGGCCACCGCCGCGGCGGAAGCCATGGGCATGGCGCAGCGCATTGCCGGCTCGGGCCGGACCGCGTTCTTCGTCGATGCCGAGTGCCTGCCCCAGACCATCGCGGTGCTGCGCACCCGCGCCGCGCCGCTGGGCTGGACCGTCGTGGTCGGCGATCCGGCCAAGGACCTCGACCCCGCCCAGGTCTTCGGGGCGATCTTCCAGTATCCCGGCGTCTGCGGTGGCATCCGCGATTTGACCCGGCCCATCGCCGACCTGCACGCGGCCGGCGCGGTCGCGGTGGTGGCGGCCGACCCCCTGGCACTGACGCTGCTCACATCGCCGGGCGAGATGGGCGCGGACATCGCCGTCGGCTCGATGCAGCGCTACGGCGTGCCGATGGGCTATGGCGGGCCGCACGCCGCCTACATGGCGACCCGGGACGCGCACAAGCGCACCCTGCCGGGCCGCCTCGTCGGGGTCTCGGTGGATGCCCGCGGCAACCGCGCCTACCGCCTCGCGCTCCAGACGCGCGAGCAGCACATCCGCCGCGAGAAGGCGACCTCGAACATCTGCACCGCGCAGGTGCTGCTCGCGGTCATCGCCGGCATGTACGCGGTCTTCCACGGCCCGCGCGGGCTGAAGGCCATCGCGGCGCGGGTCCATCGCGACGCCGTGCGCCTCGCCACCGGGCTGGAGGCCCTCGGCTTCACGGTGGAGCCGGAGCACTTCTTCGACACGATCACCGTGCGGGTCGGCGCCTTCCAGGGCCTGATCCTCGGACAGGCGGTGGCCAACGGCGTCAACCTGCGGACGGTGGGCGACGACCGCATCGGCATCACGGTGGACGAGCGCACCCGGCCCGACATCCTCCAGGCCGTCTGGCGCGCCTTCGGGGCGAAGGACCCGGCCTATGACGAGGCCTGGCCGGAGCACCGCCTGCCCGCCGCGCTGGTGCGGACCTCCCCCTACCTGACGCATCCGATCTTCCACATGAACCGGGCCGAGAGCGAGATGACGCGCTACATGCGCCGCCTCGCCGACCGGGACCTGGCGCTGGACCGGGCGATGATCCCACTCGGCTCCTGCACGATGAAGCTCAACGCCACCGCCGAGATGCTGCCGATCTCCTGGCCGGAATTCTCGGAGATCCATCCCTTCGTGCCGGCGGACCAGGCTGAAGGGTACCAGGCCCTGATCGGAGATCTGTCCGAAAAGCTCTGCGCCATCACCGGCTACGACGCGATCTCGATGCAGCCGAATTCCGGGGCTCAGGGCGAGTATGCCGGGCTCCTGGCCATCCGGGCCTATCACCGCGCGCGGGGCGACGCGCACCGGACCGTCTGCCTGATCCCGTCCTCGGCCCACGGCACCAACCCGGCCTCGGCGCAGATGTGCGGCATGAGCGTCGTGGTGGTGGGCGCCGACGCGCAGGGCAACGTCGACCTCGACGATTTCCGCCGGAAGGCCGAGTTGCATTCCGAGACGCTCGCCGCCTGCATGATCACCTATCCGTCGACCCACGGGGTGTTCGAGGTGCAGGTGCGCGCGATCTGCGACATCGTCCACGGCCACGGCGGACAGGTCTACCTCGACGGGGCCAACCTGAACGCCCTGGTGGGCCTCGCCCGCCCCGGCGATATCGGGGCCGACGTCAGCCATCTCAACCTGCACAAGACCTTCTGCATCCCCCATGGCGGGGGCGGCCCCGGCATGGGACCGATCGGCGTCAAGGCGCACCTGATCCCGTTCCTGCCCTCCGACCCGCGCACCGGAGAGGCGGGTGCGGTCTCGGCGGCGCCCTACGGCTCGGCCTCGATCCTGCCGATCTCCTGGAGCTACTGCCTGCTCATGGGCGGGCGCGGCCTGACCCAGGCGACCCGCATCGCCATCCTGAACGCCAACTACATCGCGGCCCGGCTGAAGGGCGCCTACCCGGTGCTGTATTCCGGCGCCCGGGGCCGGGTGGCGCACGAGTGCATCATCGACGTGCGGCCGTTCCAGAAGAGCGCGGGTGTCAGCGTCGAGGACATCGCCAAGCGCCTGATCGATTGCGGCTTCCACCCGCCGACCATGTCCTGGCCGGTGGCTGGCACCCTGATGATCGAGCCCACCGAATCCGAGACCAAGGGCGAGATCGACCGCTTCTGCGAGGCCATGCTGGCGATCCGCGAGGAAATCCGCGCCATCGAGGACGGGCGGATGGACAGGGCCAACAATCCCCTGAAGCACGCGCCCCACACGGTGCGGGACCTCGTGGGAGCCTGGGAACGCCCCTATTCCCGCGAGGCGGCCTGTTTCCCGAGCGGAAGCCTGGGGATGGACAAATACTGGCCCCCGATCAACCGGGTCGACAACGCCTACGGCGACCGCAACCTCGTCTGCGCCTGCCCGCCGGTGGACTCCTACAGCGAGGCGGCAGAGTAGGGACCGCCCATCGCGCTCCCGGCCCACCCGGGACGGGAGCGCCCCTTCCGGGTGACGTCCGCTCGACAGAGCCCTCGGCCTATCGCCAGTCGGGCAGCGTGATCGTCACCATCTTCCCAGTCAGAGGATCAAAGATCGTCACTGTCATGCCAGCCTCCACTGAAACAGCCGGAGACCTAGCCTTCTCCAGGATTGTGGCTGGAACTTGACTTTACAAAGATCAACAGACAACGATGCTGTTGATTGCCGTGGAATACATCCCAGCGCCCCATCGCGGCCCGCTTCCGCCACACGCCGCCAGTCTGAACCGGCCAGGCGGGACGCCGGCGGCCGAACGCGTTCAGGCGCAGCGGTCGCCCCCCCCGGAACAGCATGTTTTGACGCCAATCCCATAAACGTCTAAGATCAACGCTATACCAATACGGTAGGAAGAAATATCTATATCAATTGTCATCCGTATTGATTGCCCCGGCGTCGCCGCACGAACTGATATTCGGGTTCGAAGAGGGCGTAATCCGTGGGCGAAGACGCTGGAGGACGCGCCCGTGACCCCTTCCCCCTTCATCCATCTCGACCTGGTACGCCTGCCCGATGGCCGCGTGGGAGCAGTCGTGGGCGTCTGGAACCTGGGTGAAGCCTACGAGATCGACGTGGGCAACATCCGAGAGACCTGGTCCGCGGACGATCTGGCCCCCACCGACTAGGACGCCGGCCACGGGGCGCCCGATCCCGACACCTGAAGGAACCCGGCGCGCGCACGCCCTGACGCATCACCATCCGAGATCTCGGAAAAACCCCAGGGAGGCACGGCGATGCCCAAGACGGCCATGTATGTCCTGCAAGGCGTCGATCCGGCGGTGATCGCGGCTGCTCCGTTCGACGTGAAGGTGGTCGAGGCCTACACCGATGACGGGCGGATGTTCACGCCGGCCGAGGTGCAGCAGATGGGCGGCGGCCCGGGCCAGGCCCTGCTCCTCGGCTATTTCAGCCTCGGGGAGGCCGAGGCCTACCGGGACTACTTCGCCACGATCCCGAGCGGAGCCCTCGGACCCGAGGACCCGAACTGGGCGGGCGATTTCGAAGTCGCCTACTGGACGCCGGAGTGGAAGGCCGTCGCCGAAGCCGCCATCGATCGGATGGTCCAGGCGGGCTATGACGGCATCTACTTCGACGTGGTCGATGCGTTCGAATTGCCCTGGAGCCAGGCGCATGCCCCCGGGGGCGACGCCGCCGGTGCGATGCGGACGCTGGTCCAGGCGTTGAGCGCCTATGCCAAGGCCCAGGCCCCGACCTTCAAGGTCTGGGTCAACGGAGCGGAGGACCTGCTGACGGACCAAGCCTACGTCGACAGCATCGACGGGTTGTTCAAGGAGAACCTGTTCTACAACGATGACGGCTCCGCGAAGCGGCCCGCCGCCGAGACGCAGGCGAGCCTCGACCAGTTGAAGATCGCCCAAAATGCCGGCAAGGACGTCGTCGCGATCGAGTACGTGACCGGGGCGCAGAAGGTCGCCGATGTCCACGCCAAGGCCGAGGCGGCCGGAATAGGAAGCTACGTCGCCAAGCTCGATCTCATCGGCGTCGACACCGAGGGCGTTCTGCCCGGCCAGGTCATGCACGATGACGGCATCCTGCGCGATGACGGCCCCGGCGACGCGGCGGTCTTGCCCGAGCCGACACCGCCCATGCCACCCTCCGCCACGCCTCCCTCCGCCACGCCGCCGCCCCTCACGACGACGCCCCCCGGTGAGGACGGCACCGCCACGCCGGTCGGACCCGACCACCACGCCGGTGGGCAGCAGGGGCACGGGGACCCCGCGGGCAGCGATGCCCACCGCTCGCTCGCGAGCGAAGCCGGCACCGACAGCTTCGTGTTCGTAGAGGGGGGCCAGGGACCGCGGGATCCGGCCGCCGACCTGCGCGTCGAGGCCACGGCCCTGATGACCGGCGCCCCGGCGCCTCGATTGCACGAGACCGGCGATCCCGCGGACGGGACCGATCCCGGCGCGGGCATCGACGTCGCCCCGCATCAGGCCCCGCATGCGGGGCTTGCGCATCACGACATCCCGCTGTTCTGAGCGGGACGCCGCGCCTCAGCCCGCGTGGCCGGGAATCCGTGCCGGAAGCGCGGATACCGGCGGGGTGGTGCGCTTGGCCTTGGCCACCGCGATCGTGCCGCCGTCGAGGGTGACGAAGCGGATGCCTCCGCCCCGCAGGGTGTCGACCACGAGGCGGTAGCTGCGCCGGGCGACGTCCTGCGGTTCCAGCTCGATGCGCTTGATCGTCGAGATCGAGAGGCCGCTCTCCAGGGCGAGATCGGACATCGACCAGTTGAGCAGGGCTCGCGCGGCCCGGAGATGATCGGGCGTCAGGCTCCCGGTCGCGGCGATGTCACGCTCCACCGACAGCAGGGCCGACCTGCCGAGCTCCTCGCAGAGGGTCGAGATCACGATCTGGCCGAGACGCCTCTGCAATTCGTCCTCGAGGCCCGTCGGATCGGCGATGGCGATCGAGGCCGGCGGCGCGTCCCCTGTGCCCGGACCGGCTCCCTCGGGGAAGGCTCGCGGCGCGACGGTCCGGTCCCGATTCAAATTTTCCAGCCAGGCAAGCGTGGGTTCAGTACAGGGCATCTGGCGACACGTGTGATGGCAACATCAGGAAAGGTTTGCAAAAGAGGAGCGGAACTATCGGCACTGTGCTGCAGAAACAGATACGACCGTGATCGCCTCTCCAGATCGATCAATTTCGCGCAAGACATTCGAAGTCTACCCCGCAGCTCCATCGCGTTTTCGGCGTTCTCTTGCAGGCGAAACGACGCTGACTGAAATTCTATCAAATGACTGAAACTGTCAAATTTTCGCAAACATGATACGGTCGCGCGCGATCCCGATAGAAACGCCTGATCGCCGCTCCGATGGATGGCGAAGGCCGATCCGCAGCCGGCACCGGCGCCAAGCCGTTCCGGACGCCTCAGAGGGCGCGGCCGGTGCGGCGGGTTTCCGTCGGCGTGCGGCCGTACTGGCGGCGATAGCGCTGGCCGAAGTCGCCCATATGCACGAACCCCCAGGAGCGGGCGATGTCGGCGACGGACAGGGACGCCTTGGCGGGCGACATCAGGTCCTGATGGACCTGCGCCAGGCGCCGCTCGAGGATGACCTGGACCGGCGTGCGCCCCAGGTCCCGGCGGAACCGGTCCTGAAGCGAACGCACGCTGATCCCCGCCACCGCCGCGATGTCGGCCAGGGTCAGGGCCCGCGAGAGATTCGCCTCGATGTAGTCGAGCGCCCGGCCGAGGCTGCGGGAGGGGATATCCTGCGCCTGGGACGGCGCGGGAGCGTCGCGTTGGGGCCAGGCCGACAGCAACTGGTAGCTTAGGACCTCCTTGAGGAGCTGAAAGGTCAGGTCGTCGTGGCACTCGATTGCCTGGATCTGCTCCTGAACCCGCCGCAGGGTGAGAAACAAGGCCATCATGGCGGGGGTCGCCACGGAGGCCGTGGGCGCGAGATCCGGCAGGGTGCCATCGCTGCGGCCCGTCAGGGCCGCATGGGCGGCCATCAGCACATCGACACTGAACGTTCCGCTGACCGCGCTGAACGCGCCGTAGGCCTGGACCTCCCGCAGGTCGTTGAAATTGACGAGGGTCGCATGGGTCGGAACGCCGTCGACGTCTCCGGATCGGCGCCGATAGATGATGTGGCCGCTCGTCACGAAGCGGATCGTGATCAGCTGTGCGTTGAACTTCGGTTTCGTCACGAAGCCGCTGGACGAGCGAGTCTCCCACAGGCTGAAGGCCTCGGTCTGACTGCCGGCGATGGCGATGTCGGGGATGGTCGAACGCAGGACGTCGAAACCGATCGCGAGTCCACCGCGATCGTTGCACAGCTGAAGTTGTCGCATCGAGGCGATGCTGGCAACGAACCGTCCCTGGGAGCGCCAGGTGACCGGCTCGGGACGCGTATGACCCGTCATGGCAACTTGCCCGATGCCCCCACCGTCCGACACGTCCTTCGGCGCGATCTTGTCGGGATGCGTGCCAGGATGCGGCCCCTGTTAGGCGAGGTACTTCCGCCTACGCAAATAATTTGCGCGAAATCCACCCGAACGGTAAATCGCGCAGATCGTCCAACTCCGCCAAAACCAGTATCAACGCCAAAACCAAGAGTTGATAAATTGAAATTGTGAGTTGCAGCTCGCTGGCATGACTGGCCCAAACGCGTCACGCGACGCTCCGCATCTGCCCGACGCACGGGTCCGGTCGCCCGACGACCAGTCCCAATCAATCTTGAGCGCAAAATGCGTGACCTCTGGAAATCCGACCCGAAAGAGAGCGAAGGTCAGGTCCCTCGCCGACGAGCCGCGCCATGCCCGCAACGCGCTTCACGATCCTGCCGACCCCCATCGGTCCGCTGGTCCTCGCCGGCCCGGACGAACGCCTCGCCTGCATCGGCCTTCCCCGCGGCAAGGGCGCGGTGATGCCGGGTCCGGACTGGCACCGGGACGACACCGCCTTCGCCCCGGCGCGCGCTCAGCTCGAAGCCTACTTCGACGGGCGCCTCACCCGCTTCGACCTCGCCCTCGCACCGCGCGGAACGCCCTTCCAGCACGCGGTCTGGCAGGCGCTTACCGAGATCCCGCCGGGGGAGACGATCAGCTACGGCGAACTCGCCCGCAGCATCGGCCGGCCGGGTGCCAGCCGCGCCGTGGGGGCAGCCAACGGCGCCAATCCCCTGCCCATCGTCGTGCCGTGCCACCGGGTCATCGGGGCCGGCGGCACCCTGACGGGCTTCGCCGGCGGCCTCGACATCAAGCGCTTCCTGCTGGCGCTGGAACGGGTCCCGGGCGCCGCGCCGGGCGGGCAGGCCAGCCTGTTCTGAGCCGGCCGCGACCGGACGGTCTCACGCCGACGGCGCGCGGGAACGGCCCCATTCCTGCCACGTCCCCGAATCGGCTCGCAGCGCCTGCAACCCTGCGCTCGCCTTCGAGGCCTGAGCCAGGATGCGGTGCGGCTCCCGCATCCGATCTGGCCGCCCGTGCAGCTTTCCTCGACGGTCGGGGCTCTCAGCGAGCTGGCGGCCGCGACGTCGGCGCGGCGGAGCGCGTGATCCAGCGGAACGACCGCCGGCTCGGCGAGGCCGAACCGGCCGCGGTCCGGGCCTGACCGCCCGCTACTTCGGCAGGGCGTAGATGTTCACGTCGAGCTTCTCGTCGGCCTTGTCGTTCAAGTCCGTGACGTATTCCTCGATGAACTTGTCCTGCACGACGATGTCCTTGGCATCCAGGTAGGCGGTCAGGGTCTCGTAGGTGCCGTCGATCTCGTCGTAGGAGCCCTTGTGCGGGAAGCGCAGGGCGCGGCCGCTCGGCGTGGTGCCGAAGCGCAGGCCGTCGGCCTCGGCCGGCTTGGGGTCCGGCATCGCGGCGATCGGGATCATCGCGTCGTACTGGAAACCGTCGTCGTCGGTCTTGGCGAAGACCGCGATCGGCCGGCCCACGGCCTGGATGCCGGCCTTGGCGAGGTCGCCCTCGATGCGCTGGAACGCGGCCTTGAGGCTCGGCACCGCCTCCTCCCACTTCGTCCGCCCGGCGAGGATCGCTGCGGGCTTCGCGGGTAGCGACACCTCGTCGACGTCGTTGGCGTCGCCGGGGGTGGCCACCAGGGTCTGCCGAGGTCCGGCCGTCGGCGTGGCGGAGGGCGCCGTTCCAGCCTGGGCCGGTACCGGGATGTCCGCCGTCCCGGGCGTCTTCGGATCGGGGTTGGTGGTGGTCGGCAGCGGGTTGTCCGCGGCCGGCGGTGTGACCGCCTGGGCCAGGGCCGGTTTCGCGGCGCAGACGGCCGACAGCGCGACGCACCCGGCGAGCACCGTGGCGAGCGGCTTGAGGCTGGAGCGGGTCAAGAAGCGGGGACGGGTCAAGGCGGTGGCTCCGGATCGGCGCGGGGCGCATCGAATCGCACACCCCTGGGCCCGTGCGGAGAAACTAGGCGCGATGCCCGCGGCCGGCGAGACGTCCCGGGTGCCGCGCCGCACGAAGCCGGCAAGGCGCGGCGCTTCTGCAACGCAGCCGCGGCGCCGGGCCCCGTGCGTGCGCGGTCGCTTTGGCCTATAGCCCCACCAGGGCCGGTCGCCCTCGTGGGGGTCCGTCGACCCGCGCGATCTCGAGCCCCCCGGACGAACGACACAGAGACAAGGCGGCATGAGCGAGCTTGCCCATCGACGGTTCCTGAAGATGCACGGAGCCGGAAACCAGATCGTGGTGCTGGACCTGCGCGGCACGCAGACGCAGGTCACGGCCGGGGAGGCGCGTGCCATCGCGGCCTATCCCCGGGCGCAGTTCGACCAGCTCATGGTGATCCACGATGCCCGTACGCCCGGCACCGACGCGTCCCTGAGGATCTACAACACCGACGGTTCGGAAGCCGGCGCCTGCGGCAACGGCACCCGCTGCGTCGCCTACGCGATGCTCGACGACCCCGCCATGGCCCGGCCGGCCGAGAGCGGGCGACTCCTCCTGGAGACCCGCGGCGGCCTGGTGGGTGTCAAGCGCGTCGCCGAGCGCTCCTTCACCGTCGACATGGGCCGCCCGAAGCTGGCCTGGGCCGAGATCCCGCTGGCCGAGCCGTTCCAGGACACCCGCCGGATCGAGCTGCAGATCGGTCCGATCGACGATCCGGTGCTGCATTCGCCCGGGGTCGTGAACATGGGCAACCCGCACGCGGTGTTCTTCGTGGATCGCGATCCCGACACCTACGACCTCGCCCGGATGGGCCCGATGCTGGAGAACCACCCGATCTTTCCGGACCGCGCCAACATCTCGGTCGCCCAGGTCCTGGGTCCGGACCGGATCAAGCTCCGGGTCTGGGAACGCGGCGCCGGATTAACGCTGGCCTGCGGCACCGCCGCCTGCGCCACGGTGGTGGCCGCTTCGCGCCTGCGCATGATCGGCCGGGGCGCCACGGTGAGCCTGCCCGGCGGCGACCTCGTCATCGAGTGGCGCGCCGACGACCACGTCCTGATGACCGGTCCGGTGGCGCTGGAATGGGACGGCAGCTTCCCGCCGGAGATCTTCTCCGCCGAAGACGCCGCCTGAGATGGCGGTCGAGACCCTGACCTTCGGCTGCCGCCTTAACACCGTCGAGTCCGAGGTCATGCGCGGGCACGCGGCGGCGGGGGCGGCCTCCGCGGACCTCGTCATCGTCAACACTTGCGCGGTGACCGCCGAGGCCGGGCGCCAGGCCCGCAAGGCCATCCGCAAGCTCGCCCGCGAACGCCCCGGCGCCGAGATCGTGGTCACCGGCTGCGGCGCCCAGGTCGAGACCGGCGCCTATGCGGCCATGCCGGAGGTGGCGCGCCTCGTCGGCAACGACGCCAAGGGCCGGGCCGAGACATGGTTCCGTCCGGTCCGGCCGGAGGCGCGCAATGCCGTCGACGACATCATGACGGTGCGCCGAGCCACGCCGACCCGGATCGCCGGAATCGCCGGGCACACCCGGGCCTTCGTGCCCATTCAGAACGGCTGCGATCACCGTTGCACCTTCTGCATCATCCCCTTCGGGCGCGGAAACTCGCGCTCCCTGCCCGTTTCGGATGTGGTCGATCAGGTCGCCCGCATCGTCGAGGCCGGCGGGCACGAGGTGGTGCTCACCGGGGTCGACCTGACCGCTTATGGCCGCGACCTCGACGCGACCCCGAGCTTGGGATACCTGATACAGACCATCCTCGCGCAGGTGCCCGGCCTCGCTCGGCTGCGCCTCTCCTCCATCGATTCCATCGAGGCCGACGTGGCGCTGATGGCGGCGATCGCCGGCGAGGCGCGGCTGATGCCGCATTTCCATCTCTCCCTCCAGGCCGGCGACGACCTCATCCTGAAGCGGATGAAGCGGCGTCACGCCCGCACGGACGCGATCCGATTCTGCAACACGGTCAGAGCCTTGCGCCCCGGCGCCGTCTTCGGGGCCGACCTGATCGCGGGCTTCCCCACCGAGACCGAGGCGCAGTTCGCCCGCTCCCTCGACCTCGTGGCCGAGTGCGGCCTGACGCATCTCCACGTCTTCCCGTACTCCGCCCGGCCCGGCACCCCGGCGGCCCGGATGCCACCGGTGCCCGGCGACATCATCCGGGATCGCGCCGCACGCCTGCGAGCCGCCGGCGACGCCGCTCTCGCGGCCCATCTCGCCGGCGAGGTGGGCCGGACCCGCCGGGTGCTCACGGAACGGGGCGGTCTCGGCCGCACGGACGCCTTCACGCCGGTCCGGCTCCCATCCGGGACACCGCCCGGGATCTTCGCCGACGTGACGATCGTCGGGCACGACGGCCGGGCTCTCATCGCCGCCGAAACGGATCGCAGCCGACCGGTCGACTAAGCGGAGTCCGGTCCCCGGAACCCGCACACGGCCAACCCCGCCTGCATGTGCCCCGGAGCCGGCGCTTCGACCCGGATCGGGGCCTTCTTCGGATAGAGCGGGAGCGTGAGCGCGCGGGCATGCAGCTGGAGGCCCGGGCCACCGCTGCGGGGGGCGGTGCCGTAGATCGGGTCGCCGAGGATGGGAAAGCCCATCGCGGCGCAGTGGACGCGCAGCTGATGCGTCCGCCCGGTGACCGGCGAGAGGGCGAGCCAGGTCAGGCTGCCGCCGCGCCCGAGGACCGCGAAGCGGGTGAGGGCGGCATCGCCCGCCGGGTCGACCTTCATCCACCAGGAGCGGGGATCGTCGGAGCGCCGCGCCAGGGACAGGGCGATCTCACCGGCCTCCGTCTCGGGCCCGCCCTCGACCAGGGCCCAGTAGGTCTTCTCGACCGTACCGCTTGCGGCGAAGAGCCTGTTCAGGCGGGCAAGGGCCTTGGCGTGGCGTCCGAGAGCGAGGCAGCCGGAAGTATCGCGATCCAGGCGATGGGCTGCCTCCGGCCGGCGGGGCAGACCGAAGCGCAGGGCGTCGAGATGGTCGGTGAGAGTGGCGCCGCCTTTCGGGCCGGGATGGACCGGCAAACCCGCCGGCTTGTCGATGACGAGCACAAGGGCATCGCGGTAGAGGAGGCGCGCGCCTATGTCTGTTACGAGGGCATCGGCTGGGGGCATGGCCCTGCGCTAACCATGCCGGGTCCGGGGAGCAAGCGGGAATGAGCGAAGACAAGAGGCCGGGCTGGCTGCTGCGCAAGATGTTCGGCACAAAGGAGGAGGAGCGGCCCGCTCCGGTGCCGGTTCAACCGCCGGATCCCAAACCGGCCCCAAAGTCCGTCGTCGAGCCGGTGGTCGAACCGGCTGCGCTGCCCGTCGACTCCCCCGCCTCGCTGTCCGAGGGCCAACCGGACTTCGCCACGGCCGCGACGGACGTCTCCCACGTCCCGCCACCACCCGGCGAGCCGGGTGAGGGGACACCGGACAAGAACGCGATCCCGGACGAACTCGAGGGCGCCGACCTCCAGCCCGTGGAAGGCGCCAAGGAGCGCCCGCCCGCCGGTACGGCCGGGGACGATCCCGCTCGGGGGGCCGAGCCCGCCGACACGACGAGCCAAGCCTTCGCGCCCGAGCCGGCACAGGCAGTTCCACGCGCGCCACTGCCCGAACCTGAGCCCGAGCCCGAAGTCTCGACTCAGATTTTCATGCCGGAGCCCGACGAGGCTTCCGAAGAGCCCAAGCGCGGCTGGTGGAGCCGCCTGACGGGGGGCATGAAGCGGACCTCGTCGGCCCTGACCGAGCGCGTCACCGGTCTGTTCACCAAGCGCAAGCTCGACGCCGACACCCTGGAGGAGCTCGAAGACGCCCTGATCCAGGCGGATTTCGGCATCGAAACCGCGACTCGGATTTCGGAGGCCGTAGGCAAAGGCCGCTACGAGAAGGGTATCTCTCCGGATGCCGTCCGCGAGATTCTGGCGGCGGAGGTGGAGCGCGCGCTCACCCCCGTGGCGATTCCCTTTCGCATCGATGCCTCGAAGAAGCCTTTCGTCATCTTGATGATCGGGGTCAACGGCGCGGGCAAGACCACCACCATCGGCAAGCTCGCGCTGAAGCTCAAGGCAGAAGGGCACTCCCTGATGCTGGCCGCCGGCGACACCTTCCGGGCTGCCGCGATCGAGCAACTCAAGGTCTGGGGCCAGCGCACGCAGACGCCGGTCATCGCCCGGGCGCAGGGCGCGGACGCGGCGGGCCTCGCCTTCGATGCCTACGAGGCGGCCAAGGCGCAGGGAACCGATGTGCTCCTCATCGACACGGCGGGCCGGCTGCAGAACAAGGCGGGCCTGATGGCGGAGCTGGAAAAGATTCTCCGGGTGATCCGCAAGATCGACCCGCAAGCGCCCCATGCGGTACTTCTCGTTCTCGACGCCACCGTGGGCCAGAACGCACTGAGCCAAGTCGAGCTGTTCTCGAAGGCCGCGAACGTAACCGGCCTCGTCATGACCAAGCTCGACGGCACGGCCCGCGGCGGCATCCTGGTGGCACTCGCCGCGAAGTTCGGCCTGCCGGTGCACTTCATCGGCGTCGGCGAGGGGGTCGAGGACCTAGAGCCTTTCGCGGCTCGAGATTTCGCCCGGGCTATCGCGGGCCTGGACGCCGGGTGACGCGGCGCTCGCCCTGAAGCGCCGTGTCGCGGTAAGCCGCCACCCGGAACCCTATATGACGGATACCATGCAGATCGAAGCCATCCCCCCGCGTCGCCATCTCCCTCCGCTCCTGAAGCTCGCCCTCGAGCTCGGGCCTTTGATGGTCTTCTTCTTCGGTAACGCCTACGCCGAACGCCTCGGCGTTCACCCGGATCAGAAGCTGTTCGTGGCGACGGGCGCCTTCATCGCCGCCACCCTGGCGGCCCTGGCGGTCCATTATGCGCTGATGCGGCGCCTGCCCATCATGCCCCTGGTTTCGGGCGTGGTGGTGGTCGTGTTCGGTGGCCTGACCCTGGCGCTGCAGGACAAGACCTTCATCATGATGAAGCCGACCATCGTGAACACGCTGTTCGGCCTCGTGCTGCTGGGTGGCCTCGCCTTCCGAAAGTCCCTGCTCTCGGTCGTGCTCGATTCGATGTTCGCCCTCACGGAGGATGGATGGCGCAAGTTGACCTTCCGCTGGGGGGTATTCTTCCTCTTCCTGGCGGTGATCAACGAGGTCGTCTGGCGAACTCAGACCGAGGATTTCTGGGTCAGCTTCAAGGTCTTCGGCATCATGCCGCTGACTATCGCCTTCGCGTTGGCCCAGACTCCACTCCTCCTGCGCCATGAGCGCAAGGCGCCGGATACAGGTTCCGCCTGATATCGCGCGGAGCCGACGGCGTTCCTCAGGCCTCGCCGAGGATGCGGGCATACTCGGCCTCCGGAACGCCGTAGGACGCTCCGGCGACAGCCAGGAGGGCGGCACGATCACGGATTCCGATACCGCCCCGGCGCATCTTCAGGGCACCCGCGAGTTCGAGCATGCGCAGCCCGGTCGTCACGCCTGCGCGCCGGACGCCGAGCATCAATGAAAGCGTCTCGTGCGTCAGAGGCAGATCCTCCCGGTCGGCTCTGTCGTGACACATCAGCAGCCAGCGAGCGAGGCGCTGCTCAATGGTGAAATGCGCATTGCAGAGACCGGCTTGCGCCAATTGCACGGCGTAGACCTGAGCGTAACGCAGAAAGTAAGCCTGCAGCGCCCGGCTCTCGGCCAAGGCCGTCCGGAACGCCTCAGCCTCGATCCGCAGGGTCCGACACGGTACCTGAACGAAGGCGGTGTGCGGCGCTCTGTCGACACCGTTGAGCAAGGCAATGCCGATCATACCCTCAGGCCCAACGATCCCGGCCTCCGATTGGGCGCCGTCGGGCGTGTGCGCGATCACGGAGATCATGCCCGGCTCCGGGAAATGCACGGCCGCAATCGGCTCGCCAGGGACTTCGAGCACGGCCCCCTGCTCGAATGAGCAACGAACCAGCGATGGCCGGAGACGCTCGAACTCAAGCGGCAGCAACGCGCGAAGGAGGCGGTTACGAACTTCGGATTGCAGAATGATCGACGTCACAACCCCGACAATCAATAGGCGGGCGTGCGAACGCAAGGTCACCCGCAGCCCAGACTTACCTCGGGCGACGAAGCGGACATGCCATATCGAATCTGCATTGTGAAGAGAACAACAAGTTGTATTTCCATCCGTTATCAGACGAAGCACTTATCTAGAAAAATAGAGTGCTTCATCGAAAACGGGGATCACGAGTTACGTCACACATCAATATAGATTTAGTTGAAAATATATAGCCACAACCGACGGAGGCATGGTTCCATCCGTGATTGCCCTGTCAGCCGGGTCGGACATCGGGTACGTCATTCGCCGGTGATCGGCGCGGAATCCCTTCCTGTCTTCTCGATATTCTTACCCGTAGCTGCACCCACGACGGGACCCTCAGATGGCAGACCCAGGGGACCGGGGCTCCTCTACAAAGACACGCACTTCGCGGCGCCCTTCAACCCTCGTGTCGCGTGAGGACATCGAGGTGATTACCGAATGGAATCTCCACGACCCAGTACCTCCTGAATATCCAGGATCAAGGTACATTGGTCCGTGATCTCCAGGGCGATGTCCGACTGCGCTTGCTTCAGGCAGGGGACCTCGCCGAACGGACTGTTCGCGACATTCGCAACCGCCCAAAGACTTATGGTGATCCGAAAAATCAGGAAGCGCCGCAGCTTCGAAGTCACGGATCCATCCGGTTTGATCCTGCTCGCGATCGCGTTTTCGACCGTGCGATCGCGTACCGTTTCGGGCAGGCACAGACATGCCTGGCCCTGCAAATTGTACGGCATAGTACAGACGCCCTCCGGTGCAGTTCCTTCAGACCTGGATCCGGCTATGAGAGACGACTGTCCCCCTGTCCGAGCAGCAAGACGTTCGACGGCTGCTCTATCGAGCCGCTACGTTTCATGCCGGTGCCGTCACAGCGATACGTTCGAAATCACCTCCTCAGCATCCTCAGCCCCGATGATTATGAGGCGATCCAATCCGTTGCGGAAGGCGTGGCGCTGGGGCGCCGGGACATCCTGATCGCCGCCAACAAATCGATCACGCACGTCTGTTTCCTTGAATCGGACATCGCCTCGGAGGTTGCCGCTACACCCGAGGGCCGGCGGATTGAGGTGTGTATCACCGGTCCCGAAGGAATCGTCGGGGTCCCGCTACTGCTCGATGTCGACCGGACGCCCCACGAGACCTTCGTGCAGATCGAGGGGGACGCGGTGCGGGTCGAGGCCGCAGCATTCCGGCGCCTCGTTGAGGAACGGCGGATCCTCAGGCGGATCGTCGGGCATTATGCCTATGCGGTTCATCTACAAACCGCCGGAACCGCGCTTTCCAACGGCAGTCATACGCTGGAGGAACGCCTCGCCCGTTGGCTCCTGATGTGCCACGATCGGGTGGACGGAGACGAGTTCCCCGTCACCCACGAGTTCCTCTCGACGATGCTCGGCGTGCGCCGCCCCGGCGTGACGACGGCGATCCATAGCCTTGAGGGGGCCGGCATGATCAAGGCTCGACGCTCGCATGTCCAAGTGCTGGACCGCGACAAGCTCAAGGCCGCGGCAGGAGACAGCTACGGCGTGCCCGAGGCGGAGTATCGCCGCCTGATCCACGCGGGGCGCTGAGCGTCCGCCGGGTCACCGCGGGACGGAGGCCGCCGATCCAATGGATCGGATCTTGTCGAGCACGCCGGCATAGCTCTCCGGGGTCAGAATTCCCACGAGCTTTTCGCGAATGATCCCATCCGGTCCGATGATGAAGGTCTCCGGCACTCCGTAGACGCCGAAATCGATCCCGGTCCGTCCCTCCGTATCGAGGCCCACGGCTCGGAATGGAACGCCGTTCCGGGTCAGGAAACGACGTCCGTTCTCCGGCGTGTCCTTGTAGTCGATGCCGACCAAGTGGACGCCCGGCTCGCGCGCCAATCGCATGAGCTGCGGATGCTCGATCTGGCAGGGAGCGCACCACGAAGCCCAGAAGTTGACCACCGTGACCTTGCCGAGAAGGTCGGCACGGGAGAGGCCGGGAACCGGCGCGCCCTGCGCAATCAGGCCCGGCATCGCCGGAAGGGTGAAGGCCGGCGCCGGCTTGCCGATCAGCGCAGAGGGAATGGCTGCGGGATCGGCGCCCGAGCGCAGGCGAAGAAAGAAGATTCCAGCAAGGACTGCGAAGGTGACGAGCGGCAGGATGACCAGAAGCGATCGCCGGACCGGTGCCGGAGTCTGCAGCGAGGGTTGGGGCGTGCTCATAAGCGGACTCCCGACCCGTCTATCACCTCGCCTTGCAGCCGATCCAGTTCCCGCTTCCGGGCGCGATGATCGCGCAAGGCATGCAGGATGAGCCCGCCAATCACCAGAGCGGTGAAGGCATAGGCGCCGAGGATGTAGCCGGCGTGGTGGCCAAGGGTCATGGGCTGGACTTCACGAGTGAGGTTTCCAAAGTGCCGGTCTCTTCGGCCCGCATCGACGCGGAGCTCACAGGCTTTGAACCACCCGACCGATCGGCGCCTGCCCCATCGGCTCCTGGCTGATCGACGCCCCACGTACGGACGACGGGCTGGCATCGAGGCGTTCGGCTTCGCGTAGGGTCAGGGCCCGAACGCGCCGGCGCAGGATCTCGGTGCGCATGGCATAGAGGTGCAAGGTGACCCCGAGGATCGTGAAGGCGAGGATCATCTCGAGCAGCGGGTAGAGCATGCTGGGATCGATGGACGATCCGCCCATGCGCATGATCGAGGCCGGTTGGTGCAGGGTCGACCACCAGTTCACCGAGAACTTGATGATCGGCAGGTTCACCGCGCCGACCAGGGTCAGGATGGCGATAGCACGCGCGGCCCGGTTCGGATCTTCGATCGTTCGCCACAGGGCGATGATCCCGCAATAGATCAGGAACAGCACGAGCATCGAGGTTAGGCGCGCATCCCAGACCCAGTAGGTGCCCCACATGGGCTTGCCCCACAGCGACCCGGTCACGAGGCAGATGAGCGTGAACGCCGCTCCGATCGGCGCGGCGGCGCGCTGGGCGACGTCGGCCAGGGGATGACGCCAGACGAGGGTTCCGATGGCCGAGATCGCCATGGCGCCGTAGAAGAAGACGCCGAGCCAGGCCGCCGGCACGTGGATGTACATGATCCGTACGGTCTCGCCCTGCTGGTAATCGGGCGGGACGACGAACCAAGTGAGATACAGACCGACCCCGAGGAGCAGGCCCGACAGCCCGGCGAGCCAGGGCATCACGGGCTGGGTCCAGCGCAGGAAGTGACCGGGATGGGCAAGGCGTGTCCACATGGTCTCGCCCTCTAGCGCAGGGTGCGGTGCAGCGGCAATGCGTGGGTTACGCGCAGGAGGCGCGGCCCGGTCACGTCCTCGGGTGGTCAGCCACTGGACTGGAAGCCTTCCAGAGGTGCCACCACGCGGCAGACGAGGCCGGTGGGGCGATAATCCAACTCGATCGTGCCGCCGACGGCGCCGACGAGGCCGCGCTCGATCAGTCGCGACCCGAATCCCTTGTGCGTCGGCGGTACGACCATCGGTCCGTCCGCTTCGGACCAGATCAGCCGAACGGTCGCTCCACCCGCGGTTGCGTCCCGGTCGAGGCTCCAGTGGAGTCTGACCCGCCCATCGGGAACCGAGAGCGCACCGTACTTGGCGGCGTTGGTCGCCAGTTCGTGCAGCATCAGCGCGAGGGCCAGGGCCGCCTTCGATCCGAGAAGCACTGGGGGCCCCGCGACGTCAAAGCGACCGGGTTGCCGATCGTCATGTATCGAGAGGGCGCCGCGCATCACCGCCTCCATCTCGGCGCTCTCGTGCACCCCGGCGAGCAGGATGTCGTGCGCCTTGCCGAGGGCGATGAGACGGGCGGCCAGGGCTTCCTTGGCCGCCTCGACGTCGGTGACGTTGCGCAGGGTCTGCGAGGCGATGGCCTGGACCATCGCGAGGGTGTTCTTGAGGCGGTGGCTCAATTCCCGGTTCAACGTGCGCTGCTGCTCGTCGGCTTCGACGCGGGTCAGTCCGCCCCAGGCGCGCTCCGCCACTTCGCGCGCGAACGTGATCTCACCGGCACTCCAGTCGCGGGGATGGCGATCGAGGACGTAGAGAATGCCCACGAGGCGGCCGCGCCGGAGAACCGGCACCTTGATCACGGCGCGCATCCCGAGCCGGGCATAGCCCTCCGGGTCGTCGACGCGTTCGGGGGTTGCCGCGATATCGGCCACGCTGATGACGTCGCCGCGCCCCAGACGGTCGACGCTCGCAGCCAGGGTCGACCGAGATGAGGTCGGCAGGCCGACGGCGCAGGTCGGCTCCGCGTCCCCCTCGGCGGTCCAGTCCGGATTGAGCGACGCGATCTGGCCGCCGGGATCGACCTGGGCATAGCCCGCCCGAGCGACCCGGAGGGTCCGGCCCAGGCTCTCGGCCGTGGCGGAGACCACGTCGGCGTGGGTGTGCAGGTCGCGCAGGCGGTCGCCGAGGGCGATCAGCGCCTCGCGGCGGGCATCGGCCCGCTTCTCCTCCGTGATGTCCTCGATCATCGCCGTGGCGTGGACGTCGCCGCCCAGGCGCTGCGAGACCAGGTTGACCCGCGCCCAGATGATGCGCCCGTCCATGCGCCGGTAGCGCTTCTCCAGGCGGAGCTGCAGGGTCGCCCCGGTCGCGAGGCGCTCGTGCAGCGCCGCCCGGTCGTCGTCGTCCTCGGGCGGCGTCCAGCGGGCGAGGGAATGGCCGAGGATCTCGGATTCCGGCGCCCCCCAGATCTCGCAGAGCTTGGCGTTCACCGCGAGGGCGCGCACGGTCCGCGGATCGAACTGGACGATGCCGATATTGGCGCCCTGAAACACCGCGCGGAACTGGGCGCCGACGCGGTTGCGCTCGGTCAGATCGAGCATCGCGGCGATCATCCGCAGGGGGGCCCCGTCCGCGCCGCGGACCAGGGAGCCGCGGTCGAGGACCTCCGCGTACGTGCCGTCGGCGCGCCGGAACCGGTACTCCTGGCTCCAGGTCTCGACGCCGCCGGCGAGGGTCGCCTGGAGACCGGCCGCGACGCCGGGGCGATCGTGCGGGTGGATCTGGGCGAGCCACCAGGCGCTGGTCGGCACGACCTCCGACGGCGCCCAGCCGTAGGCGGTGGTCAGGGCGGCGTTCCACAGGACGGCCCCGGTGACGAGGTCCCAGTCGCGGACGGCGTCGTTGGTGGCGCGCGCGGCGATCTCGGCCGCCCGCGCCTCGGTGACGTCCTGCACCGTGCCGACGAGGCGGGCGGGGCGGTCCTGGTCGACCACGCGTCGCGCCCGCGCCCGTATCCACAGAGGTCGTGTCGAGGTCGCGCGCCGGACCGTGCAGTCCAGCGTCCCGGACCCCGCCGGGTCGAGGGCGGCGCCGAATGCCCGGTCCAACGCGGCGCGATCCCCGGGGTCGAGGGCCGACAGGACGGTGTCCGCGTCGGCGACCGGCCCCGGCGACGCGAGGCCGAGCAGGCTCCGGAATCCGGCGTCGCCCCGGAGGGTCCGGGTGGCGGGGTCGTAGGCGAAGAGGCCGAGGCCCGCCGAGTCCGCGGCGAGGCGCAGGAGCGTCGCCGCATCGGACGGGGCGAAGGGGGAGTCGCCGGCGGGCTCGAAGACGGCTCCGCCCGCAGACGTCCCGTCCCCGGCGGCCGGGGGCGGCGCGTCCGGGGCCTGGCCGGGCTGCTGGTCTGCGGCGGGCTGCGTCATCGGGGGCGGGCGGAGGATCGAATCTCTGCGGAGGGGAGGGTCAGGCCGATTCGGATATCGCGAGTTCGCGCGGCGCATCCGTCTCCCGCCGATCGGGGGGCGGCTCCACCGCCACGAGGGCGCCACCGGGCGCGTAGATCGCGCCGAGCACCGTTTCGTAGTGCCGCCGGACGACGCCGTGGCACTCGCAGGCGGCGGTCTCCGCCAGCACGCGGTTGCGGATGGTGATGCGGCCGCGCCCGACCTCGATGAGGCCCTGCTGCTGCAGCGCCCGCAGGATCCGGGTGAGGTAGGTCCGCTGGACGCCCAGCATGGTGGCGAGCAATTCGTGGGTCACCGGCAGGACGTCGGTGCCGATGCGGTCCTGCAGGGTCAGGAGCCAGCGCAGGCAGCGCGACTCGATCGGATGCAGGGCGTTGCACGCCACCGATTGCAGGACCTGGGCGAGCAGGCAGTCGGCGTAGCGGGTGAACAGGTTGCGCAGGGCCGGGGAAGACCGCTTGACCTCCTGGAGGCGCAGGGCGTCCAGGCGCAGGACCGGTCCGCCGATCTGCACGACGGCGTTCGTGGAGGCGGGCAGGAATCCGCTGCTGACGACGCCGCCCACGGCGCCCTCGCGTCCCACCGTGGCGACCTCGGCGCTGCGGCCGTCGCGCATGGCGACGATGAGGGTGACCACCGTCTGCCGGCACGGGAAGGCGATGGCGGTGACGTCGCTGCCGGCCTGGAACAGGGCTTCGCCGCGGTCCCGGGAGAGGCGATCGAGATGGGGGTCGAGAAGCGCGCGATCCTCGGGCCGGAGGCCGTCGAGGAGAAGGTTGCCCGTCGATGGATCGGAGGCCGGGCCCATGCAGTGCGCTGTGTTCACCGTCTGTCTCTCCGGCCTCTAGCGCAGCGCCGTCGCGTCCGTCTGTCTAGAAGTAGACCCTGGTGAGACAATTTTGTTGTTTTGATGGGAACCCGAAGAATGGGTGCTCCGAAACGGGTCGGGCGGAGAGGCCGACCGGGGCCAGGCGCGCCCATGGCGCCCGTCGCACCTCAGCGCGCCTGTCCGGCCTCGTCGCCCTCGCCGATGCAGTCGAGGGCCCGTTCCACGGCCGTCACGGCGTCGAGGAGGTTCTGGACCGTCCGCTCGACCTCGCGGGCCGGTCGTCCCATGGCGGCGGCCCGGGCGCTCACGAGCTCCAGCTGCTCCAGGAGCGCGAAGAGGTCGTCGGCGACGGCGACCACGTCGGTGACGACGACCGGCGGAGCGGCGGGGCGGCGGAGGAAGGGGACGACGTTGCTCATCGGCCCTATGTCTCGCGTGTTCCCGGCCAAAGCGCCAGCCTGCGCGGGCCCCGATTCCCCATCTTCACCCCCGAACCGCCGCTTCCTTGCGGAGGTGGTGAGCATTTTCGTGGCGCGGCGACATCAGTGCGGCAGGAACCGGCGACGATTCGTTAGCCTTGCGCTTGACGGGCGCGGGGCCCGGGCAGCACCACAGGCGCTGCTTTCGCCACAGGACCCGCCCCGATGCGCCTCGCTTCCCTCGCCCTCGCCGCCACCCTCCTGGGCGGCCTCTGCGCCTGCAACACCGACAGCCCGAGCGGGCGCAGCGGTCTCTCCGACGCCTTCGACACCAGCAACTATCGCCAGTCCAACGACACCAACGGCACCCAGACCCGCCGCGACGTCAACCGCCAGTACACCCAGCCGTCGATGCCCTCGATCGCCAGCCGCGGCAACTGAGCGGGCGGCGCCCCCCCGGGGCGTGCTCCTTTCCCCGGTGAGGGAAGGGGGCATCGCGGTGGCGCCCTCCACCGCGTGGGGAACCGGAGCGGCGTGGCCCGACGCCGTCCAGCCGGGGTGATCGCAAGGACCGGTTCGCGCGCCGGAACGGTTGCCGTCGCCCACCCTCTTCCCGGGGCCGCGCAGCGGAGCCCGGACCCGAAGGGGCGCGCCTCTGGCGATCCTGAATGACGGTGGGCCTTTGTCGGCGATCACCTCGCCCGGAAGCCGGAACGGGCCAGCGTCGCCCGACGCACGGCCTGGATAGAGGGCGCGTCCCTCTCCCCCTCGCGGGGAGAGGTTCGGCATGGGCATGCTGGGGTGCCCCTCAGCCGAGAAGGCCGGGGTCAGAACCCAATCCGCGCGACCCTGCGAAGGGCTGCCGCAAGTGGTTTGCGGACCCTGACCTTTCGTCCTGAAGCGGATGTTCCGCCTCCGACCAACAATGGCCATAGCGAGCGGTTTCCCTAATCCCCTGAAGTGGTCATTCGCTTTGCTCTGACCGGCGCGCCTCGGTGCGACACTGCTACCCTCAGGCCCTGGTCAATTTTTGTTCAGTGGCATTTCCGCTGGCGCAGAGAATACAATAAAGGCGTGTTTGGAGTGACCGAGGGCTCCGGCGGTCCTTCGAAGCCCGGAGTTCCTTCTTGCCAACTTCCCCCGAGAAGCCGAAGACCTACGGCCCAAAGACGCCGGTCAGCGGCAGTGGCCCTTCGGGCGTAATCGACCAGCATCACGACATCTTCTTCGCGGCCGTCGAAACGACGCGCATGCCGATGATCGTTACGGACCCGCACCAAGCCGACAATCCCATCATCTTCGTCAACCGCGCTTTCGAGCGCATGACAGGCTACACCCGGGACGAACTTATCGGCACGAACTGCCGCTTCCTCCAAGGGCCTGAGACCGACCGAGAGGTGGTCACCGAACTGCGTGTCGCCATCGCGGAGCAGCGCGAGTTCTCCACGGAGATCATCAATTACCGCAAGGACGGGTCTTCGTTCTGGAATGCGCTGTTCGTCTCGCCGGTCTTCAACCGAGCCGGCGACCTCGTATACTTCTTCGGCTCGCAGCTCGACGTTTCGCGCCGCCGCGACGCAGAGGAGAGTCTACACCAAGCACAGAAGATGGAGAGCCTGGGGCAGCTTACCGGCGGGATCGCGCATGACTTCAACAACCTCCTACAGGTGATCTCCGGTCACAACGAGGTCATGCTGGCGCTGATCGACCACCCGACCATCGATGTCGGCCGATTGCGGCGGGCGGGCGAGGCGGTGCGCGACGCCTCGGAACGCGCCGCCAAGCTGACCCACCAGCTTCTGGCCTTCTCGCGCAAGCAGCGATTGGAGGGGCGCCTCCTCAACCTCAACGGCCTCGTCCAAAGCATGAGCGAGATGGCCGAGCGTACCCTGGGGGACGACGTCACCCTGAAGCAGTCCCTCGCATCCGATCTCTGGAACACCCGCATCGACCCGACCCAGGCCGAGGTCGCCTTGCTGAACGTCTTGCTGAACGCCCGCGATGCGATGCCGGGCGGAGGGTCCGTCACGGTCAAGACCGAAAACCTCCTCATCGAGGACGAGGATACGGCGCTCTTCAAGACGGTCGGCCCTGGGGCCTACGTGGTGGTATCCGTCACCGATACGGGTAGCGGTATGCCGGCCGAGATCCTGAACCGAGTGATGGAGCCGTTCTTCACCACCAAGGGCGAAGGCAAGGGCACAGGCCTAGGCCTCGCGATGGTCTACGGTTTCGCCAAGCAATCGGGCGGCTCGGTCAAGATCTACTCTGAGGTGGGGCACGGCACCACGGTGCGCCTGCTCTTTCCAGCAAGCGACCAGAAGATCGAGGACGAGCGCAGGGCCTCGCAGCGCGCCGCCGACCGGCACGGGACCGAAACGGTACTCGTGGTCGACGACCGACCGGACGTGGCGGAGACGGCGGGAATGATCCTGGAGGATTTCGGCTACAAAGTCATCGTGGCCGACGGCCCCCGCGCGGCGATTGAGTTCCTCGACGGCGAGCGCCGGATCGATCTCCTCTTCACCGATCTCATCATGCCGGGTGGGATGAACGGCGTGATGCTGGCCCGCGCCGCACGCGAGCGACAGCCTAAGATCAAGGTGCTGCTCACTACGGGCTACGCGGAGGCATCCATCGAACGCTCGGATGCGGGTGGCACGGATTTCGAGATCATCAATAAGCCCTATAAACGGCTGGAACTCGCGCGCCGCGTGCGGCGGGTCATTGATGGCCCGACCGGCGTAGGTTGAGCTGTCATTCCCCCGGCTTCCGGCCCTGATCGATACGTCCGCCTCGCCCAGGATCTATCCGATCGCAGCCGGGCAGAAATTCACCCGTCCCGGCCGTAGGACGCTGCTCAACCGTGCAGCCCGCAAGCGGCGGTTCCGGACTTCTGCAAAGGGTCGGGTGCAGCCCCTCGCGGGGCCAAGCCGATGGGGTTTTCGACCCGAGCGGCGCCGCCCCCACCCTCAGTTCTTCGCCAGCGCGTCCGCGAAGGCGATCATGCGGTTGCGGGCGTAGGTCGGCAGGCCGGCGCTGATCGAGGTGCCGGTGTTGAAGGACGAGTTGCCCATCAGCACCTGGGCCGGCAGCAGGTTCTTGAGCACCGGCACGCGGGCATATTCCTGCTTGCGGTCGAGGACGTCGCCCTTGATCGCAAGCGCCACGTAGGTGGTCACCACGGTCTTGGCCGGATCGCCCGGCATGGGCTGGAACACCGCCAGGAACTTGCCGAAGCGCAGGATCTGGTTGACCCAGAAGATCGTCTGCTCCAGCCCGCCCGTCACCGGCGTGTCGAGCTTGGTGAGGTTGCCCAGCGCCGCGATCTCCGCCGGGGGCAGGGTGCGCAATTCGCTCTGGAACGAGACGAACTCGGCGATCTTCTTCGAGGCCCCGTCCTCCAGCCGGTTGGCGAGCTTCACGCCCAGCGGCAGCTTGCCTTCGAGGTCGTAGCGCGATTCGATGCAGGTGGTGCCGACCTCGCACCAGGGCCGGTCGGGGCGCTTGGCGAAGGCGGCCGCCGGGTCCTTGTTCGGCGTCGCGTCGGCCGGGTTCAGGGCCTTGTGCTTGATGACCGGGTCCATCTTGGCGACGAAGCCGAGGGTGGCGTAGGCGGCGAGGTCGATGCTCTCCGGGGCCTTGGCCACCACGAAGCGCCCCTGCGCCACGTAGACCTTCAGAGTCTCGTGCCGGCGCTTGGCGACGCCGTTCAGGGTCTGCACGTAATCGGGCTCGACATAGCCCGGATGCGGCGCCAGGGCCGCCCGCTCGCCGGGGCGCAGCTTACCCCAGTCGAGATAGGGCACGAGGCCGTTCTCGGGCTTGGCCGGATCGTCGCGATGGTCGGTGAACAGGATGGTGCCGGGCTTCAGCCCGGCGACGCCGGCCGCCTCGATGGCGGGCACGTCCTTGATCCGCTCCGAGACCGCCGGGCCCAGTCCGAGACCTACCAGCCCTGGCCGGGCACGCAGCGCTCGCCCTTCGGCGACGAGGAGGAGATC
>NZ_JCBANU010000034.1:0-38900 GCF_059816145.1 Methylobacterium sp. 001424705 | reverse complement strand
CCGGCATCACCGGCTGGGCCCAGATCAACGGTTCGCGCGGGCCCACCCCCACCCTGGCCGACATGCAGCGCCGCGCCGCCCTCGACCTCTGGTACATCGAGAACCAGAGCCTGCGCCTCGACCTCCAGATCCTCATGCGCACCGTCCTCGCCGAAATCACCCGCCGCACCAACGCCTTCTGAACAGAGCCGCACGCCCGACCTCGCGCGTGGCCTGACGGGGCCTCGACTGCGCCGAACGAGCAGGGACGGGACGGGACAGCCGAAGCATCCTCCCGGGGCCGCCCTTCACCAAGCCGATGCGCTTGCGATAGGCTGATGGGTGGCAGATTCACCACCCGCCTTCACGCAGAGCGACGTCCGATGCACGGTTCCAACACTTTCGGCGCCTGGATCGAATCCCTCCGGGGTTCGATCCAGAGGAACATCCATGGGGTCCGCCTGGCCGCCGCCGTGGAAATGAGCAAGCCGCGCACCCGCGGCACCGGCTATGCGCTCTTCGCCCTGGGCATCGCACTCGGCGTCCTGATCGCGTTCCTGCTCCAGCTCCTGGCCGTTCTGGTCATGATCGCGCTGGGATTTGCCCTCGGCTACGCCGCTCGGTCCTACGTCTCGAAGCGCCGCAAGGACCGCTTCCTGCAGGAGCGGCTGATGCGCTGAGGCAAAGCGGAGGGGCCGTCCCCCTGCGTGACGCTCATGCGAAGCGCCACCCGGCGCGGGATTCTTCTTGCACGGGTCGTAACGTGGGTGAATGCCGCCCCCGGCGCGCCGGTCATAGTCGAAGGGCTGGCCGCGTCCCCCCGATGGCCAGTGTGGCCCCGCTCCACGTTCCCCCCCAATCGACCGCGGGTGGGGCCACCCCTGGGGAGAGGTCCGTCGGAACGCGATCTGCGGCCGGGGCTGCCCGCGGGGGCGCTGCCCCCCGACTCGGGCCTCGGCGCGTGTCCTCAGAGCGGGCGCGAAGCGCGCATGCGGGCCAGTTCCATCGCGGCCAGCGCCATGGGGATGCCGATGAGGAGGAGGGCGAAGAGGAGGGCCATGCGTCACCGTCCGGATGCGTCGGGTTGAGGCAGGCTGTCCGGGCACGCAGGGAGCCCGAGGCGAGACCCTGCCCGAGGGATCAGCATCAACGCCGCATCCGGCGCGAGGGTTTCGCGGTTCCGCGAACGCGCGACTCCGACGGGCATGCCCGCCAGGATCCGGTGCGCGTACATCCGGCGTCACCCGATCCGGCGGCATGGCCGTCGCCGGTCTGGCGCCCCAAGGGCGCCACCGGCTTGAGCACACCCTGACGCATCATGGTTAAGGATCGATGAAGACCCCGGCGTGACGCGGCGCCAGAGGCCCCTGGGCCTGCCCGTGGAGGACCTGGCCTTCCTGGCGGAGGTCGAGGGTCCGGTGATCCGGGCCCTAGAGCAGGGAGCCGCCACTTCAAGAATGTCGCCGCCGCGCAAGCTTTGCTATTCGCCCGCCCACAGGAACGGGACGGGGACGAATGACGGCAGAAATCGACACGCGGGTCGGCAGCGCCCGGACCGAGGAAACCCGGGCCGACAAGGCTCGGGCCCTGCGGCTCCGGCGGCTCTGGCGGAGTCACGACACCACGCTGCAATCCAGCGGCCTCGCCCTCGGGCGACCGATCCTGACCACGAAACCCGCGACCGCCCGGCCGGATGCCTCCGAAATCCCGGCACGCGGCCTCACCGCCCGCGAACTCATCAACATGGCGCGCGCCGCGCGGCGCGACCGGGCCTGCCCGGCCGGCCTCGGGTCCTGCACCCCGTCCTGAGGGCCGGAACACCGCCTCGCCGCTCCCGTTGACGTGGCAACAGGGAGTGATGCCGATGGTCGATGTCTCGCAGATCCAGGAACATGCCGACGTGGTCGGCTCGGACGGCGCCCATGTCGGCACCGTCGATCACGTCGATAAAGGCGAGATCAAGCTGACGAAGACGGACGCGGAGGCGGGGGGCCTCCACCATTTCATTCCGGTGGACTTCGTCCAGTCCGTCGAGGGCAACACCGTGCGCCTCGACCGGCCGGCCGACGAGGTCAAGCGGGAATGGTCGACCTCCTGATCGCCCGACCTGCCTGTGCTCAGTCCGTCGGCGACCGGGTCCGCGCATCCGCCCCACCGGCCGGAAGGAAGAGAACGCATGGCTGACGTCATCACGGGCGATTTCGGCACGAGCCGGGAGGCCCTCGCGGGCCTGGAGCGCGTCTTCGGGGAAGCGGCGGGCCTGCGCGTGGGCCTGCGCCGCATCGAGGCCCCCCACGGCGACGAGCTTCAGGTCACGGTCGGGGCGCAGGCCCTGTCGGTGCCCCGCCCCGTGGCCGTCGTCCTGGCCAATGCCGCCGGCGAGGACGAGGCGGACCGCATCGGCAAGGCCGTCCTCGAGGCACTCCAGTTGTCCGAGGGCCTGCGCAAAGGGCCCTTTTCTGAATAAGCGACCGTTCTGGCCAGGCGCCACCGATCATGGGACGCTTTTGATCTTGCCAGCCGGCGCCCGAACCGCTTTCATTCCCGGGCTGCCCGTGCTGGTCCTCGGGTGATTGGCAACAACCTTCAGCGCCCGCGGCCCACCGGCCTGCGGGCGTTTCTTCTGTCCGGTCGAAGGGCTGCGCTCAATCCACGGCCGCGCCATGCAGCTCCGCGCGGGTGAAGCGCTGCTGCTCGGCCATCACCAGCCCGGCAAGCTCGCGCTTGAGGGCGTTGAACTCGCCCGAGGCCGTGTCGCGCGGGCGCGGAATTTCGACCGTGATGTCGCGCTTGATGCGGCCCGGCCGGTAGGTCATCACCAGGATGCGGTCGGCGAGGTAGATCGCCTCCTCGATCGAGTGGGTGACGAAGACCACCGTCTTGCGGGACTCGGCCCAGATCCGCAGGAGCTCGTCCTGCAGGGTGCGGCGGGTCAGGGCGTCCAGCGCACCGAAGGGCTCGTCCATCAGCATCACGGGCGGGTCCAGCGCCAGGATGCGCGCGATGGCCACGCGCTGGCGCATGCCGCCGGACAGGTCCTTCGGGTAGCGCTTGCGGAAATCCGAGAGGCCGAGGGTGGCCACGATGCGGTCCACCGTCACCGTGGCGTCGGCCCGCGGCACGCCCTGGATGTCGAGACCGAAGCGGACGTTGTCCTCCACGTTCATCCAGGGGAACAGGGCGTATTCCTGGAAGACCATGCCCCGGTCCGGCCCCGGCTCCGTCACCGGGCGCCCGCCCATGCGGATCTGCCCGGCGCTGAGGGGCGTGAAGCCCGCCACCGCGTTGAGCAGGGTGGACTTGCCGCAGCCGGACGGCCCGAGGAGGCAGAGGAACTGCCCCTCCGGCACCGTCGCGGTGATGTCGTCCAGCGCCGGCACGGCGCCGGCGCCCGTCCCGAACACCTTGCTGGCGTGGGCGATCTCGATGTGCGCCGACATGGTGAGGCGTCCCGGTTCAGCGTTCAAGGCCGCGATGCCAGCGTAGGAGGTGGTCGTTGAGGCGCGACATCGCCCCGTCGATGATGAGGCCGAGGATGCCGATGGTGAGCATGCCGCCGATGATCTTGTCCGACCACATGTACTCGCGCGCCTCGAGGATGCGGTAGCCGAGCCCGTCCGAGACCGCGATCATCTCGGCGACGATGACCACGATGAAGGCGGTGCCGATTCCGATGCGCATGCCCGCAAGCACGAAGGGGCTCGCCGCCGGCAGGATCACCCGGCGAAACATCGTCCAGGGCTTCGCCCCGAGGTTGCGGGCCGCGCGGATGTAGATCGAATCCACCTGCCGCACCCCCGCGATGGTGTTGACCAGCACGGGGAAGAAGGTGCCCAGCGCGATCAGGAACAGGGCCGGCGGATTGCCGAGGCCGAACCACACGATGGCGAGGGGAATGTAGGCGATGGGCGGGATCGGCCGCAGGATCTGGAGAAGCGGGTTGAACAGCGCGTAGAGCCGATCGCTGGTCCCGAGGATGAGGCCGACCGGCACCGCGAGCCCGGCCCCGACGCAGAACCCCATGATCACGCGGCCGAGGCTCGCCACCGCGTCGTGCGGCATCTCGCCGGAGAGCATCCAGCGCCAGTGGCTTTCGATCGCCGGGTCGTAGGGCAGGCCGGGCAGGAGGCCGTGATACCATTTCACCGCCACCGCGCTCGGCGGCGGCAGCACGATGGGGGAGAACACGCCGGCCCGGCTGAGGATCTCCCACAGGACGAGGAGGACGAGGGGGACGATGGCGCCGCGAAGCCGGTTCATGCTGCGGTTCAGTTCGTCTTGAGCTCGGCCTTGGCCTTGTCGAGGAGGTCGGTCTTCACCCACTCGGCATCGGATTTCGGCGGGTTCACCATCTTACCGAGGCCGTACTTCATCATGTAGTCGGTCGTCGTCTGCATGTGCCCGGCCGGGACGTCGTAGGTGTACTTCGCGTTGGCCATGCCGTCGCGAAAATCCTGGCTCGAGAGCTGGCCCTTGAACACGGTCTCGCGGACGTACTTCTCGGCCAGCGCCGGATCGTCGATAAAGGCCTTGGTGGCGGCCACGAACAGCTTCAGGACCTTGGCGGCGACCTCGGGCCGCTCGTTGTACATCTTCTCGGTCATCACCAGCGGGCGCACCGGCACGCCGATGGGGGTATCGTAGGGCTTGACCACCTCGGTGGCGTAGCCGGCGCTGATGGCCTGGGTCGATTGCGGCTCGCTCTGGCAGATCACGTCGACGTATTTCTGCGACAGCGCCTGGTTCAGGTCGGCGTAGTTGTTGAAGTAGATCAGCTGCACGTCCTTGCCGGCGCGCTCGGACCAGGTCATCCCGTGCTTGTCGAGCTCGGCCAGAAGCATCAGGTCCTGGGTGCCGCCCCGGACGGTGGCGACCTTGAGACCCTTGACGTCCTTCAAGGTCTTGACGGTGTCGAGGTCGGGCCGGCGCAGGATGCGCACGCCGCCATTGGCGAAGCCCGCCACCACGTAGAGCTTCACGCCGTTGCCGCGCGCGGCCACCGCGCCGTCGGCGCCCGAGGCCGAGATGTCGATCTGGTCCACCGCCATGGCGGGATAGATGTCGGCGCCCTTGGCGAAGACCTTCTCGTCGATCTTCAGGCCATATTTCGGCGCGATCTCCTTCATGTAGGAGATCGCGCCGTAATGGGCGAATTTCAGGTTGCCGAGGCGCACCACGTCCTCGGCCCGGGCGCTGCCGAGGGCCCCCAGGGTCGCGAGAACGAGCAGGGCTGCGCGCGCGGTCGCATGACGCTTGAACATCGGCTTCCTCCGGTCGCGGGTCGTGTCGCCCGCTTCGTCCGCCGCGAAAACGGTCGGTACGGGCTTGAATAAGCGTATTCTGGATTCGAAAGTAAACCCGCCCGGGAGAGAGTTTTGACGGCCATCGAAGCGGATGAAATCGAACGGGTCACCGTGCTGGGCTGCGGCACCCTGGGCGCCAGTTGGGCGGCCCTGTTCCTCGCCTACGGCCTCGACGTGGCGGCCTACGACCCGGCGCCCGGCTTCGCGGCGGCGGCCCTCCGTGCGGTGGAGGCGGCGCGGGCGCAGCTGTCCGAGCTCGGCCTGAACGGGCAGGGCACGCTGCGCTTCCACGACCGTCTGGAGGACGCGCTCGCGGACACGGATTTCGTGCAGGAGAACGCGCCGGAGAACGAGGCGGTGAAGCGCGCGCTGCTCATGGAGGTCGATCGCCGGCTGCCCCCCTCGATCCTCGTCGCCTCGAGCACTTCGGCGATGCTGCGCAGCGCCCTCGTGGCCGATTGCGCCCGGCCGGAGCGGATCCTGGTGGCCCACCCGTTCCACCCGCCCCATCTCGTGCCCCTGGTGGAGATCGTGGCGGGCGACCCCGCCACGGCGGCCCGGGCCGCCGCCTTCTACGCCCGGCTCGGGCGCCGTCCGGTGGTGCTCGCCCGCGAGATGCCGGGCCATATCGCCAACCGCCTCGCCTCGGCCCTCTACCGGGAAGCCGTCAACCTCGTGGCCGAAGGGGTGGCGAGCGTCGCCGACATCGACGCCGCCTTGTGCAACGGCCCCGGCCTGCGTTGGGCCGCGATGGGGCCGCACATGACCTATCATCTCGGGGGCGGGGCGGGCGGCATCCGGCACTATCTCGACCATCTCGGGCCGAGCCAGGTCCGGCGCTGGGCCAGCCTCGGGACCCCGGAGCTCACCGAGGACGTGAAGGACCGGATCGTGGCCGGGATCGCGGCGGAGGCCGCCGGCCGCTCGCTCGCGGTCCTGGCGGAGCGCCGCGACCGTGCCCTCATCGAGATCCTCAAGGCCCGCATCGAGGTGGCGGGACAGGACCCCTGAGCCACCGCAGGCCGCCCGATCCCGGATCGGCCCCGCCCGCATTCCCGAAGGCAGACAGAGCGTGAGCGCATCCCGGCCCGAACGATCGCCAGACCTCCGCCCCCTGGTGGTCCTGACCAATCCGATCCATCCGGAGGCCGTCGCCCGGCTCACGGGCGAGGCCCGGGTGGTCACCGCCGCGGACACCCGGCCCGAGACCCTGCGCGCCCTGGCGGCCGAGGCGGCGGGCCTGATCGTGCGGGCGCAATTGCCCGACGACATCCTCGACCACGCGCCCCTCCTGCGCGGCATCGTCCGCCACGGCGTCGGACTCGACTTCGTGCCCCTGGCGGCGGCGACCGCCCGCGGCATCCCGGTGGCCAACCTGCCCGGCAGCAACACCCAGGCGGTGGCCGAGTACGTCTTCGCGGCCCTGTTCCACCTGCGCCGCCAGCTCGGGCCCCTGGACCGGACCCTGCGCGAGGCCGGCTGGCTCCCGGCGAAATCCCGGGCGAGCGATCTCGGCGAGATTGGCGGGACGACCCTGGGCATCCTCGGCACCGGCGAGATCGGCCGCCGGGTCGCCGCCATCGCCCGCCACGGCTTCGGCCTGCGGGTGCTCGGCCATTCCCGAAGCCCGCACACCGCCGGCGGGCTGATCGAGCCGGTGGACCGGGAGACGCTGTTCTCGGATAGCGACGCCGTCGTCGTCGCCTGCCCGCTGACCCCGGAGACGCGCGGGCTCGTCGATGCGGCGCTGATCGGCCGGATGCGGCCGGGCGCGGTGCTGATCAACGTGGCGCGGGGGCCCATCGTGCGGTCCGACGCCCTGGCGGCGGCCCTGCGGGCGGGCGCCATCGCGGGCGCCGCCCTCGACGTGTTCGAGACCCAGCCGTTGCCCGTGGACCACCCCTACCTCGCCTGCCCGAACCTGCTCCTGACGCCGCACGTGGCCGGCACCAGCGCCAACAGCCTGCGGGTGATGGGCCTCGGCGCCGTCGAGGCGATGCTGTGCATCCTGCGCGGCCAGCCGCCGCGCAACCTCGTCAATCCGATAGTGCCGGCAGCGCCGGCGGTCCGCTGACCCTTCCGTTCCTCGCCCCCCACCGCCCCCCAAGGAAGACACCATGGCTCTCACCAGCGCGATCAAGGGGGTGATCCCGATCGCCCCGACGCCCTTCCACCCCGATGGCCGGGTCGACGAGACCTCCCTCGACCGGATGTCCGAGTTCTTCCTCGGCGCGGGCATCGACGGCCTGACCATCCTGGGCCAGCTCGGCGAGGCGCCCAAGCTCGACCATGCCGAGGCGGTGGCCATCGCCCGGCGGGTCATCGGGCGCGTGGACGTGCCGGTCCTCGTGGGCGTCTCGGCCCCGGGCTTCGCGGCCATGCGGTCGCTCGCCCGGGAGGTGATGGAGCTCGGCGCTGCCGGCGTCATGATCGGGCCGCCCAACACCCTGCGCACCGACGACCAGGTGGTGGCCTACTACCGCAACGCGGCCGAGGCGATCGGCCCCGACGTGCCCTTCGTGATCCAGGACTACCCGCTCACCTTCTCGGTGGTGATGACGCCGGCCGTCATCCGCCGGATCGTCACCGAGAACCCGTCCTGCGTCATGCTCAAGCACGAGGACTGGCCGGGCCTCGACAAGATCACCGCCCTGCGCGGCTTCGAGCAGGACGGCTCGATGCGCCACATCGCGATCCTCACGGGCAACGGCGGCCTGTTCCTCGATTTCGAGATGGAGCGCGGCGCGGACGGGGCCAACACCGGCTACGCCTTCCCGGAGATGCTCGTCGACGTCGTGCGCCTGTCACGGGCCGGCGAACGCGACGCGGCCCACGACCTCTTCGACGCGCACCTGCCGTATCTGCGATACGAGCAGCAGCAGGGTCCCCTGGGCCTGGCCGTGCGCAAGTACGTCTTCCAGAAGCGCGGGATCTTCGCCTCGGACGCCCAGCGCAAGCCGGCCGCGAGCCTGTCGGCGCAAGGGCGGCGGGAAGTCGACTACCTCCTGTCGCGCATCGCCCGCGTCGACCCGCGCGCCCGCGTGGCCCCCTGACACCCGGAACCGGACGCGCATCATGAGCAAAGGTCTGCGCAAGGGCCTCACCAGCTACGGCGACGCGGGCTTCTCCCTGTTCCTGCGCAAGGCCTTCATCAAGGCGGCGGGCTACTCGGACGACGCCCTCGACCGGCCGATCGTCGGCATCACCAACACGGCGAGCGACTACAACCCGTGCCACGGCAACGCCCCGGCCCTGATCGAGGCGGCCAAGCGCGGCGTGATGCTCGCCGGCGGCCTGCCCATGGTATTCCCGACGATCTCGATCCACGAGAGCTTCGCGCATCCGACCTCGATGTTCCTGCGCAACCTCATGGCGATGGACACCGAGGAGATGCTGCGGGCCCAGCCGATGGACGCCGTCCTCGTCATCGGCGGCTGCGACAAGACCCTGCCGGCGCAGATCATGGCGGCGGCGAGCGTCGACCTGCCCACCGTGGTCATCCCCGTCGGTCCCATGGTGGTGGGCCATCACAAGGGCGAGGTCCTGGGCGCCTGCACCGATTGCCGCCGGCTCTGGAGCGCGCACCGCGCCGGCGAGATCGACGAAGCCGAGATCGAGCGCGTCAACGGCCGCCTCGCCCCCTCGGTGGGCACCTGCATGGTGATGGGCACCGCCAGCACCATGGCCTGCGTGACGGAGGGGCTCGGCCTGTCGCTGCCGATGAGCGCCACGGTGCCGGCCCCCCATGCCGAGCGCATCCGCATCGCCGAGGCGAGCGGTCGCCGTGCCGCCGAGATGGCGGTTTCGGGCGGTCCGCGGCCGAGCGAACTCCTGACGCCGGCCGCCTTCCGCAACGCCCAGATCGTCCTGCAGGCGATCGGTGGATCGACCAACGGCCTGATCCACCTGACCGCCATCGCCAACCGGACGCCGCACGGGATCGACCTCGATGCCTTCGACGCCCTCGGGCGCGCCGTGCCCGTGCTCGTCGACCTGAAGCCCTCCGGCCAGCACTACATGGAGCATTTCCACCATGCCGGCGGCGTGCCGGCCCTGCTCCGGAACCTCGGAGCCCTGATCGACCTCGACGCCGCCACGGTCGCGGGCGGCACCCTGCGGGACGTGGTGGCGGCGGCCGAAGCGGTGCCGGGCCAGACCGTGATCCGCTCCGCCGACGATCCGATCAAGCCGGTCGGCGCCATGGCGGTGCTGCGCGGCAACCTCGCCCCGCGCGGCGCCCTGATCAAGCACAGCGCCGCGAGCCCGGCCCTGCTCCAGCACACCGGCCGGGCGGTGGTGTTCGGCTCCATCGCCGACATGACCACCCGGATCGACGACCCCGACCTCGATGTCGGGCCGGACGACGTCCTCGTGCTCCAGAACGGCGGCCCGAAGGGCGCGCCCGGCATGCCGGAGGCGGGCTACCTGCCGATCCCGAAGAAGATCCTGGCGCGCGGGATCAAGGACATGGTGCGCATCTCCGACGCCCGCATGAGCGGGACGGCCTTCGGTACCATCGTGCTCCACATCACGCCGGAATCCGCCGTCGGCGGTCCCCTCGGGCTCGTCCGGACCGGCGACCGCATCCGCCTCGACACCGCCGGCCGGCGCATCGACGTCCTCGTGGACGACGCGGTCCTGGAGGCCCGCCGCACCGCCCTCGGCCCGACGCAACGACCGGACTGGGCGCGGCGCGGCTACGCGCACCTGTTCTACGGGTCGGTGCTGCAGGCGGACGAGGGCTGCGACTTCGATTTCCTGCGCGCCGAGCCGCCGCCGGACGGCGAGGGCTAGGGCCGCCGTCGTCAGGCCGCGGGGGCGACCGCGGGGGATGCCGGCTGCCGCGTGAGGACGAAGAAGCCGAGGGCGGCGGCGGCGATGACGGCGCCGAACGCCGCCGCGATTCCCAGCACGAGGCCGAAGCCGCCCCGGTCGTGCAGGAGGCCGATCAACGGCACCACGAACCCGCTGACGGTGAAGCCGAGGAAGTAGCGCACGCTGTAGGCCCGGGCGCGGTAGAGCGGGGGCACGTAGCGGGCCACCATCGCGTCGTTGATCACGACCTGTCCGTAGAGCGCCGCCATCGTCAGCACGAGGCCGGCCAGGAGCGGCACGCCCGTGCTCATCGCCGCGAGGCCGAGGCCGAGGGGCTGCAGGATGGACAGGCCGAGGAAGAGGACCGGCAGGCTGTAGCGGTCGATGAGGCGGCCCATCAGCAGTTGGGTCAGGGCACCGAAGGCGAAGACGAGGGTGGCCACCGATCCGATCAGGAACAGGGGCAGCCCGGCGCCGACGCGCTCGTCGACCACCTTGGGCAGGGCGATCGTGGTGATGTTGAAGGTCATCCCGCCCGCCACGACCGCGAAGGCGAACACGCAGAGGAGCGGGATCGGGCGCGCGACCGGGAGGACGGGCTTGCCCCCGGCCCGGCCCTGCGATCCGGCGCCGTCGCCCGGCACGAGGGCCAGGAACGCCGTCCCGCAGGCGAGGCAGACCAGGCCCGGCACCACGAAGGCCGCCTGCCAGCCGAACGCCGTGGCGAGGAGCGCCGTCACGCCCGATGCGGTTGCGGCCCCGAGATTGCCCCAGACGCCGTTCACGCCGAGGTCGCGCCCCAGGCGACGGGCATGGCTCACCAGCATGGTGGAGCCGACGGGGTGATAGATCGCGGAGGCGAGCCCGAGCATGCAGAGCCACACCAGGAACGCCGTCGGACTGCCCGCGCTCGCCACGCCGAGGCAGGACAGGCCGTAGCCGAAGAAGAAGATCGCCAGCAGGGTGCGACGCCCGAACCGGTCGGCGAGCCAGCCCATCGGCAGGGCGCAGAGCCCGAAGGCCACGAAGGCGCCGGTGGCGAGCGGGATCAGTTCGCCGTAGCTCCGGCCCGTCTGCGCCGCGATCGCGATCACCGCGGTGGGGTAGATCAGCAGGACGAAGTGGTCGAGGGCATGCGCCACATTGACGAAGCGCAGGGTCCGGCGGGACAGGGTCTCGGCGTCCATCGGTCGGTCCTCTCCTCCGGCAAGCATCCGCGTCGGCTGCGCCTCGTGCTCAGACACCGGCAGCCTTCCGCAGGGACTTGCCTCCCGTTTACCTGACCCGTTGAATGGCGTCGGGCCGAAGGCGTACGCGATCGGGCCAGGGAGACGCCGATGCGTTCGATCCGGGCGGAGGATTACCAGGCTGTCCCGCGCGCGGTCGCGGTGATGCCCAAGACCTTCGCGGCCGGCAGCGGCACGGACCGGCACCACCATCCGCGAGCCCAGCTTCTCTACGCCACCGCCGGCCTGATGATGGCGACGGCCGAGGACGGGACCTGGGTCGTGCCGGAAGGACATGCCCTGTGGATTCCGCCAAGCCTTCCGCACGCCGTCGTCATGCACGGGGATGTGGCGATGTGCTCGGCCTATCTCGCGCGGGAGGCGATCGCCGGCTTTCCGAGCCGGGCCCGGGTCATCGAGGTCTCGGCCCTCCTCGCCGCCGCGCTGGCCGCCCTGACGAACGAGCCGGTGCTCTACGACGAGGCCAGCCGGGGTGGGCACCTGGCAGCCCTCATCCTCGACGAGGTCGGACGCGCCCCGGAGACACGCCTGACCCTGCCCCTGCCGCGCGATGCCCGGCTCCGGCGAGTCTGCCTCGGCGTGATCGACGATCCGGCCGGAGCGCTCGATCTCGATGCCTGGGCCGCGCGGGCGGGCCTGAGCCGCCGGACCCTGACGCGGGGATTCCGCCGGCAGACGGGGCTCACCTTCGGGCAATGGCGGGCCAGGGCCCGGGTCGTGCGAGCCCTGGCCCTGGCGGCCGATGGGTGGGCGCCGCGCCAGGTCGCCGCCTCGGTCGGCTACCGCAGCCTCCAGGCCTTGCGGGACCGGACGGCGGCCCTGGTCGGGAGCGCGCGGGACACCTGACGGGATCTCCCGTCCCGGAGGCGGCGTCCGGTCCCGCCCGCGAAGCGCACGAAAACGCCCGCCCGGGCGAGACCGGGCGGGCGTCCTGATGGTGCCGTTGGCGTCAGGCGATCAGCAATCGTCGCCCTTCTTGCCGATCTCCTGGTTGGCGCCGGCATTGTTCATGGCGCCCACCGTCCCGGGCGAGGCCGGCTGCTGGCCGCCCGCGAGGTTCTTGCTGGACGTGCCGACACCGCCGCCCTGGTCGTTCTTGCCCTCCGAACCGGGCTTGTCGCCGACCATCTGGTTGGCGCCCACGTTGTTCATCGCGCCGACCGTTCCGGGGGAGGCGGGCTGCTGGCCGCCCGCGAGGTTCTTGCTGCCCTGGTCGGCCGTCGAGCTCTTGTCGTTCATGGTCTGCTGACCCGGGCTGGTGCCCTTCGTCGAGCCGGTGTTGCAGGGCGCGGCGAGCGCGGTCCCGGCCGTGATCGCGAAAATGGCAGCGGCGCCGGCAATCGTCGAGAATTTCACGTGGCGTTCCTCCGGAGATGTTATCGAGAAGTATAATTCTGTGCCCTGGGATCGGTTCCCCGACCGGATGGATCGTCCGGCAATAGAAATTGCCAACATATCTCTGCCCGCCCGTGTGAGATCGCCCGAACTCCGGCGCCGACCGCCCCAGATCCTGTCGGCGGTGCCGCTCTATGTTCGCAGCCAAGATCCTTTCGCAGCCAAGATCGTTCGACCGGCGGCTCAGCCGACGCGCTTGTCGAGGCCCCCCCGCGGAGCCGCCCCTCCGTTCTGTCTCCACCGATCGATCCTGTTTTCGGGATCGGAGCGGTGCCGGCGGCGCGGCGCCCCCCCGGATGAGGCGGGGAGCCGGGCCAGCCCGATCCGGCGGAATCGCCCACCGGCCGACGCAAAGATCCGCTAGAGCCTGGGCATCCGGCCCGACGCCGCGAAGAGGTCCGCCATGTCAGAATTCCTGCCCGAAGCCGTGCTGAAAGCCTACGATCCCCAGCCCGCCGCGGACCTGCTGCTGGCGGCCTATCGCGCGGGGCGGCAGCTCGGCGAACTGCCCGAGGCCGTCCGTCCGCGCACGATGTCCGAGGGCTACGACGTCCAGGACCGGCTCGTGGCGGCGCTCGGCGCAGAATTCGCTGGCTGGAAGCTCGCCATCGGCAGCCACAAGGGCAAGCGCAGCTCGGGGGTCGGCCGCTCCATCGCCGGGCGGGTACTGCGGGACCGGCTCCATGGCGACGGGGCCGAACTCCGGATGCCCCATGCCGGGGCGGTGACGATCGAGTTCGAGATCGCCTACGGGATCGCCCGCGACATCGCCCCCGACGCCCCCGTGGTTCCGGCGGCCGAGGTCGTCGGCGAAACCCGCGCGGCGTTCGAGCTCGTGCTGTCCCGCTACGTCGATCGGCGTGCCGTCGGCTGGCCGAGCTTCGCGGCCGACAATTCGGCCTTCCAGGCCCTGGTGCTCGGCCCCGTGCTGGCCACGGGAGACCTCGCCGAAGTGGCGCGCGGCCTCGTGGTCGAGGTCGATGGCGTGGAGCGGGTGCGGGCCGTGACGGGGGAGGACGAGACCGATCCCCTGGCCGCGCTCACGGACCTGATGGCCGTGGCGCGCGAGCGCGGCACGACGATCCCGGCCGGCAGCCTCGTCTCCACCGGCACGCTCTCGATGCCCTTCGACCTGACCGGCCCGGGCCGGATCACGGCTCGGTTCCTCGGCCAGAGCCTCGGGTTCACCCTCCTGCCGGTTTGACCGGGTCGCCCGAGGGGCGCTCGGCCTCCGCCGCGCGCCGCGCCGCGCAGTCCGCCCGGATCTCGGCGCTCGACGCTCCGAGGGCCGGCGGCATGCGGCGGACGGGCAGGCGCTCCCCGTCGAGGCGGTAGGGCGGGGCGAGGACGTAGGCGGTGGGATCGACGTCGCCGCCCTGGGGCAGCACGAGGTTGCCGGCCCGGGCCCTGTCGGAGGTCAGGGCCTCGTGCAGGCCCAGCACCTCGCCGCAGGGGATGCCGGCCGCGTCCAGCCGGGCGATGAGATCGGCACGGGTCCAGCGGGCGAGCTCGGCCTCGATCGCCGGCAGGAACTGCGCACGGTTGCGGGAGCGCTCCAGGTTCGTGGCGAAGCGCGGGTCCGCGGCGAGGTCCGGCCGCTCCAGGACCCCCTCGCAGAGGCGGCGATACTGCGCGTTGTTGCCCACCGCCAGCACGATGGGTCCGTCGCCGGCCTGGAACACGCCGTAGGGGGCGATCGACGGATGGGCGTTGCCGGCGCGGGCGGGGTCGTGCCCGCGCACCATCGCCTCCAGACCGCAATAGGCGGTGAGCGCCAGGCCGCAATCGAACAGGGCGAGTTCGATGTGGCGTCCGCGCCCGGTGCGCTCGCGCTCGAACAGGGCGGCGAGCACCCCCTGGGCCGCGTATTGCCCGGTGAAGAGATCGACCGCCGCGAGGCCGAACTTCAGGGGCGGGCGGCCGGCCTCGCCGTTCAGCGCCATCAGGCCGGCCTCGCCCTGGACCACGATGTCGTAGCCGGGCCGCGTCGCCTCAGGCCCATCCGAGGCGTAGCCGGAGATCGAGCAGTAGATCAGGCGCGGGTTCTCGGCGCTCAGGTCCGCGTAGCCGAGGCCGAGGCGGTCGGCGCCGCCGGTCTTGAAGTTCTGCACCACCACGTCGCAGGTGCGGGCGAGGTCGCGCGCCACGGCGAGGCCCTCCGGGGTGGCGAGGTCGAGGGTGATCGAGCGCTTGTTGCGGTTGGCGGCGTCGAAGTACGAGGTGTTGGTGGCCCCCGTGCGCAGGCCCCAGTCGCGGGTGTCGTCGCCGCGCTCCGGGTGCTCGATCTTGATCACCTCGGCGCCGAGGTCGCCGAGGCACATGGCGCTCCAGGGCCCGGCGAGCACGCGCGAGAGGTCGAGCACGCGGATGCCGTCGAGCGGCAGGGGCCGCGCAGGGGAGCGGGAGCCGTCGTCGCGCGCCGTCGTCTCGGCCATGATCGGTTCTCCCTCTCGTGCGGGCGGCATCCGGAGCACCGCTTCAAGCCGCGCCTGTCTATCAGGTTTCGGTCCCGATCCCGGAACCGATTCCGGGCCGGACAGGTGGCCTCGCCGACGGAGCCTGTTAGGGTCGCGAAAACACAGAAACCCGAGGAACCGCCCCATGAACGCCCCGACGCGCCCACCCGGCTCCGCCGCGCCCACCGCCCCCGCCTCGGCGAGCTTTGCCTGGGACGATCCCTTCCTCCTCGACGACCAGCTCAGCGACGACGAGCGCGCCATCCACGAGGCCGCCCGGGCCTTCGCGCAGGAGGAGCTCCTGCCCGGCATCGTCGAAGCCTACGCGCAGGAGACCAGCAACCCGGAGCTGTTCCGGAAGATGGGCGAGCGCGGGCTCCTCGGCGTCACCCTGCCGGAGGCCTATGGCGGCGCCGGCGCGACTTACGTCGCCTACGGCCTCGTGGCCCGTGCCGTCGAGGCGGTGGATTCCGGCTACCGCTCGATGATGAGCGTGCAATCCTCCCTCGTGATGTACCCGATCCACGCCTACGGCTCGGAGGCGCAGCGCCAGAAATTCCTGCCCAAGCTCGCCTCGGGGGCGTGGATCGGCTGCTTCGGCCTGACCGAGCCCGATGCCGGCTCGGACCCGGCCGGCATGACGACGAAGGCCGTGAAGACCGACGGGGGCTACCGCCTGTCGGGGGCCAAGACGTGGATCTCGAACGCGCCCTTCGCCGACGTCTTCGTGGTCTGGGCCAAGTCCGAGGCGCATGAGGGCGCGATCCGAGGCTTCATCCTGGAGAAGGGCATGCCGGGTCTCTCCGCGCCCACCTTGAAGGGCAAGCTCTCGTTGCGCGCCTCCACCACGGGCGAGATCGTGATGGAGGACGTCGAGGTCGGCGAGGACGCGCTCCTGCCCAACGTCTCGGGCCTGAAGGGGCCGTTCGGTTGCCTGAACCGGGCCCGCTACGGCATCGCCTGGGGCGCCATGGGGGCGGCGGAGGATTGCTGGCACCGGGCCCGGTCCTACACCCTGGAGCGCAAGCAGTTCGGCCGACCGCTGGCCCAGACCCAGCTCGTGCAGAAGAAGCTCGCCGACATGCAGACCGAGATCGCCCTCGGGTTCCAGGCCGCCCTGCGCGTCGGGCGCCTGTTCGACGCGGGCCGGATGGCGCCCGAGATGATCTCGCTGATCAAGCGCAACAACTGCGGCAAGGCGCTCGACATCGCCCGGGTCGCCCGCGACATGCACGGCGGCAACGGCATCATGGGCGAGTACCACGTGATGCGTCACGCTCAGAACCTCGAGACGGTGAACACCTATGAGGGCACGCACGACGTCCATGCGCTGATCCTCGGCCGGGCGCAGACGGGCCTGCAGGCGTTCTTCTGACGGAGCGGGTCGGGACGCCGCGGGTCCACATCCGCATCACGCCGCGTCCCTGGTCTTCCCCGGAGAGGACTGGCATCGTTTCCCGGGGGGAGGACACCGCGCCGTGGCTCAGAGGGACGTGATGCCGTCGCCACCCCGGCGCCTCGGTCGCCCGCCGCGCGGGACCGAGGGCGACGTGCTGCTGCGCGTCCTCGACGCCGCCCGGGTCGTGTTCCTCACCGAGGGCTTCGAGGCGGCGAGCATCGATGCCATCGCGGGCTCGGCCGGCCTCTCGAAGAAGACGATCTACGCGCGCTTCGCCTCGAAGGTCGATCTGTTCGAGGCCGTGTGCGTGCGCTTCATCGAGGAGAACGTGCCCTCCATCGAGAAGGTGGCGGCGGAAGCCGGATCGGTGGAGGAGCGCCTCCACCGCATCGCCCTGGCGATCCTCGAGACCGTGGTGACGCCGGACTGTATCGCGTTCCGGCGGGTGATGGTGGCCGAGGCCGGACGCTTCCCGGAATTCGCCCGGGCCCTCCACGATTTCGGACTGGCGCGGGTGGTGCCCCTGGTGGAGCGCTGCCTGGAGGACGGCGTGCGCTCCGGTGCGATCGCGGTGGACGATGTCCGGCACGCGGCCGATGCCTTCCTGGGCCTGACCATCCGGGGTTTCGTCGACCGGACGGAGCTGGGCCTGGAGCGGCCGGGCATGACCCACGTCAAGCGCGCGACGCTGAAGCGCTCGCTCGACTTCTTCCTGCGGGCGTGCCGGCCCTGACCCGGGTTCAGACGGCCTGCGGGGCGGGGCGCCGGAGGCCGGCCGCCAGGGGCAGCGCGCCCGCGCAGAGCGCCGCCATGCTCCAGAACGCATCCGCCCCGAACCGCCCGTAGAGCCACCCGGACAGGCCGGTCAGGACGGTGTTCGCGAGCCCGAGGCCGAGGGTCGCGTAGAGGGTCTGGGCTGTGGCGGCGCCACGGGCGGGTACGAGGTCGGCGAGGAGGCGCATGTTGGCCAGGTGCAGCAGCGCGAAGGTGAAGCCGTGCAGGGCCTGGCCGATCGCCAGCATCGGCACCGCCACCGTGGTCGCCAGGATCGCCCAGCGCAGGATCCCGGCGCCGGCCGCCAGCATCGCCGCCCCGGCGGTGCCGAGGCGCTCCAGCAGCCAGGAGCCGCACAGGACGAACACAACGACCTCCGAGAGCACGGCCAGGGACCAGAGCAGGCTGACGGTGCCGGGGCCGAGGCCCGCCGCCCGCCAGCGGATCACCGCGAAGGCCTCGTGCAGGGCGTGGCTGCCGATGACGAGGGCCGCCACCAGGAGCACCCGCCGGAAGAGCGGCACCGCGAGCAGGGCGCGCAGGGTGGTGCGGGTGGGCGCTTCCGGAGCCGGGGAGCTCGGGTGTCCGGTCCGCGGGGCCGCGGGCACCCCGCGGACGGCGAGGGCGGTGAGCAGGAACAGCAGCCCGCTCGAGACCAGGATGCTGGGCAGGCCGGCCCAGGCGACGGCCTGCCCGGACACCAGGGTCGCCAGGATGAAGGCGGCCGAACCGGCGCCTCGGACCCACCCATACGCGAAGGTCCTCTCCCGCTCCATCGCCGCGAGGGTGAGGGCATCGGCCAGGGGCGCGAGGGCCGCGAGGGCGAGGGCCTGCGCAAGGCCCAGGACGAGGAGCGCGGGGAAGCCGTGCCCCAGGAGGGTGGCGAAGGCCAGGAGCCCGGCGGCGGCGGCTCCGGCGGCGAGGACAGCCCGGGTGGCGTCGAGGCGATCCGCGATCCGCCCCGCCACCGGTCCGGCCACGAGGCGCATCAGCGTCCCGCCTGCGAGCACGATGCCGATCTCGGAGGCGTCGAGCCCGCGGTCGCCGAGGAAGCTCGGCAGGAACGGCGAGACCATCCCGTAGGCGGCGTAGAGGCTGCCCTGCAGGAAGACGAAGGCCGGGAAGGCGCCGAGGCCGGACCGGGCAGGGGGAGCGTGCATCCGTCCAGCCTCCCTTACCCACTCCGGGTCTCGGACGCCGCGTCCGGTTCCTCAGGGTGCCTTGATCCCTCAGGGTGCCTTGGCGGGCGGGAAGGCGGTGCCGGGGCAGTTGGCGGCCAGTCCCGTCTCGCCGATGCGGTCGGGCGCGCAGGCGGGGATGGCCGGACGTCCGCCATTCTCGATGCGCGCCTCCTGCAGGCGATCGTACTTCCAGAACCCGAGGCCGATCACCACCAGGATGGCGAGGAGGGCGGCGCCCGCCAGGGGCAACCAGCGCGGCATCAGCGGGCGCTCGCGCCGGCTTCCGGCACCGGCTGGGTGTGGGCGGTGTCGCCGTGCTTGACGAAGGTGAACAGGATCACCCCCGCCAGGAGAGCGACGGCGGCGATGAAGACGGGGAACAGGCGACGCATCGGGAGGAGACCACTTTGGTAGGACGACCCGTCGGAATCGCGCCGGCGGGTGTGGGTAACGCGCGGGCCGGGCCCGGGGTCGCAGGGCAGGGCATCACAAATTCGGCGAAGCGCGGCGGGGCGCCCGTCAGGCCAGGGTCGCGACCCGCTGGCCGGCCTCGCCGTAGCCGAGCCGCGCCCCCTCGCGGTTGACGATCCCGAAGCGCAGGGTCGCCTCCTCGAGATAGTCGATGGCCGCCACGAGGGCGCTTCGCGCCGGCTCCACGGCCTCGGGCTCGTCGTCGGGCGGCGTCTCGGCGAAGTTGACGGCGGCGATGAGCACCCGGTCGCGCTCGTCCTCGATCCGGCGGTCGCGCTCGACGCGGCCCCGGATATCGGCGTCGAAGGCCGCCACCACGGCGAAGGGGAAGTCGTCGCGGCGCGATCCCCGCGGATAGGCCAGGGTCAGGCGACGGGCGAGGTCGGCCGCACGCCGGACCTGATCCGCGAGCTTGGCCTCAGTAAACTTGCCGTCCATGGGACTCTCCGGCGCCGACGGGGCCGTCGGCGCGGGGGCAACGCACCGCATCCGGTCCCCGGTTCCGGCCGTGCACCAATGCCGCTCCGCCGCGTTATCGCCCCATGACCGATCCAGCCTCGACCGATTCCGCACCCCGCCTCGGCTTCTGCTGCAAGTTCATCCTCGAGCCACCGTCCGAGCCCTTCAAGACCCTGAAGGCCGCCCGCGAGGCGACCCTGCAGATGAACCTCACCCACGCCACCATGGCGCACCTGAAGACCCTGGCGCCCACCGCGCGCCGGGACAAGCTGGAGGGCCTCGTGCGCCACAACCTCGGTGCCCTGGAGCGGCAGGTGGCCTGGGTCGCCGCCCGGCCCGCGATCGAGCGCCTGCTGCGGATCGCCAGCAACGTCCTGCCCGGCTACACCCACGCGGTGGCGCGGGACCTCTATGCCGAGCCCGAGATGCGCCGCCTCGTCCAGGACGGCCTCGCCCGGATCGGCGCGATCGCCCGGGCCGGTTTGGTGCGCCTGAGCTTCCATCCCGGCCCGTTCTGCGTCATCGCCTCGCAGAACCCGGCGGCCCAGCGCAACGGCATCGAGGAGCTGGAGCATCATGCCGAACTCATGGCGATGCTCGGCTACGGCCAGGGCTGGCATCCGCACGGGGCCCACATCAACATCCATGTCGGTGCCCGCGACCCCGGCATCGCAGGGTTTCGCGCCAGCCTGCCCAAGCTCTCGCAGACGGCGCGCGATCTCCTCACCGTCGAGAACGACGAGAATTTCTTCGGATTGGACACGGTGCTGGAGCTGGCCGACGTCGTGCCGGTGGTGCTCGACCTGCACCACCACTGGGTCGAGAGCCGGGGTGCGTACATCGAGCCCGACGATCCCCGCGTCGCCCGGGTGCGCGAGTCCTGGCGGGGCGTGCGCCCCGTGGCCCATATCAGCGTCTCGCGCGAAGCCCTGCTGGAGGGGCATACGCCCGACACCCTGCCGGACTTCGCCGCCCTGACCGAGGCCGGTCACAACTGGCGCGATCTGGCCGCCCATTCCGACATGATGTGGAACCGGGCCGTGAACGCCCTGGTGGCCCGCCACATGGCCTGGGCGGATTTCGAGATCGAGGCCAAGTCCAAGAACATCGCCTCGGCCGGCATCGCCGCCGAGATCGCCGCGACCCTGCCCACGGCGCAGATCGAGGTGGCGGCCTGACGGGGCCCTCGGCCGCGCAGCGCGCGTTTCAGCGCGCCGCTCAGTGCCCGTGGTCGTGCCCGTCGGGCTCCGGCAGGGTCAGGCCGAAATGGCTGACGAGGTCCTGCACCTGCCCCGGCGAGAGGTGGCGCGGGTTGAGGTTGCGCAGGAGCAGGTAGAGCTTGGCCGTCTCTTCCAGCTCCTCGGTCGCGAAGACCGCGTTCTCCAGGGTGGAGCCGGCCACCACCGGGCCGTGGTTGGCCAGCAGCACCGAGGCGTAGCGGCCGGCCAACCCCCGGATCGCGTCCGCCACCGCCGGGTCGCCGGGCCGGTAATACGGCACCAGGGCCGTGGCCCCGGCGCGCATCAGGTAATACGGCGTCAGCGGCGGCAGTACCGCCTTGGGGTCGATCTCGGGCAGCATCGACACCGCCACCGCATGGGTCGAGTGCAGATGGACGATGGCGCGCGCCTCCGTGCGGCTGTCGTAGAGCGCCGCATGGAGCGGGATCTCCTTGGTGGGCGCGTGGCCCGAGACCAGGGCGCCCTTCGCGTCCAGGCGTGAGATCGTGCCTGGGTCGAGGAAGCCCAGCGACGCGTTGGTCGGCGTCACCAGCCAGCCGCCGTCGTCCAGGCGCAGGGAGATGTTGCCCGACGAGCCCGGCGTCAGGCCGCGCTCGAACAGCGAGCGGCCGAACCGGCAGATCTGCTCGCGAAGCTTCGATTCGCTCATGAAATCCCTTCAGGTCACGGGAGGAGGGGGCGATCTCAGGCGGTGGCGCCCGCGATCAGTTCGTAGCCGAGATCGACGGTCTCGGCCGGGCCGTCGGCGGCGAGGCGCTCGGCGGCGGCGGCGCCGATCTCCAGGCGCGGCGTGCGGATGGTGGTCAGCGGCTGCGGCAGGGCGGCGGCGATGTCGAGGGCGTTGAAGCCGAACAGGGCGAGGCGTCCCGGCACCGCGATCCCGTCCGCGAGACAGTGGAAGTAGCCGCCCAGCGCCATGTCGTCGTTGGAGAAGTAGACCGCATCGAGGTCGGGCCGGCGGCCGACCAGCCGCGCCAGGGCCTCCCGCCCGGCAGCGGCCGAAGAGGGTCCGGACGCGATCTCGCGCTCCGCCAGGGGGCAGCCCGCCTCCCGAAGGGTTTCGCAGAACCCCGCGAGCCGCTTGGCGGCGCGGAGATCCTGCGTGATGTCGTGGCCGACAAAGCCGATGCGGCGGTAGCCCCGTGCCAGCAGGTGCCGGGCGCTGTCGCAGCCCACCGCCCGGTTGGAGAATCCCACCACGATGTCGAGGCCGGCCCCGTCGGTGTCGATCATCTCGACGATGCGAATGCCGCTCGCCCGCAGGCGGGCGAGCGCGCCGGGCGTGTGTTCCAGGCCGGTGACGATGAGGCCGGCGGGACGCCAGGAGAGGAGGGCGCCGATCAGCGCCTCCTCCCGCTCCGGGTCGTAGTCGGAGACCCCGATCACGCTCTGGAAGCCGCCGCGGTCGAGGACCGCCGTGGCGCCCCGCAGGAGGTCCGGGAACACGATGTTGGTGAGCGACGGGATCACGATCCCCACGAGCTTGGCCCCCGCCGTGGAACCGGAGCCCGCCAGCATGCCGGCCAGCCGGTTCGGCACGTAGCCGAGACGCGCCACCGCCTCCGCGACCCGGTCCTGCGTGCGCTTCGAGAACGAGCCCTGGTTGCGCAGGACGCGCGAGACCGTGCTCTCGCCGACTCCGGCTTCGCGGGCCACGTCGGACAGGGTCACGAGCCGGCGCTCCGGCTCGTGCAGGGACCTCTGGACGTTCATCGTCGACCTTCATCTCCGGTCCCGGGCTGCACAGCCCATAGCAAGCTTAGTTGGCCGCAACAATGAGATTGGCAGCGCTGCCATCATCTGTTACGCAAGATGCAAGCGCTGCCACAACGAGTAGTGCCGCAACAAGATGGTGCAACGCCAGAACGGCGACGTGCAACGCGCGCCGGCAGGAGGAAACATGAGCGTTCAGGCCGCAACCGCGCGGGGCGTCGATGCGCCCGCGGCGGATTTCGTCGAACAGACCTATCGCAAAGTGTTCTGGCGGCTCGTGCCGTTCCTGATGCTCTGCTACGTGGTCGCCTATCTCGACCGCGTGAACGTCGGCTTCGCCAAGCTGCAGATGTCCCAGGAGCTGGGCTTCAGCGAAACCGTCTACGGCCTCGGCGCCGGCCTGTTCTTCATCGGCTACTTCCTGTTCGAGGTGCCCTCGAACGTGATCCTGCACCGGGTCGGCGCCCGGGTCTGGATCGCCCGCATCATGATCACCTGGGGCATCATCTCCGCCGGGTTCATGTTCGTGAACTCGGCCACCTCGTTCTACATCATGCGCTTCCTGCTCGGCCTGGCCGAGGCGGGCTTCTACCCGGGCGTGATCCTCTACACCACGACCTGGTTCCCGGCCCATCGCCGCGCCCGCGTGATCGCCGTGTTCATGTCGGCGATTCCCGTCTCGGGCATCTTCGGCAACCCGCTCTCCGGCTGGATCATGGACGCCTTCAACGGCACCTACGGCCTGTCGGGCTGGCAGTGGATGTTCCTGATCGAGGCGGTGCCGGCGGTGCTGGTGGGTCTCGCGGTGTTCTTCTACCTCGACAACCGCCCCTCCGAAGCCAAGTGGCTCACCGCCGCCGAGAAGCAGGTCATCGAGCGCGACATCGCCGCCGACGGCGCCGGCAAGGAGCAGAGCCCCCACTCCATCGCCACCGTGTTCCGCAACGGGCGGATCTGGTTCATGAGCCTGATCTACTTCGCCTTCGTCACCGGCCAGTACGGACTGACCTTCTGGATGCCCACCATCGTCAAGGCGTCCGGCATCCAGGGCAACCTGAACATCGGCCTCGTCAGCGCGATCCCGTTCCTGTTCGCGGTCTTCGTGATGATCCTGCTCGGCCGCAGCGCCGACCGGATGCGCGAGCGCCGCTGGCACCTCATCGTCCCGGCCCTCTGCGGCGCGGTGGGCTTCGTGGTCGCCGCCAGCACGGGGAGCACCGTCGTGGCCATCGCGGCGCTCGCCGTGGCCGCCGGCGGCGTGCTCACCTGCGCACCCCTGTTCTGGTCCCTGCCCACCGCCTTCCTCAGCGGCGCGGGGGCGGCCGCCGGAATCGCGCTGATCAACTCGGTGGGCAACCTCGCGGGCTTTGCCAGCCCCTACGTCATCGGCGCCCTGCGCGACTCCACGGGCAGCACCGCCGCCGGCATGTACGCGCTGGCCGGCATGCTGGTGATCGGCGCGGTCTGCGTGTTCGTCACCCCGAAGCAGATGGTCAACCGCTGAGACGGCTGCGCCGACGGCCGGCGGCTCCGAAGCCCGCACCGTCATCCCGGAGCGCCACAGGCGAGCCCGGGATGACGGGATGGGTCGCAGCACCGTCGTTTCGATTTGCCCGCTCCGATCCCTCCCTCCCATGAACAGGTCCCCATGAGCATCAACACCCAGACCCAGCGGGCCGCCGTGATCGGCCTCGGCTCCATGGGCGCCGGCATGGCCGGTTCGCTCCTCCGGGCCGGCTTCGCCGTCGCGGCCTGCGACGTGGACGCGGACGCCGTCGCGCGCTTCGCCGCGACCGGCGGGCAGGCGGCGGCGAACCCCGCGGCGGCGGCGGAGGGCGCCGATGTCGTGGTCTGCGTCGTGGTCAACGCCGCCCAGACCGAGGCCGTGCTGTTCGGGCCCGGCGGCGCTGCAGAGACCATGGGCAAGGGCGCGGTGTTCGTCTCCTCGGTCACCATGGACCCGGCCGTCGCCCGGCGCCTCGCGGCCCGCCTGGAGGAGACCGGCCGCCACTACCTCGACGCGCCGATGAGCGGCGGCGCCGTCCGCGCGGCCGAGGGCGAACTCACCTTCCTGGCCTCCGGCACGAAGGCGGCCTTCGACGCGGCCCGCCCAGCCCTTCACGCCATGGCCGGCAAGCTCTACGAGCTCGGCGACGCGGCCGGGCAGGGTGCCGCCTTCAAGATGATCAACCAGTTGCTTGCCGGCGTGCACATCGCCGCCGCCAGCGAGGCCATGAGCTTTGCCGCCAAGCAGGGCTTGGATCTCCGCAAGGTCTACGAGGTCATCACGGCGTCGGCCGGCAATTCCTGGATGTTCGAGAACCGCATGCCGCACGTCCTCGACGGCGACTACAGCCCGAGAAGCGCGGTCGACATCTTCGTCAAGGATCTGGGCATCGTGCAGGACATGGCGCGGGCGGAGACATACCCCGTGCCGGTGGCCGCCGCCGCGCTGCAGATGTTCCTGATGGCGTCCGGCTCCGGCATGGGCCGGGACGACGACGCCTCGGTGGCCCGCCTCTACGCCCAGGTGGCCGGCGTCGCCCTGCCGTCGCCCAAGGCCTGAAGGGAGAAGAGCCGATGCCGCGTTTTGCCGCCAATCTCACGCTGATGTTCACGGAGCGGCCGTTCCTCGACCGCTTCGCCGCCGCCGCGGAGGCGGGCTTCACCGCCGTGGAGTTCCTCTTCCCCTACGATCATCCGCCCGAGGCCATCGCCGAGCGCCTGGCGCGGTTCGGGCTGACCCAGGCCCTGTTCAACCTGCCGCCGGGCGACTGGGCGGCGGGCGAGCGCGGCCTCGCCGCCCTGCCGGACCGGTTCGCCGAGCTGCAGGCGGGCGTCGAGACCGGCCTGACCTACGCCAAGGCCACGGGCGTCGCCCGGCTCCACCTCATGGCCGGCATGGCGGATGCGCGCGATCCGGCGGCGCAGGACGCCTATCGCCGGGCCGTGGCCTGGACCGCCGAGCGCGTCGGCCGCGAAGGCCTCGACCTCGTGCTGGAGCCGATCAACGCCCGCAACATGCCGGGCTACTTCCTCAACGACTTCGACATGGCCGCCGACCTCATCCGCGACCTGGGCCTGCCGAACCTGAAGCTGCAGTTCGACCTCTACCACTGCCAGATCCTGCACGGGGACGTGACCACCCGCCTGCGCGACCTGATGCCGATGGTCGGGCACGTCCAGACCGCCAGCGTCCCCGCCCGGAACGAGCCCGGCACCGGCGAGATGAACGACGCCTTCCTCTTCGCCGAACTGGACTACCTCGGCTACGCGGGTTTCGTCGGCTGCGAGTACAACCCGGCCGGCGGCACCGGGGAGGGCCTGGGCTGGTTCGAGCCCTACCGCGCCTCGCAGGTCCGGGAGGGCACCCGATGAGCCTCGCCCTCGGATCGGTGGCCGACGACTATACCGGCGCCTCGGACCTCGCCAACACGCTCAGCAAGGGGGGCCTGCGCACGGTGCAGACCATCGGCATCCCCGCCGACGACCTCGATCTGTCCGGTGTCGAGGCCGTGGTGGTGGCCCTGAAGAGCCGCTCCATCCCGGCCGCGGAAGCCGTGGCGCGCACCCGCGCGGCCGAGGCCTGGCTGCGCGGACGGGGCGCCGCCCACGTCCTGTTCAAGATCTGCTCGACCTTCGATTCCACCGACGCGGGCAATATCGGACCCGTCCTGGACGCCCTGCGGGGCGAGGCGGGCGAGGCCATCGCCCTCGTCACCCCCGCCTTCCCGGAAACGGGGCGCACCGTCTACCAGGGCAACCTGTTCGTCGGCGCGGTGCCGCTGAACGAGAGCCCGCTCAAGGACCATCCCCTCAACCCGATGCGGGACGCCAACCTCGTGCGGGTGCTGGGCCGCCAGAGCGCGTCGCCCGTGGGTCTGGTGGATTTCGCCACCGTGGCGAAGGGGCCGGACGCCGTCGCCGCGTGCCTCGACGCGCTCGCTGCCGAGGGGATCGGCGCGGCCATCGCGGATGCGGTGGTGGAGGCCGACCTCGAGACCCTGGGCACGGCGGCGCTCGGCCACCGGGTGTCGGTGGGCGCCTCGGGCCTCGGCCTCGGCCTCGCCCGGGCCCTGGTCGCGACCGGGCGTGCCGCCGCGCCGGACAGCGCGGCGGATCTCGGCGCGCCCGTGGGGGGGCTCTCCGCCTGCCTCGCCGGCAGTTGCTCACAGGCGACCCTCGGCCAGATCGCGGCGGCCGAGGCCCTGATGCCGGTGCGCCGCCTCGACCCCGAGCGGATGCTCGTCGGAGAGGCCGAGACCGAGGCCGAGATCGCGGCCGTCCTGGCCTGGGCCGGCGAGCACGTCGGCGCCGGCCCCGTCCTCATCGCCAGCAGCGCCGAGCCCGAGACCGTGCGGGCCCTCCAGGCGCGCCACGGCGGCGACCGGGTCGGCCACGCCCTCGAGGACGCGCTGGCCCGCATCGCGGAAGGCCTGGTGGCGCACGGCGTGCGCCGCCTCGTGGTGGCGGGCGGCGAGACGTCGGGGGCGGTCGTGGACCGGCTCGGGCTGAAGGCCTTCCGCCTCGGGCCCGAGATCGCCGCCGGGGTGCCGGTGCTGCGCACGATGGGGCAGGGTGAGCCCATGCTGCTCGCCCTCAAATCCGGCAATTTCGGCGGCCGCGACTTCTTCTCCCGCGCCCTCGACCTGATGCGCTGAGCCTGAAAGGACGACCCATGCACGCACTGATCCTCGGCGCCGCCGGCATGATCGGCCGGCGCCTGACCGACGCCCTCGCCACGCAGGGCGATGCCCGCGCCCTCACCCTGGTCGACGTGGTGGAGCCGACCGCCCCGGCGGGCTTCACCGGCTCCGTCGTCACGGCTGCCGCCGACCTCTCCGTGCCCGGCGCGGCGGAGGCCGCCATCGCGGGCCGACCGGACGTGATCTTCCACCTCGCGGCGATCGTCTCGGGCGAGGCGGAGGCCGATCTGGAGAAGGGCTACCGGGTCAACCTCGACGCCACCCGGCTGCTCCTCGAGGCCATCCGGCAGGCCCATGTCGCCGAGGGCTATCGTCCCCGCGTGGTCTTCACCTCGTCGCTGGCCGTGTTCGGGCCGCCGCTCCCGGGCGTGATCCCGGACGACATGATCCTGACGCCGGCCACCTCCTACGGCACCCAGAAGGCGATGGGCGAACTGCTGCTCGCCGACTACAGCCGGCGCGGCTTCCTCGACGGCATCGGCCTGCGCCTGCCCACCATCTGCGTGCGGCCGGGCAAGCCGAACAAGGCGGCGTCCGGGTTCTTCTCCGGGATCATCCGCGAGCCGCTGGCCGGCCAGGAGGCGATCCTGCCGGTGCCCGATACCGTGCGCCACTGGTTCGCCAGCCCGCTTTCGGCCACGCAATACCTCCTGCATGCCGCCCGCATCGACCTCGCGCCCCTCGGCCTGCGCCGCAGCCTGACCATGCCGGGAATCTCGGCGACGGTGGCCGACGAGATCGAGGCCCTGCGCCGCGTGGGCGGGGACAGAGCGGTGGCGCTGATCCGGCGCGAACCGAATCCGGCCATCCAGGCCATCGTGGAGACCTGGCCGGAGGCCTTCGACACGCGCCGCGCCCTGGACCTGGGCTTCGAGGGCGATGCCAGCTTCGATGCCCTGGTGGCGCTGCATCTGGCCGAGACGCAGGGCTAAGCGAACGACGCCCTTTCGGCGACGACGCGTGTCCCGATCCCTTGCGGGGGAGGGACACGCGAGCGGACTCGGGGGGATCCCTGCGGAACGCCCTCAGCCCCGCACGCGGCCCTCGATCGGGTAGGCCGGGTCGTTGTAGCTCGGCGTCGAGGAGTGGCCGGTGACGACGTGGGCGTCGACGAGGGCCTCGTCCTCGTCCGTGAAGGTGTAGCCCAGCGCGCCCAGATACGCGTCCCACTGCGCCTCCGTGCGCGGCCCGGCGATGACCGAGGTGACGGTGCGGTTGGCCAGCACCCAGTTCACCGCGAACTGCCCCGCCGTCAGGCCCCGCGCGGCCGCATGGTCCTGAAAAATCCGGGCGATCACCAGGGATTCCGGGCGCCACTCCGTCTGCATCATGCGGGTGTCCTGGCGCCCCGCGCGGGTGCCCTCGGGGGGCGGGGCATCGGGATCGTATTTGGCGGTGAGCACGCCGCGGGCCAGCGGCGAGTACGGCACCACGCCGAGGCCGTAATGGGCGCAGGCCGGCAGGTGCTCGGTCTCGGGCATCCGGTTCAGGGCGTTGTAGTAAGGCTGGCTGACCACGGGCCGGTCGATACCGAGGTCGTCGCACAGGCGGCAGATCTCGGCGACCCGCCAGGCCCGGTAGTTGGAGACGCCGAAGTAACGGATCTTGCCCTGGCGCACGAGGAGCGCGATGGCGCCGATGGTCTCGGCGAGCGGCGTCGTGTGGTCCTCCTTGTGGAGGTAGTAGATGTCGATCACGTCGGTGCCGAGCCGCTTCAGGCTGGCCTCGGCGGCGCGCAGCACGTGGGCGCGCGACAAGCCCCGGTCGTTGGGGCCCGGTCCCATCGGGTTGGCGACCTTGGTGGCGAGCACCCAGGCCTCGCGGTCCCGGCGAAGCGCCCGGCCCACCACCTCCTCGGAGCGGCCCTCGTTGTAGACGTCGGCGGTGTCGAGGAAGTTGATGCCGGCGCCCCGGGCGCTGTCGATGATGCGGCCGGCGGTGGCCTCGTCGGTGGGGCCGCCGAACATCATGGTGCCGAGGCAGAGCGGCGAGACCTTGAGGCCCGAGCGGCCGAGATTGCGGTACTGCATCGTGGCATTCCACTCCATCAGGGGCGCTCAGGCCCCGTCGCGTATCCATTGCACCACGCCGGCGGGCTGGCGAAAGTCCTCCAGCGCATGAACCCGCGCCTCGGGCAGGGCCGCGCGGGCCATGGTGGCGAGGGCGTGGCCGGGGCCGAGTTCGAGCACCCGGGTCGCGCCGAACTCACCAACGCCCTCCAGGCAGGCGGCCCAGTCCAGGGTCTGCGCCACCTGCGCGGCAAGCTTGGGCAGGCCCGCCTCCGGCCGGAACACCGCCGCTCCGTCGAGGCCGCTGAGGAGGCGCGGGGCCGGACGCGGCGGGGTCGCCAGGGGAGCCTGCGCCAGCCGCTCGGCGAAGCGCGCCGAGGCCTCGGCCAGGAGCGGCGTGTGCGAGGGAATGTGGACGGGCAGGCGAACGGCCCGGGCCGCGCCCGCCGCAAGGGCCTGGGCGCAGAGGGCGTCCAGCGCCGCGACGGGGCCGCCCACCACCACGCTGTCGGCGGCGTTGCGGATCGCCGGATGGCACCCCTGCGCCTCGGCCAGGGCGAAGGCCCGCGCGGCAGGCAGGCCGCGCAGGCCGGCGAGGCCGTAGCCGGGACCGGCCGCCGCATCCATCGCCTCGGCGCGGGCGGCGGCGAGGTGCAGCACCGTCTCGGGCGCGAACAGGCCGGCGCAGCCGAAGGCCGCGAGATCGCCGATGCTGTAGCCCACCACCACGACGCGGGCGGCCTGAGCCCTCCGCACCAGGGTCCAGGCGGCGAGGCCAGCCACGCAGCACAGGATCTGCCCGATCCGGTTGGCGTGCAGGTCCTTCCCTGAGCGCACGAGGTCGCGCGGATCCTGACCGAGCAGGGGGGCCGCGGCCGCGAAGACGCCCTGCGCCTCGGGCAGGGCGGCCGTGAGGTCGAACATCCCGGGATGCTGGCCGCCCTGGCCGGAGAGAAGGACCGCGAGGGTCATGGGCGATCGACGCTCATGGTCGCTCCCAGGCGTCGACGAACAGCGTCATGGCCAGCAGGTCGGCCGCTCCGCCGGGGCTGAGGCGGCGGGCGACGAAGGCGCGGTGCAGGTCTTCCGCATGTGAGACCCAGTCGTCCCGGGCAATGCCGCCCTCGGCGAGGAAGCGGGCGGCTTCCGCCCGGGCGAAACCGAACCCCTCCGGGCCGCCGCGATGCAGGAGGTTGGTGTCCTCGAGGGCCGCGACCAGGGCGAGGCAGGCCTCCACCCGCGCCGCCTCGGGCGACTCGGGACGTCGGGCACGGGCCCGGCGCAGGGCCGGCAAGCCGGTGCCGTAGAGGGTCGGGAAGCCGGCCGCGGCCTCGGCCGGCGCGCCCCCGACCCCGTGCCGCCGCCGCGCCCGCGCACCCGGCGCGTGCAGCAGTTCGGGGCCGTCCAGAATGGCACCGGCGTAGCGTGCGCGGACATGGGCGCCAAGGCTCCCGGCCGCCGGACGCCGCCCCAGGGCGCCGGCCGCCGCGCCGAGGAGGCCCAGGCCGAAGATGGCGCCCCGGTGGGTGTTCACGCCCCCCGTGGCCGCCCGCATCGCCGCCTCCGCCGCGAGGCCGATCCGGCGCAGATGCGCCATCCCGGCCCCGGCCGCGCCAGCCTCGGCCAGATCCGCGAAATAGGGCTCCAGGGCGGAGGCACTCGCCCGGAAGGTGCCCGCATCCATGTCGGCATGGCTGCCGCTGTCCACGTGGCTGACGAGGCCTGGCTTGGGATAGGTGGCGAGCTCCAGGCGCAGGCAGTGCGTGGCGAGGCGGGCGATTGCGTCCGGGCCGCCGACAGTCGCAGCGGGGACCCGGGTCTTCGACGGAGCCGCGGGCATCGGCGAGAGGGCACCCATCGGCATGGCTCAGGCCGCCGGCGTCAGGGCGGCGCGAAGGGCCGAAACGGGCCGGAGCTCCAGCCGCTCCAGGCCCTTGGCCAGGACGGTGTCGCCGGGGCCGGCCGCCTGCAGCTCGCGCCAGTTCACGGCGAAGCCGTCGGCGAGGCCGATCTCGCCGTCGAGGCGCATCGGCGCCTGTGCCGCGAGATCGGCGAGGCCGTCGAGGAAGGCCGGGCCGACGGGACCGGGCCAGAGCAGGTCGAGGTCGGAGGTGGCGGAAAGGTAGGGCAGACCCGTCAGGGCCTGCCAGAGCAGACCACCGAACACCCGGGGCACGCGACCATGGGCGGCCCCGTGCGCCAGGAGCGCGTCGAGGGCGGGCTGCCAGGCGGCGGGCGCGGCCGCCCGCGCCTCGGCCAGGGTCAGGCCGCTGCGCGGGCGCAAAGCCGCGGGCAGAAGCGTGAGGCCGATGCGGCGCTTGCCGAGGGAGGGCGGCAGCGGCAGCCCGGCCGGAACCAGGGTGCCATCCTCGCCGGGCCCGCGGCGGCGCACGATCACGGGCCAGCCGCGCGCGGCCCAATCGGCGAGATGGGGAATCCCGTCGAGGTCCGGCCGCTGCGCCAGCAGCGGGCCCCAGGCGGCGGGCGCCACCGTGAGCAGGTCGTGGCGCGCGGCATCACGCACCCGGCGCCTCGCGCAGCACCCGGCCCTGCGCCTCGCGCACCACCTGAGCGGCGATGTCGTGGGCGAGGGGGCGCCCGCCCCGTTCACGGCCCAGCGCGTCGCGGGTATCGGCCGCCGGGCTGTCCGCGATCAGCGCGGCGACCTGGAGGCCGAGGGGCTTGTCGGGGTCGAGGACCGCCTGCACGGCGCCGGTCTGGACCATGTTGTCGAGCCCCGGCGCGAAGACCGAGGTCGAGCGGGCCATGTCCTGCAGCGTCTCCAGGGGCAGCTTGGTGACGCGGGCCACGGAGGGGAGGTCCATCACGCTCGGATGGGCGCCGGGCAGGGCCGCGAGCACGCGGGTGGCGAGCGCCGTGGCGATGAAGGCCCCGGCCGCGCTGTGGCCGTAGAGCAGGCCGAGGGTCGGGTGCCCCTGCGCGTCGGCCAGCAGCAGCGCCTTGGCCAGATGGGCGAGGTACTCGTTGAGGCCGAGAAGCTCGTCGCGCCGGCTCATGCGCTGGCTGTCGGAATCGATCAGGACGAGGATGGGCGTGCCGCCGCCCGCCCGCACCGCGTCGAGGACGCGCCCCGCCAGGAAGCAGGCGCCCTCGATGCCCAGCGCCGTGTCGCCGTCGATGCCGATCACGGCGAGGCGGCCGCCACCGAGGGGTCCATCGCCGGATATCAGGCCGTCCGCCACCGTGATGGCGTGGCCCGCCGGAAAGAGCGAGGCGAGCAGGGCGTCGAGGGGCATCTTATCGGGCATGGTGCGGCCCCTCCGGGAGGCGGGCGAGCAGGGCGTCGAAGCCCTCGGTGGTCAGGCCCGGCACGGCGGCGGGGTCGTTGACGCCGAGGCGCCCCCAGATCTCGGTGGCGTCCCGGGCGTCGCCGAAGCGGTCGAGGCGGGCCTCCAGCCGGGCCTGCTCGGCCTCGAGCGTGGCGAGGTCGAAGGCCGGGGCCGCCGGGATCGCCGCCAGGGCGGCCCGCCGAAACGCCCCGATCGTGTCGTCCACGAAGGCGTCGGCGGCGCCGATGAGACGCCGGTGCTTTCCGCCCATGGTGCGCCACACCAGCGCCCGGTCGCGGGAATCGAACTCCTCCGCGCCCTTGTTGGTCTCGATCACCTCGGGGCCGGAGACGCTGAGGCGTCCCCCTTCGGAGATGATCAGGCGCGCGCAGGTGCCGGCGACGAGGCCGCCGCCGCCGTAGCAGCCCGCCCGCCCCCCGATCAGCCCGATGACCGGGATGCCGGCGGCCCGCGCGACCGTGATCGCCCGCATGATCTCCGCGATGGCGGTCTCGCCCGCATTGGCCTCCTGCAGGCGCACGCCCCCGGTGTCGAACAGGATCAGCAGAGCGGCAGGCTTCACGGCCAGCGCCGCCCGCAGCAGACCGACGAGCTTGGCCCCGTGGATCTCACCGAAGGCGCCGCCCATGAAGCGGCCCTCCTGGGCGGCGACCAGCACGTCCTGTCCGTCGAGGCGGCCGCGCCCGACGATCATGCCGTCGTCGAAGGCGCGCGGCAGGTCGAACAGCGGCAGGTGCGGGCTCATCCTCCGCTGCTCGGGCCCGACGAACTCCTGGAACGTGTCCGTGTCGAGGAGGCCGGCGAGGCGGGCGCGGGCGCTGGCCTCGTACCAGCTCTGGTCGAGGGGCGAGGAAGAGAGGGAGACGGGCTTCCAGTCCATCACGGCATCTCCATCAGGCGGGCGCCCTGGGCGAGGCGCAGGGACACGGTGTCGGGGCGGGCGCCCCCGTCGTTGATGGTGATGGTGAGCCCGCCGGGCTGCCGGCGGGCCACGAAATCCGCGACCACGGCGGCCCAGACCTCCCCGTACCCGGCGATGGCGGTATCGATCTCGACGTGGCACGCGTCGGGGGCGAGGTTGCGCTCCAGCAGCACCTCGAGGTTGCCGGAGGCGACGACCCCGGTGATCGCGCTGGCCCGCGTGCCGGGGAGCGCCGTCCGGGTGGCGTGGCGGAAGCTCAGCTTCTCCATGACGCGAAAATCCTCACCAGTTCCGGAACTTGGCCGGCGGCTCGTAGAGGCCGCCCGACCAGTGTACGAGGTCTTTGATCGAGCGCGCGGCGAGCAGCGAGCGGTCGGCGTCCAGGGGCTCGATGCCGAGATCCTCGGGGCGCCGGATGATCCCCCTGGCGCGCAGGCGCTCCACCTCCGCGTGGTCGCGGCCCCGGCCCACCTCGGTGTAGCCGGCCACCCCGCGGATCGCCTGCTCCCGCTCGTCCGGGGTCCGGCACAGCAGCAGGTTGGCGATGCCCTCCTCGGTGACGATGTGGGTGACGTCGTCGGCGTAGACCATCACGGGGGCGAGCTCGAGCTTGAGCTTGCGCGCGAGTTCCAGGGCGTCGAGCCGCTCCACGAAGGCCGGGACCAGCTTGTCGCCGAAGGTCTCGACGAGCTGCACCACGAGCTTGCGCCCGCGCCGGAGCGCCGGGTCGCCCGTGCCGCCGGCCTCGCGGCCCGCCTTCATCCAGGTGTCCGAGGGGTGGCGCCGGCCGTGCGGATCCGAGCCCATGTTCGGGGCGCCGCCGAAGCCCGCCACCCGGTTGGTGGTCACGGTGGAGGAATGGCCGGCCAAGTCGATCTGCAGGGTCGAGCCGATGAAGAGGTCGCAGGCATAGAGGCCGGCCGTCTGGCAGAAGGCGCGATTGGACCGGAGTGAGCCGTCGGAGCCGGTGAAGAACACGTCCGGCCGGGCGCGGATGTACTTGTCCATGCCCACTTCGGAGCCGAAGCAGTGGATTTGGCTGACCCAGCCGGATTCGATGGCCGGGATCAGGCTCGGATGCGGGTTGAGCGCCCAGTGGGTGGCGATCCGGCCCTTCAGGCCGAGGCGCTCGGCATAGGTGGGCAGCAGCAGCTCGATCGCCGCGGTGCCGAAGCCGATGCCGTGGTTGAGGCGGCGGATGCCGTATTCCGCGTAGATCCCCTTGATCGCCATCATGGCCATCAGGATCTGCGTCTCGGTCACGGCGCCGGGGTCGCGGGTGAAGAGCGGCTCGACGTAGAATGGCCTGTCGGCCTCCACCACGAAGTCCACCCGGTCGCCGGGGATGTCGACGCGGGGCACGCGGTCGACGATCGCGTTCACCTGGGCCACCACCACGCCGTTCTTGAAGGCGGTCGCCTCCACCACGGTGGGCGTGTCCTCGGTGTTGGGGCCCGTATAGAGGTTGCCGTCCCGGTCGGCCGAGACGCCCGCGATCAGGGCCACGTTCGGTGTCAGGTCGATGAAGTAGCGCGCGAAGAGCTCGAGGTAGGTGTGCACCGCCCCGAGCTCGATCTGGCCGCCATACAGCATCTTGGCGATGCGGGCGCCCTGGGGACCGGAATAGGAATAATCGAGCCGCTTGGCGATGCCCTGCTCGAAGATGTCGAGATGCTCGGGCAGGACGATGCCCGACTGCACCATGTGCAGGTCGTGGACCCGGGCCGGATCGCAGGCGGACAGGCCGCGGGCGAGGCAATCGGCCTGCTTCTGGTTGTCGCCCTCCAGGCAGACCCGGTCGCCCGGCCGGAGGATCGCCTCGAGGAGGTCGACGACCCGGGCCGCCGGCACGACCTTGCCGTCCGCATGCGGCCGCGCCCTTTCGAGACGCGCCTCGCGGGCGGTGCGTTCCTGACGCCAATCCGTCATCCTGTCCGCCCCCTCGTCACAGCCTGCGTATACGGCATTCCGCGATCGACACCCTACGACATGCCGAACCCGATTCATTCCCTCGATCAGTATTCCAAATTGCGAAACTGTCAATCAACGGTATACTGAGAGCAATTAAAAACGAATCGCCGAATACGCAGGAGGAACGCTCCATGCCCCGTGCATTCCGATCGCCGTCCCCCGTCACGACGACGCGGAGCCACGCCCGATGACCATCCTCGGCGTCGCGCTCCTGGCGCTCTGCACCCCGATCGGCGTGTTCCTCGGCGACTGGCTGGGCATCGCCCTCGGGGTCAAGGCCAATGTCGGCGGGGTCGGCCTCGCCATGATTCTGCTCATCGCCGCCCGGTCCTGGCTCCTCGCCCGGGGCAAGCTCGGCGGCGGCATCACGCTTGGGGGTCGAGTTCTGGTCGACCCTGTACATCCCGATCGTGGTGGCGATGGCCGCGCAGCAGAACGCGATGGCGGCCGTGCGCGGCGGGGCCCATCGTGCTCATCGCCGCCACGGTCCCATGACCCCATGCTGGCCATGATCGAGCACGTCTTCGTCGAGCAGGGCCTGGTGGCCGCCTTCGCGACGGTCGGCGCCCTGATGCCGGCCTCGAACCTCGCCAGCCGTTGGCTCACCGCCGGCCGGGTCCACGGCTCGGCCATCGCCATCGTCCTCGGGCTGGTGCTCGCCTATGTGCGGGCCTCTATACCGGTGGCAGGAAGGGCGTCGCCGACCGGCCGGCCTTCGACGGCATCGGCCTGATGGGCGGGGCGATGCTGCGCGACTTCGCCATCGTGGCCACCGCCTTCGAGGTCGACGTGCCGGAGGCCCGCCGCGCCGGGCTCCTCGGCGTCCTGGCCTTAGGCCTCGGCCCCGTGATCCCCTTCATCCTCGGCGCCCTGACGGCGGTGGCCTTCGGCTACACCGACGCCGTCGGCATCACGACGATCGGCGCGGGGGCCGTGCCCCACATCGTCGGGCCGGTGACGGGGGCGGCGCTCGGCGCGGACTCGGCCGTGATGGCGCTCTCCATCGCCACCGGCGTCACCAAGGCCGTGATGGTCATGGTCGCCCCCCCGTCGCCCAGCTCATCGGTCTCGACAATCCGCGCTCGGCCATGGCCTTCGGCGGCCTGATGGGCACGGTGAGCGGCGTCGCCGGGGGCTTGGCCGCCACCGACCCGAAGCGCGTGCCCTACGGCGCGCTGACGGCGACCTTCCACACCGGAATCGGCTGCCTCGTCGGTCCGTTGCTGTTCTACCTCACGGTTCGGGCCATCGTGGGATGACGGATGGGGTCTCGCGCGTCGCGGGCAGGGAGCGAACCGGGGGAGAGCGGATGATGGACGCGGGCACGATGGACGAGCCGGTGGCGGAGCGCGGACTCCTGTCGGACCAGATCCGCAACGCGCTCACCGACGAGATCGCGGCCGGGCACCTCGCCGCCGGCACCGCCCTCGACGAGCAGGATCTCGCCGACCGCTTCGGCGCCTCGCGTACGCCCGTCCGCGAGGCGCTCCGCCAACTCGCCTTCAACGGGCTGGTGGAGCTGCGCCCGCGCCGGGGGGTCGTGGTCACGCGCATGACGCCCGAGCGGATCATGGACATGTTCGAGACCACCGCCGAGTTCGAGGCGATGTGCGTGCGGCTCGCCACCTACCGGATGACGCCCCTGGAGCGGTCCCACCTGATGGACCTGCATGCGCGCTCCGGCGACATGGTCGCGGCCGGCGACGTCGACGCCTACGATGGCTTGAACCGCAGCTTCCACGAAGCCCTCTACGGCGCCACGCATAACGGCTTCCTCAAGGAGCAGGCGCTGGCCCTGCGCACCCGCCTCTCGGGCTTCCGCCGGACGCAGCTGCGCTACGGGGACCGCATCCAGGGCTCCCGCGCGGAGCACGGGGCCATCCTGGCGGCGATCGCCGAGGGCGACGGCGAGGCGGCCGCCCGGCGGATGCGCGCCCACATGCTCAATGCGGCCAGCGCCTTGCGTCATTACATCGACGCCCACTCCGACGTGTGATGCAACACACACATAGGCGAGACCACATCATCCGAGAGAAATGCGCCAAACGCATGCACTGGGTGTTGCAGCGCACGCCGTTCCAGAGGGGCGGGTCCTATATCAGGCTCATACCAACAAGAACGGCCCCCGGACATCTTGGACATGATCCTCGCATGTTTGACGGAGACCGGACCTGTACTGCTGGATACGACGACTATGAACACCCGTCTTGCTTCCGCCGCCGTCGCCCTGGTCCTGACCCTCGGCGCCCCCGTCACCTCCGCCCTCGCGCAGAGCTACAACGCCCCGGCTGGTATCCCCGCCGCCGCCGCGCCCGGCAGCCGCGTCGTCGGCGCCTTCGATGACGTGACCACCGGCTCGCTCCGCCGCCGCGCCGACGACTCAGCCAAGGCCGGCAATGCCGAGCAGAACAACAAGCCGACGGCCAATTACGGCACCACCTCGGGCGGCCCGGCCTACTGAGGCCACGCCCGAGGGACGGCGCGCCGGTCCGAGGCCGAGAACCACCCGAGCCGATGACGGCGGGGCGCAAGCCCCGCCATTTTTGTGCGTAGGGGGTCAGCGCGCGACGGAAGCGGTCAGCGTCATCCCGAACAGGATCTCGCCCCAGAAGAACCCGACCCCGGCGAACAGGCGCACCAGGGGCGGCTCGTGGCGGACCGCCATCGACACCCGGATGATGATCGCCGCCATGCACCGACCAACCCGAGCTCGACGAGCCAGACCTGTTCGAAGGGGCGCGTCGCACCGAGCGCGACGTTCACGGCAAGCAGCGACAGAAAGGTGCGCACCGACGTGAGCAGGCTATGCCGGAGGAGGACGGGCCGAGGGTCCGGAAGGGCTTGCGCAGCGCCGCCTCCTACCGGTTGACCCGGTGGAGGGCCGCGAAGGCGACGATCCAGAACCTGAGATGCCCGGCCGCCGCCTGCACCGCCTCCGGATGGAGCAGGCGCAGGATCAGCGCCGTGCGGAACAGCCCGGCGAAGAGCAGCCGTTCCGTGAGCAGCCAGGCCCCCATGCCCAACGTCGCGGCGCAGCGCTGCTGACCAAAGGTGGCGAAGGGCTCGGCGCGCGTCACGCCGACGGGTTCGGCGGCGGGGTTCGCGCTCACGTGTGGTGGCTCCCGGTCTCGGGGGCCTGGATCGGGCAGTCCTACGGGACCTTCGGCACCGGCGGAGCCTCGGAGAAGTTGTGCGGCGGAGGCGGGGAGGCGGCCTCCCATTCCAGCCCGTTGGCGTCCCAGGGTCTGAACGGCCGCGACCTGCGCCTGGCCTGATCGAGGCGGGAGAGGGGCGAGGCAGCACGCTGGCCGATCGGCCCACCCCGCTCTGTGACGGCTACGACGCCATACGGGGCGTCTCCGCGCCCTTGATCGGGCGGATCCTGAGCCTCGCCGCCGCCGCAACGGTTCGGGAGATCAGTCTTGGGCGTCGTCCTGCCGCACCGATGCGGAAAGGGCGCGGCCGGCTTCGGAACGTCGAAAGCCCGCCCTGGATTTCACCGGGGCGGGCTTTTTGTTGAGTTTGGTTGCGGGGACAGGATTTGAACC
>NZ_JCBANU010000033.1:0-39669 GCF_059816145.1 Methylobacterium sp. 001424705 | reverse complement strand
CGGCCGCTGTCGTGCCTGCGGGATTGAGCCGAGCCGACGATGTCCAATCGTTCAGGTTGCCATCAACCGTAGGCATGACAAAGCGTCCCCTCGCAAGAGTAGAAAATTGGTCCAGCGCCGAAAGGACAAATCCCTCAGGCTTTTTCTCTTCGGCCAACGCAGATCAATGATTCGATGACGCCATCCATCGGCAATCGCGATGGCATCGACAACTGTCAGATCTGGAACGAATCCCGCATGTCTCGAATCATACTCAGTTGATCGGATAAAGTAATTCCGCCAAGGGGATTACCTCCAGGGGGCCAGTCCGGATACCTGACAATGGCTACACCCGGTTCCGGTCAGGGTGGGCCCAGGCCGGATGTCGGAGCGGGGCGCCCTGCGGCCGGAGGGGCGTTCGACGGCTGCGAGGGGCCCTGGCGGCGCCAGAAAGTGCCGAACGCGTCCCGGAGCCTCCGGCGTCCGCGCGCGTTGAGATGAAGATCACTTCACATCAGCGAGCCCCGATGCCCATGAACCGATTGGCCGAGACCGAGGCGGTTCTCACCCGCACGGATCAGGTGTGGCGTTCCGAGATGACGCGTCTCTACGGCTCGGACGGCGTCCTCCGCTTCGGCTACCGTCCGGAGGGGCAAGGCGCCGTCGATACGCCCATGCGGCGGGCCTACGAAGCGCGCCGGCACGCCATCGCACTGTGGCGGCACGAGCGCCGGGTGGAAGCCTAGCCGCCGGGCCGATGGGGCTGATCTCCGTCCTGGGCCTCTGGGCCGCCTATTGGGCCGCGCTGTTCGCCCAGGTCGCCCATCTGCGATCCCTGGAGGACGGCGCGGGCGCCCTCGCCTTCTCCTGGGTGTCCCGAACCCTGCTCGCCATCGGCACCGGGCTCTTTCTGTTGGCCAAGACTGGATAATTGGCCCAGGCCGGGTAGCCTTCCGTCATCGACCCGGCCGCACCGGCGCGCGGGACGGGCTCTGTGCCTTGGCCTCTGTCTTGGCCCGTGTCTTGGGAACGCGTCGCTCCGTGACAGGACTTCGCGGCCGAACGTTCACAGACGCATCGGCCTCCCGATGCAGCCCTGTCGGATCAGCGAACTTTCTCTCGGTCCGAGATCGACGAGGACTGGACTAAAGTGTGCAGGGCCGATGAGACGACGCATCGTTGCGGTAGATTGCGATTTTCGAACCGTTGCGACCCGAACTCTGCTAAAGACCTGTTATTCGGCTCATGAGATAGGGACCCGTCCGGGCTCCTGCGGTGACCTCGTCCATCGAGAAAGACACCGCATGCCCTACGAGAAACCGACGATGGAGTTCTCGGACCTGACCGGACAGGCGACCCAGGACGGCATCACGGTGACGGTGAACGTCTACCGCTTCGCCGGCTCCCAGGATCCCTGGACGCTGGAGGTCATCGATCCGACGGGATGGTCGACCCTCTGGGACACCACCTTCGCCTGCGACGCGGATGCCCTCGACGCGTTCACCGAGGCCGTCGAGGCGGGCGATGGCATGCGCGTGTTCCTGGAGCCGCCGCCGACCCTGCACTGAGGGAAGCCCCTCGGCCAGCGGAACCGCCCCCTCGCGGCCCGGCGGCCCCCTCCCGCGCGCGACGACAATCCCGGAGAGACCCCATGCGCATCCTCGTCGGCTGCGAGATGACCTACACCTTCCCCCAGCCCACCCCGGTCATCGCCACCCTCAACGTCCATGCCTCGCGGGTTTCGGACCTGGAGCGCCCGGACCACCTCGTCACGCAGCCCGCGGTGCCGCTGGAGGGCTATCGCGACAGTTTCGGCAACTGGTGCCAGCGGATGACGGCTCCGGCCGGCGCGTTCACGCTGAAGACCGAGACGATCGTGCGCGACGGGGGCCGCGGGGACCATCCGCACCCGACGGCGGCGGAGACGCCCATCGCGCAGCTCCCGACCGACAGCCTCCTGTTCCTCCTGGGCAGCCGCTACTGCGAGACCGACCGCCTCTCGCAGATCGCCTGGGACCTGTTCGGCCATCTGCCGCCCGGCTGGAGCCGTGTCCAGGCGATCTGCGACTACGTGCACGACCGCATCACCTTTGGCTACGAGCATGCCCGCGCCACCCGGACCGCCTTCGAGGTGTTCGAGGAGCAGCGCGGCGTCTGTCGCGACTACGCGCACCTCGCCATCGCCTTCTGCCGCTGCCTCAACATCCCGACGCGCTACTGCAACGGCTACGTCAGCGACATCGGCCTGCCGCTCCCGCACGCACCGGGCGACTTCGCGGCCTGGATGGAGGTCTTCCTCGATGGAAGCTGGCACACCTTCGATCCGCGCAACAATGCGTCGCGGATCGGCCGCATCCTGATCGCCTACGGCCGGGATGCGGCCGACGTGCCGCTCACCCTGACCTTCGGGCCCAACACCCTGACCCGATTCGTTGTGACGACCGAGGAAGCCCCGGCCGTCGCCTGACCGGCGCTGCGAAGCGCCCCCGCTCCCAACCGAAAGCCGAACCCCATGACCTCCCCCGCCATGCTCGCCGAGAACGTCTCCATCGCGGATCTCGCGGGCCGGAACGCCGACCGCCTCGAGTACCTGAGAGGCGTCTACCGCAACATGGTCCCCGACCAGGCGCGCAATCCGACCCTGCGGGTTCGGATCAGCCGCCTCGGATCGGAGGTTCGGCCGGCCTACCGGATCGAGCGCGACGATACCGACGGCCAGACCGTCGTGTTGGGGTTCTACCAGGGCGACAAGCACAAGCCGCTCCCCAAGCGGCTCCACGATTGCGACGGGCCGAGCTGGAGCAGCGAGACCATGAGCTACGTCGAGCTGCGCGCCCTGCACAACGGCGCGATCGGGGTCTGAACCGGCCTCCCCCTCGGGGTCGGATCGGCGCGTCCGTCCAGCCCCAGACCGATCGGCGACGCCTTGATCGGCTGGCGCGCTCCGCCCTGAGGCGGGCGTGCGAAGCCCGCCGGCGTCGCCACCGGGAGGCGGCGCGCTTCCCCAACGACAACCTCAGCCGCCACGACGACGTCGCCTCAATCGAATCGACCTTCGCCCTCGGCCCGGTCAAGCGCGCCAAGACCCGGTCGATCCTGCAGCGATAACGAGCATCGCCTGCCTGAAATCCCGGCTTACGACCCGCAATTGCACAAGTGCAGCGCAACATCCACGACCGCTTGACGGATCGAACACGCGCATATTCTATGCGTATAGTTTGGATAGTTCGACCGGCGCGAGAGCGGGGAGCGGTGCCATGCGTGATCGTCGTGCGTTTCTGAAGACCTCGCTGACGGCGGCCGCCCTGGGGGCTTCCGGCCTCCCGCTGTCCGGTGTCCTGCGCGGCGCCCACGCGGCGGAGGGGCCTCTCGTCATCGGCGCCCCGCTGCCGATCTCCGGCGCCTTCGCGGCCAACGGCAAGTATGCCTCGCTCGGAGCCGCCTTCGCCGCGAAGGAAGCCGGTACGGTGCTGGGCCGCAGCGTCACGGTCGCGGACATCGACACCGAGGGCAAGCCAGCGCCGGCCGCCCGCAAGGTGCAGGAGGCGATGGCGCAGGGCACCCGGCTCTTCGCCGGCGGCATCCTCTCCTCCGAGGCCCTGGTGATGGGCAAGGAGGCGGCGAAGTCCGACGGCGTCTTCATCACCACGGCGGGGGCCGACGAGATCACGGGCTCGGACTGCAACCGCAGCACCTTCCGCTGGACGGTGCCGACCTTCGGCGCCATCGCGCAGACGGTGCGGCCCCTCATCGCGCAGATGCCCAACGCCAAGCGCTGGTACACCATCACTCCGCAATACGTGTTCGGCGAGGGCCTGCTGAGCGCAGCCAAGGCGGTCTTCCAGGAGAAGGGCATCGAGCATGTCGGCAACAGCTATCACTCGCTGGCCGAGAAGGAGTTCAGCGGCTACCTGACCAACGCGATCGCGGCCAAGCCCGACGTGCTGCTGCTCCTCAACTTCGGCTCGCAATCCTCGGATGCCCTGCGCCAGGCGGTGAGCTTCGGCCTCAAGAAGCGCATGACCATCGTGCTCGCCTGGGCCTCGGGCCTGGAGCAGTTCGAGGCCCTGGGGGCCGATCTCTGCGAGGGCGTCTATTTCGGCGCGCAGTACTGGCACGGCATCGACTCGCCCCTGAACAAGGCCCTGGTGGCCAAGGTCCGCGAGACCGCCAGGATGACGCCGAACTACTCCTTCGCCGGCTCGTACCAGATTACCAAGCTGCTCCTCGACGCCGCCGCCAAGGCCGGCAGCGCCGACGGCCCCGCCGTGATCAAGGCCCTCGAAGGGATGCGCTATGCCGGCCTGACCGGCGAGGAGGAGATCCGCGCCGCCGACCACCAGGTCATCAAGGATTACTACCTGCTCAAGGGCAAGGCGAAGTCCGCCATGAAGGACAAGGACGACTTCGCCGACGTCATCCAGTCCGGCAAGTCGTTCCTCTCGCCCGAGGCCGCCGGCTGCAAGATGGCGTGAGGAAGATGGCGTGAGGGCTGGCTCCGACCCTCCCCCCTCCGCGGAGGAGGGTGGTCGCGGAGCGACCGGGCGAGGGGGCGACCTCTCCGGACAGCGCGCACCCCTCACCCGACCCGCGACGCGGACGACACCTTGGCTGAACGGGAGACTCCGTGACCTACCTGTTCCAGATCCTGAACGGCCTCGGGCTCGGGATGCTCTACTTCCTCCTGGCGGTGGGCCTGAGCATCATCTTCGGGCTGCTGCAGTTCGTGAATTTCGCCCACGGGGCGTTCTACCTGCTGGGGGCCTACCTCGCCTACGAGGGCGTCGAGCGGGGCCTGAGCTTCTGGGTGGCGATGCCGCTCGCCGCCCTCGTCGTCGCGGGGCTGGCGGCCCTGACCGAGCGGCTGCTCCTGCGCCGGGTCTACAAGCTGCCCCACACCTTCCACATCCTCGTCACCGTCGGCCTCGCCCTGGTGGTGCAGGAACTCGTCATCATCGTCTGGGGACCCCTCGGCGGGAACGTCGCCCCGCCGGAGGAACTGAGCGGCGTGATGATCCTCGGCGACTTCGTCTATCCGGAGTACCGGCTCTTCGTGATCGGCTTCACGGCGCTCCTGGCCGCGGGCCTGTGGTGGCTCCTCGACCGGACGCGGCTCGGCGCCATCGTGCGGGCGGGGTCGGAATCGCCCGCGAACATGGCGCTCCTCGGCTACGATACCTTGCGCATCAACACCGCCGTCTTCGCCCTCGGCGCGGGGCTCGCGGGGCTGGCCGGGGCGCTGGCCGCCCCCATCCGCGGCGTCGAGCCCTTCATGGGCGTCGAGGCGCTCGGCATCGCCTTCGTGGTGGTGGTGATCGGCGGCATGGGCAGCTACGCCGGGGCGCTCGCCGCCGGCCTCCTCGTCGGCATCGCCCAGAGCCTGATGGCCACCCTGTGGCCCGAGGGAGCGCGCCTCGTCATCTATCTCGGCATGGCCGGCATCATCATGGCGATGCCGCGCGGCCTGTTCGGCCGGGCCTGAGGAGGATTTCGCGATGGTCCCTCTTCTCGACCGGCCTCTCGTCCAGTTCGGCCTCGCGCTCGCCGCCGTGCTGATCCTGCCGCTCGTCATGCGCTCCGGCACGCTGGCCAGCGAGATCCTGATCTACGGGCTGGCGGTCGCCGCCTGCAACCTGCTGCTGGGCTATACCGGCCTCCTCTCCTTCGGCCAGGGCATCTTCTTCGGCCTGGGCAGCTACGTCGCCGGGCTCGGCCTCGTCCGCGCCGGCCTGCCCGCCCCCGTCATGCTGCTGCTGTCCCTGGCTATGGGGGCGCTGGTGGCGGCCGCCGTGGGCTGGGTCTCGATCCGGCGCCAGGGCGTCTACTTCGTCATGCTGACGCTGGCCTTCTCGCAGATGTTCTACTTCCTGGCCTACACCTTCAGCGGCCTCACGGGCGGCGACAACGGCCTGCTCGACATTCCCCGCCCGCGCCTCGCCGGCACGGTTTTGGCCGATCCCTGGACCTACTACGCCTTCGTGGCCGTTCTCTTCCTCGGGCTCTTCGCCGCCCTGCAGCGGGTCGCGCTCTCGACCTTCGGGCGCACCCTGCTCGCCATCCGCGACAACGAGGGCCGGGCCGGGGCGATCGGCTATCCGGTGCGCGCCTTCAAGGTCGCGGCCTTCGCGATCTCCGGGGCGGTGACGGCCTTCGCGGGCGCGCTCCACGCCATGCTGATCGGCGTCGCGCCCCTCTCGAACATCGACTACCACACCAGCGAGACCCTGCTGATCATGACGATCATCGGCGGCAGCGCCAACCTGTTCGCCTCGCTCCTCGGGGCCGGCGCCTACCTGCTCGCCGCCGACGCCCTCTCGGCGATCTGGCCGCGCTGGCTCCTCCTCCTCGGGCTCCTCCTCATCGTCATCACGCTGTTCCTGCAGCGCGGCCTCTGGGGCCTGATCGAGCACGCCGTCGCCCTCGTGACGCGGGCGCCGCCGGTCGACGATCCGGCGCCGGACCGGCCCGTGGTGACCGCCCCCGAGGTCGCGCCCGCGCCGGAGGCTCTTCCCGGCGCGGAGACCGGCCGCGCACCGGAGGTCGCCCGATGAGCGCGCCGATCCTCGCCACCGACGCCCTGGGCGTCCGCTACGGCAGCTTCGTCGCCCTGCAGGACGTGACCCTGCGCATCGCCGAAAACAGCGTCCACTCGATCATTGGCCCGAACGGCGCTGGCAAGACGACCCTGTTCCACGCGCTGACCGGCCGGATCGCGCCCTCGGCCGGGCGCATCACCCTGGGCAGCCGGGACATCACCCGCACCGCCGACCACGAGCGGGTGCGCCTCGGCCTCGCCCGCTCCTTCCAGGTCACCAGCCTGTTCTCGACCTTGAGCGTCCGTGAAAACCTGCGGCTGGCCGCGCAGGGCAAGACGCCCTGGCAGGCGCTGGCCCCCTGGCGCCGGGCCGAGGCGAACCGGCCGGCGCTGGCCATGGCCGAGGCGATGCTGGAACGCCTCGACCTGACCGCGGTGGCCCTGCGCGCCGCGGGCGCGCTCTCGCACGGCCAGCAGCGGCGCCTGGAGGTCGGGATGGCGATGGCGGCGGCGCCGAAGGTCATCCTCCTCGACGAGCCGACCTCCGGCATGGGCATCGACGACATCGCCGCCATGACGGCGCTGATCCGCGACCTCGGCCGCGACCACACCGTCCTGTTCATCGAGCACAACATGGGCATCGTCATGAACATCTCCGACACCGTGACGGTGATGCGCGCCGGCCGCGTGCTGGTGGAGGGGCCGCCGGCCCGGGTCCGCGACGACCCGGAGGTGCGGCGGGCCTATCTCGGCAACATGATTACGGGCGACCTCACGCCCGCCCGGGCGCACGCCTCGTGAGCGGCCCGGTCGCCCTCAGCCTGGACGCGGTCCAGGGCTTCTACGGCAAGAGCCACATCCTCCAGGGCGTCAGCCTGGAGGTGCGCGACGGCGAGATCGTCTGCCTGCTCGGGCGCAACGGTGCCGGCAAGACCTCGACGCTCAAGGCGATCAGCGGCCTCCTGCCCCCGCGCGGCGGCCGGGTGCAGTTCCACGGAACCGACGTGGCGGGCTGGCCCGCCCACCGCATCGCCCGGGCCGGCCTCACCCTCGTGCCGGAGGACCGGGGCATCTTCAGCCTGCTCAGCGTCGCGGAGAATCTCGCCATCGCCGTGCGCAAGGGCTCGCCCTGGGGCCTGCGGGACATCTACGCGATGTTCCCGCGTCTCGAAGAGCGCCGCCGCAACGGGGGCGCGCAGCTCTCGGGCGGCGAGCAGCAGATGCTCTCCATCGCCCGCGCCCTCCTCTCCGGGCCGAAGCTCCTCATGCTCGACGAGCCGGTGGAGGGCCTCGCCCCCGTCATCGTCGAGGAAATCGTGGCCCAGATCCGCGCCATCCGCGAGGCCGGGGTCCCGATCCTGCTGGTGGAGCAGAACCTGGCGGTCTGCACGAGCCTGGCCGACCGCCACTACATCCTCGAACTCGGCCGCGTCGCCTACGCGGCCGGCAATGCCGACTTCGTCGCCGACGAGGCGGCGCGCGACCGCTTCCTCGGCGTGAAGGCGGCGTGAGCAGCAGGGACTCCGAAACACCGATGTCGAACCTCACCATCAACGCCGAACGCCTCTGGGACACCCTGACCGAGACCGCCGCCATCGGCGCCACCCCCGACGGCGGCATCGCCCGCCTGACCCTGAGCGACGAGGACCGCCGGGTGCGCGACTGGCTGCGGACCCAGGTCGAGGCCCTGGGCTGCACCCTCACGGTGGATGCGGTGGGCAACATGTTCGCCCTGCGCCCCGGCCGGAACCCGGACCTGCAGCCCATCGCGCTCGGCAGCCACCTCGACACGCAGCCCACGGGGGGCAAGTTCGACGGAGTGCTGGGCGTGCTCGCCGGGCTCGAGGTGCTGCGCACCCTGGACGGGGCCAGCTACGTCACCGAGGCGCCGCTGCTGCTGGTGAACTGGACCAACGAGGAGGGCGCGCGCTTCGCCCCCGCCATGCTCGGCTCCGGCGTCTATGCGGGCATCTATGCCGGCGACTGGGCCGAGGCGCGCCAGGACAGCGCCGGCACGCGCTTCGGCGAAGCCCTCGACGCCATCGGCTACCGCGGCACGGCGCCTGCGGGCGCGGTGCCGTTCGGGGCGATGTTCGAACTGCACATCGAGCAGGGCCCGATCCTGGAGGCGGAAGGCGCCACCATCGGCGTGGTGCAGGGCGTGCAGGGCATGCGCTGGTTCGAGGTCACCCTGGAGGGCCGGTCCGCCCATACGGGCTCGACCCCGATGCCGCTGCGCCGCAACGCGCTGGTCGGCGCCGCCCGGCTGGTGGAGGCGGTGGACGCCGCCGCTCAGGCGCACGCCCCCGACGCGGTGGGCACCGTCGGCCACCTCACGGTGACGCCGAACTCCAACAACGTCATCCCGGGCCACGTCTTCCTCACCGTCGATCTGCGCCATCCGCAGGACGCAGTGCTCGACGCCCTGGAGGCGGAACTCGAGGCGGCCGTGGCGCGCGTCGCCGCCGAGCTCGGGCTGGAGACCCGCCTGCAGGCCATCGCCCGGACCGCGCCCGTCGCCTTCGACCCCGAGTGCATCGCCTCCGTCCGGAGCGCCGCCGCGAAGGGCGGCCACGCCACCCGCGACATGGTCTCGGGGGCCGGCCACGACGCCGCCCACGTCGCCGGCCTGGTGCCCACCACCATGGTGTTCGTGCCGAGCGCCGGGGGCCTCAGCCACAACCCGGCCGAATCCACCGCCCCGTCCGAATGCGCCGCCGGCGCGCAGGTCCTGCTCGACGCGGTGCTCGACTACGACGCCCGCCACAGCGCCGCGGCCTGACCCCAACGACACGAGTTGCCGCCATGCGCATCGTCACCGCCCGGGTGAACCACGAAACCAACACCTTCTCGCCCCTGGCCACCCCGCTGGCCGCCTTCCACCCGCTCTGGGGCGACGCGGCCCTGGCGGCGGGCCGCGACAGCACCACGGCGCTGGGCGCCTTCATCCGCTTCGCGGAGGCGCGCGGCGCCACCGTCGCGGTGCCGGTCTCGGCCCATGCCAACCCGAGCAGCCCGGTGGCGGACGCGGCCTTCGAGGCGCTCTGCGCGGCGATCCTCGACGCGATCCGCCCGGGCTGCGACGCCATCCTCCTCGACCTGCATGGGGCGATGGTGACGGAGAGCCACGACGACGGCGAGGGTGCGCTGCTCGCCCGCATCCGCGCCCTGGCGCCCGGCGTGCCGCTCGGCGTCGCCCTCGACCTCCACGGCAACATCACGGACGCGATGGTGGCGCAGTGCGACGCGCTCGCCGGCTTCAAGACCTACCCGCACGTGGACATGGCCGAGACCGGCGCCCGCGTCGCCGGGATCGTCGGGCGCATGCTCGACGAGGGCCTCAGGCCCCATCGCGCCTGGGTCCACCCGCCGATGCTCGCCCACACCCTGCGCATGGACACCCGCGTACCCGGCCCGATGCAGGCGGCGGTGGCGGCCGCCCGGGCGGCGGAGGCCCGCCCCGGCGTGCTCGCCGCCACGATCTTCGGCGGCTTCTCCCTGGCCGACCTCGCCGAGGCCGGCGTCTCGGTCACGGTCACGGCCGAGACGCAGGGCGCCGCCGACGCGGCGGCCCGCGACCTCGCGGCCGGGCTCTGGGACGCCCGGGACGCCTTCGTCTACGCGGAGGCGCCGCTGGCCGAGTCCATCGCGGCGGGACAAGCCGCGCTGGCGCAGCCCGGCGACGGCCCGGTGCTCCTCCTCGACCACGGCGACAACTGCATGTCGGGCGGCACCTGCGACGTGATGGACGTGCTCGCCGCCGCCCTCGACGCCGGGATGGACGGCATCCTCGCCGGCCCGATCTGCGATCCGGAGGCCGTGGCCGCCCTGCACGCGGCGGGCGTGGGCGCCCGGGTCGCCTGCGGCCTCGGCAACCGCGTGCCCCTGCCGGGCTTCCCGCGCCAGGCCCCCCTCCCCCTCGCCGGCACGGTGACGGCGCTGGGCGACGGGGACTACGTCATCACCGGCCCGACCTATACGGGCCAACGCTGCCGCATGGGCCGGGCGGCGGTGCTCGACACGGGCGCGGCCCGCATCCTCGTCACGGAAGAGCCGCACGAGCCCTGGGACCTCGGCGTGTTCACCAGCCTCGGCCTCGACCCGGCGGCGGCCCGGGTGCTGATCCTGAAGTCGCGGATGTATTGCCGGCCGGTCTTCGAGCCCCTCGCCCGGGCGGTGGTGGAGTGCGCGAGCCGGGGCGTCACCAGCTCCGATTACGGCCTGTTCCCGTTCGCCAAGCTCGCCCGCCCGATCTTCCCCCTCGACGCCGACGCGGCCTGGGCTCCACCGAGTCCGGCTCCCCGATGACCACGCCCGAGGTGGACGGCCCGCCCGCGCCGATGCGGCGGATCAAGCTGTCGGACCAGATCGCCGAGGATCTCTGCAACCGGATCGCCCGCGAACGCCTGGCCCCCGGCGACCGCCTGCCGAACGAGCGCGCCCTGATGCAGCATTACGGCTGCGCCAAGGGCACGATCCGCGAGGCCCTGAAGGCCCTGGAGGTCCAGGGTCTGGTGACGATGCAGTCCGGCCCCAACGGCGGCCCGGAGATCCGCCCGATCTCGGTGGACGCCGCCGCCCAGCAGCTGCGCCGGTTCCTGCATTTCCAGGAGCTCGACTTCGCCCAGGTCTACGCCCTGCGCCGCAGCCTGGAGGTGACGCTCGGCGTCAGCGTGGTCGGCCGCCTCGGCGAGGCGGAGTTCCGCCGCCTGGAGGCGAACATGGCCGCCTGCGAGGCCGCCAACGCGGGCGACCAGCGCGGCCTCGGCCGGGTGGTCGAGGTCGATTTCCACGACATCCTGTGCGACGTCAGCGACAACCCGCTCCTCGCCTTCATGTGCCGGTTCCTCAACAGCCTGCTGCGCGACCTCGTGGAATTCCGCAGCGACAGCCTCACCGAGCACGAGGCCTTCGGCGCCCACAACCTCGAAAGCCACCGCGCCCTCGTGGCCGCCTACCGGGCCGAGGACGCCGAGGCCGTCCGGCGCGAGATGCACGAGCACATGTGCTGCGCCGAGCACTTCATGCAGCGCCTCGATGCCAAGTTCCGCAAGGACCTGCTGAGCCGACGGGGCGCGAACGGCGCGGGTGTGTGAGGGTCGGGCCCGGGACGACGGCCCTCAGCGTCTGGGAGCCGGCCCAGGGACGGGTGCCCTCACTGGGTCAGGCGCAGCGTTCCGATGCTCTTTCCGATCTGGTCGAAGGCCGCGATGAGGGCGTCCGAGGTGTTGGCGATGAACGCCTGGCTCTGCGAACTCGCGCAGCCGTTCAGCAGGCTCAGGCCCTGGCTGTCGATCGGATCGCCCGCGGTGCTGAAGCCGATCGTGTAGAGCTGGATGCCGGCCGCCTTGGCGTTGGTGCAGGCCGTCTGGGTCAGGGCGTCCAGGGCGTTGCGCGCCTGGGTGGTGGTCGTGAGATTCTGGTAGTTGGGCGGCAGGCGCCCGTTCGGCGTCGAGCCGTCGGCGTTCTTGAAATACCCCATCGAGAAGAAGAACGTCCCGTTGTAGTTCTGGTAGGGGTTGTCGCTCCAGCTGTTCGCCCCGTCCGTCATCAGGATGATGATCTTGTTGACGTTCGCCGAGGCGTAGGAGCCGCCATCGCCGAAGACGCTGTTGGGCGACACCGTGCGCCATCCCCACATCAGGCCTTCGAGGATGTTCGTCGCGCCCTGCGGCTTCAGGCTCGAGACCAGCGACTTGAGGATCGTGACGTCGTTGGTCAGCCGCTGCAGGGGCTGACTGGTGCAGCCGAAATTGGGTCCGTTCGGCAGGGCGAGGTAGGAGCTCTCCGTGGGCGCCGCGCCCTGGGGATTGACGTACTTGCAGGCCCGCGCCTCGGTGGCGGCGAAGCTCAAGCTTGTGTCCGCCTTGCAGGAATTGGAGCCCGTCGCGTCGTTCAGGTAGCTGTTGAACGTGTAGTTCCCCGCATAGGTCGTGTAGGATGTCGTCCCCTGACCGGGCTCGTCGGGTGCGAACATCGGGACGTAGAGGGAATCGGCGCTCGCCCCCGGTTGCCCGTCCTGGACGTTCAGCGGATAGGGCAAGGTCTCCAGGCACCCGCCCCAGCCCCAGCTCGGCGAGACGGTCTTGAGGGAATCGAAGATCCCGAACCGACTGGTGAACCCGGCCGCCGTGGCGCCGCTGACGTTGTTCCAGTGGTAGGAGGATTTGCCGAGCTTATCGATCCAGGCCGCGTTCCGGTACGTGACCGGATTGACCGCGACGGACGCCGCGAAGGGAACGATCGAGATCCGCGTATCCGCGGTGAAGGCGGGGTTGTTGTGCACGTAGTCGATGAAGTTGTTCGCCGCCTGCTGGGCGGCCTGCATCTTCGTCGTGCTGCCGCCGCTCGAACTCATCGAGCCGGTCGTGTCCAGCACGAGGGCGATCTCGAACGTCTTCGGAAGCGGCGTCGCGCATTGGGCGACGGCGGTGGGATTCAGATCCAGCGTCTTGGAGACCTGGCCGAACAGGGCCGGCGAGCTGATATGGGTGGCCAGGACGATCTTGCGCGGGCTCGTCGTCACGCTGATGGGATCGACCGTCAATCCGGCGGCTCCCATGTAGCCGGCCATCATGGCCTGGGCTTGGGCCTGCATCTGGGCCGTGGTCGTCGTGCTCGGGCTCTGGCACAGGCTCAGGGCCGTCGCATCGGTGGCCGCCTGGAGCTTGGCCTGCATCCGCGTGGCGGTTCCGTAATCGAGGGCGGCCCCCGCGAAGGCGAGCAGCGGCAGGCTCGCGAGCGCGAAGATCACCGCGACGTTCCCGCGGCGATCGCCGTGGAAGCGTTGGACCAAACCAGGACGACGCACGATCATCTCCTCACCTCGTCGCACTCAGGTCACGGGGGCGGGGCAGGGCGATCCCTTGGGCAGGACCACCTCGCTGTAGGGGTTCACCCCGTAGGGCTGGCCGCCGCGGGTCGGCCAGGGCGTGTTGACGGTCAGGGTGATCTGCCCGTTGGTCCCGCCGAGCTGGTTCACCAGGGCGCTGCCCAGCATCGGCGCGTAGGGCATCGTCACCTCCGCGAGGATGTAGCGGGTGCCGGTGACCTGGAATCCCTGCGGAACGCTCAGGTCCGCGGCGGCCCCGGTGGCGCGCGCCTTGGCGTTGTCCGTGGCGGCGCTCGAACAGACGACGGGCCTCAGGGAGAAGCCCTTCAGGTCGACCCCCAGCGCGCTCACGACGATCTTGACGTTCGTGGTGTCGAAGGGACGAAGAATGAGCTTGGCCGACTTCAGGATGTCGGCCATCGCCGCATCCGTCATCGGGTTCTGCTTGTCGCCCTGCGACGTGAGATCCGCGACGGCCCGCGACAGGAGGGTCACCTTGCGCCAGTTGTCGACACCATTCGACAGCTCGATGATGCCGACCAGCAGCAGGAGCATGATCGGGAAGATGAGGGCGAATTCCACCGCCGACACGCCTTCGGCCGCCCGCCCGAACGAACGGGCACGGATCCGGACGGCGTGGACGTTCCGGGCAGATGGCGGGAAGGAGCCTGGCGAACCCATGTCAGGTGTTGCAGCCCGTGGTCGATGTCGTCTGGTAGGGCTCCGTCCGGAAGACGGCCGTCGACAGCATCAGCTGGGATCCATCGGCGAAGGTATTCGGGCTCAGCTTCAGGAACGAGAAGAACACCGGAAACTTCGCGGCCGCCGAAACGATGACGATGGCGCCCGGCTGCGGACAGCTGAACTGCGTCCCGGCCGTGCGGGACCAGCCGCCCGTGCTCGAGTCGAACGGGCTGGAAACGCTGCCGCTGCCGTAGGACCCGCTCAGCGTGACGTCGAGCTTGATCGACTGGCAGTCGAAGGCCGGCATCAGCGCGCCGGAGTTGCAGAGATTGTCCCGCAGACGTCCCAACAGAACGGCCGGGTCCCGCTGCCCGCTATTGGCCACCTGAAAGGATCCCGTCAGAATGGATCGGCTTGCCTTCTGCACAGCATAGTCGAGGTTCTGCGCAGCCCAGACCTGAAACGAGATCTGGATGATCGCCGCAAGCATCGTGAAGAACGGAATTGCAACGAGCCCGAATTCGACGGCGGTCGCGCCACGACTGTCCGAGCGGAATCGTTCGAGCAGCGCAACCGCACGCACATTGAGAAAAACGTCGGCTTTTCCGGTCGTTTCAGGATGGCAGGGATGTCCTGTACGATTCAAGACCATCTTTCGAAAGGTTTTCTGATCGAACAGCATCGGAACAAGTTTCTGTGATACAAGCTCTATAACGCAGAAGTTGCATGCGGCTCGATTTTTAAATCTTACGCGCTACAGGCATACGGGCCAGCAATTCACAATGTATGAATCCGTTTTTCGAAATTTTGCTTTCGTGCACCTTCGGACTCCTGCGAATTGAGCACCGGCCTGTCCGCGGGCGGTCCGCCCGTGCCCGACCGGGGCTTCTCCGGACACCGATTCCCGCGCATCCGGGACGAGGCGGGCCCTGGGATCGAAGCGCCGCTCGGTCCCGGGGCGCCGACGTGTCGGGCGCGAGATGCACGAGGACATGCGCTGCGCCGGGCACTTCCTGCAGCGCCCCGATGCCAAGTTCCGCAGGGACCTGCTGAGCCGACGGGGCGCGAACGGCGCGGCGCCGTGAGCAGGACCCGCGATCGGCTAGAGTTCACGCAGCCAGGACAGCAGGCGTGACGCGCGGTCGTCGTGCGGGCAGACCTGGCAGGTGGCGTCGACCTCGCTCGGGTTCAGGCCGTACTTGCGCCGGAACGCCCGGCTGAACACCTGCTCGTTCTCGAAACCGCTCTCGAACGCCAGTTGCGCGATCCTCGGGCGCCGCCCGCCGGCGGCGCAGGCGAGCTGCTGCATGGCGTGCGCGAGGCGCCGGCTGCGGATATAGGCGTAGACCCCCCCATCGGCCTCGAACAGCTTGTAGAGGGGCGTCCGCGACAGGCCGAACTTGGCCATCAGCGTCTCGGCGTCGATCGCGGCGAGGTTTCGGTCGATCTCCTGGCGCACGGCGATCCCGAGGACGCCGGTGTGATTGTAGGCGCTGTCCGCCTCCGCGATGAACGCCGCGTTGCAGAGGGCGATGGAGGCCTCGGCGAGCCTGTTCTTCTGCAGCGGGGCCGCCGTCCGAAGGCAGGTCCGCAAGCCTTTCAGATGGTCGGCGAGCAGAAGGGTGAGGGGTGTGGTCGTCGGAGGGATGACCCGTCCATGCCAGCTCGACGGATCGCCGCGCCAACCATCCAGGACACGGCGCGGCACGATCGCCCCCAATTCGGCGCCCCCGCCCGCGCGGTCGATCGAGAGCTCCTGAGAAAGATCGAAGACGACCAGCATCTCCTTCTCGATTTCCGAAACGCACCTTTCGGTTGCAATCTTTTTCCGACCTGAGAGCTGGAGGGAGATGCAGATGTGATCGATGTTCTGGTTCGCGATTTGAGACGATTTTCTCTCCGCGACCTGCTTGAAGCCGTCGGTCTCGGTAAACATCATTTTCTTCAGATTATAATATCTTTGGTATACACTGCACGGAACAAAGACGTCCTGCTCGCAACGCACCTCGAATAGATCCGCCAAGGCATCAATCCAGGCTCTTCGACGCGTATTGTTGTCGGCGATGCTCTGGAAAAGATACTCTATCATCTATCCGATCCAGTTCTATGGCCCTCTCGATTGACCCAAAACAGTCCGGATATCCCGGAGTACGCCTCCCGGACAATCTATTGCTCGCTCTTCGCGCAGTGAATAGCGCCACAGCGGATCCGCACGCTCCGGGATGGATTGTCTGGATTGAAGGACGGAACGTCCGTCCGTGCACATGCCATCGTCAGTCTCAGAACGCCGCGCGCGCCGCGCTGCACCCGTCTTGCGTGCACGCGCGCGGTTTTGGCTGACTGAAACGGCCCTGAGTCGGTTCGCGGAGATGCGTGCGTCCCGGTCGGACTCGTCGACGCGTACCGCCCGACCAGGGGCGTGCCTGCGGCGGATTCCCTCGGAGAAGCCCATCCTCGGAAAAGGGCGCCCAGGGTGCGGAACCCGCGTCGACGGGCGACGCGGAGGCCGCGGTCAGCGCCTGCGATCTCGGTCGAATGGGCACACCATGCAATCGCTCCTCCCGACTGGGATAAGAAAGATCAGGCGCCGTATCTATCTTCCATAAGATTCAGATATATTTTTAATTTACATTATAATTTGGCCTATAGAATTCGACTTCGAACCTCATCCCGGAAACAGAAAGACTACTTCCTAGTCCGGACCGGACGGGTGGTCTGACGGGTCGCTCCGACCCTCGGACGGAAGCCTGCCAAGCTCGAACGCCGGGAGAGTGGAGCACGCGCAACGCGGGACGGTCCAAGAACGATGGTGCCGACCGGAAGCCCCGATCGCAGCCCGCCGGAGGATAATCCAGGAGGTCACTGGCGCATGACCTTGGAACTATTCCAACAGCAACGGAACGGATCAGGCTCGTCTCTCATCGCGGTCGACCACGCATTCGACAGAATAATTCCCGAGCGAGCCCGCACTCAGCGGCCCAGATACCTGATAAAAATCTACAGTTACCTGTATTATACGCTGAGACGAAACAGAGTTATTTGAACATAGATGAGACTGAAACTTGTCAGACCGGATGGATCAGAGAAATCTCCGTTGTAGAATCCGCTTCCGATGGGCCGGAAGGGATGCGGCGGACGAGGCTGGAGCAGGCGGGGACGGGGCTTCCGGCGATGTCCGCTCGTTCGCGGCAGGGCCGTCCGTCAGGGGCCCGGCCGGGTCCGGTTTTGCCGGGCGCCCGGTCGATGAACGTCCGGTCCGCTTGCGCCTCCGGCCGGTAACGAGTGCCGCAAACCCGCCTGCAAACCCGATCGTCGTGAAGATCGCCCATGAGACGAGACACACGAGCCCGATCCGCACACCGTCCCACGAGGGGGCGGACTGCGTCATCATCACGATGGCACCCGTCAGCGCTGCCCCTGCGGCAAGCCATCTGGACAGTTCGGAAGCGAGAGCCATGGCCGGCCGGATCATGCTGGGAGAGGGGCCGCGGTCGCACCGGCGTGCGCGAACCCCGGGCGCAACTCGGCGCGGTCAATCGAACCGCGCCGAGTTGCCGGGTCCGCTTAGCGCAGGAGCTGCAGGATGCTCTGGTTCGCCTGATTGGCGAGGGACAGCGCCGAGACGCCGAGCGACTGCTGAAGCTGCAGGGCCTGCGAGTTGGCAACCTCCTCGTTCATGTCCGCCGCCGTCAGGTTGGAGGCGCCGGTCGCGAGAATGTTGGTCATGCTTTTGGTGAAGTCCTGGCGGGTCTGGATGATCGACATGTTCGAGGAGAGCACGTTCGATTGGGTCTTCAGGGTGTTGAGCGCACCGGTCAGCGCGTCCGCCGCTTTCGTGAGGTCCGCGTTGTTCTGGATGCCGAAGTTCGACCCACCGGCGGACGTAGCTATATCCTGCATCAGACCGATCCCTAGGTTTGCTGAGTTGGTCACCGTGCCTTGCACGACGAGCTTTGACTGGTCCGGCCCGGTCAACTCGTTGAAGACGACCGAGGTCTTGTCGCCGTTGAGCAGATTGATGCCACTGAAGCCGGAATCCTTGGCTGCGGAGTCGATCTGGGTGCGCAAGGTGTTGAACTGCTCGACCAGAGCCGAACGGGCCGCCGAGGTGAGGCCGCCGACGACGGCATTCGACTTCGCACCGAAGATCCGCGTCGTCGCCGTCGTGTTGGCGGTGAAGCCGGTCGCCGGCGGCGTCGCGGCGGCACCGAGATTGATGGTGAGAGGATCGGATCCCTCGCCGACCACCTGCATCAAACCCTGGTTGTCCACCGACGCGGTGGCGAGGCCCGACTTGTTGATCTGGCTGACGAGGTCGGCGACCGTGTCGGACGCCGTGATCGTGTAGCTGTAGCTCGCGTTGCCAGCCGAAATCTGCAGGGTGTTGACGGTCGTCGCCAGCCCGACGTTTCCGTTGGCACCGGCTTTGGCCGGGGCGACCGGAGCGATCAGGGTCATGCCGAGGGAGTAGTCACGGACGCTCATGCCCGCGGCAGTGGCCAAGTTCGGAGCACCGAGGACGGCGGTCCCGGAAATCTTGGGCAGGTTCTGCGCGGCGCTGCTCTGGGCCTGCTGCACCACCGCCTGCATCGACTTCACGTAGGTGCTGATCGTGTCGAGGCCATTCGACGCCTGCTTGATGGTCTGGATGCCGTTGGACATGCCTGCGAGCAGGCTCGTCAGGGAGCCGGCGCGATCCGTGAGCGCCTGCGCGGTGAAATACTTGACCGGATCATCCAGGGCGCTGTTGACGCTCTTTCGAGTCGTCAGGCGCTCCTGATTGGTAGACATCAGCGACGCGGTGTTCTGCAGAGAGAGCACATTGTCACGCGCAGCCTGAGTTAGACCAACAGAATAGTCCATGAGATGCAATCCAGGTTTGGAGCCATCGATGCCGTCTAGGCACATCAATCTCGACCAGGATTGGTTTATGGATTTGTAAGTACAGACCTCTGAGTCGATTGATTAGGTGACGATCCGTACTTTACTTAGGACGATGCGTACTATAGCCAGACTTGATTGCTCTGCGCCTCGTTTGGGCGTTTCCCGCGAGGCGCGCCTGCGGTCCGCCGGTGCGCCGCGCCCCGGGGACGGGCCGGCCGGCGGGAATCGCCGCGACTTGGGCCGCGCCGGATGGTATCCGCCCGCCGAACCGGTCCATGGTCGATCGAGAGCGGGATGGGTGCTGGAGACGTGTCGACGATGAGGATCACCGCGTGAACGGGCAGGCACAGCCTCCATTCCTCAAGACGCGTCCGGGTCCCGGCCGGGCCGCCGAGGTGTTCGGCGTGTTCCTCAAGCTCGGCCTGACGTCCTTCGGCGGTCCGATCGCGCATCTCGGCTACTTCCGGGACGAGCTGGTGCAGCGCCGGCGCTGGATCGACGAGGCGGGCTATGCCGACCTCGTCGCCCTGTGCCAGTTCCTGCCGGGGCCAGCCTCCAGTCAGGTCGGCTTCTCCCTCGGGCTGCTGCGGGCCGGCGGCCTCCTCGGCGGGCTCGCCGCCTGGGCGGCCTTCACGCTGCCCTCCGCGCTGGTGCTCCTCGCCTTCGCCCTCGGGGCCGGCGCCCTGACGGGCCCCTGGGCGGAGGCCGTGCTGCACGGCCTCAAGCTCGTGGCCGTGGCGGTGGTGGCCCAGGCGGTCTGGGGCATGGCCCGCACGCTCACCCCCGACCGGCCCCGCGCCGGGATCGCCGTCGCGGCGCTGATGGGGGTCGTCTTCCTGCCCGGCCCCGTCGGACAGGTGCTGGTGATCGCCCTCGGGGCCGCGGCCGGGCTGATCCTGTGCCGGGGTGCGCCCGCCGCCACCGTCGGCCGCCTCGCGGTGCCGGTCTCGCGCCGGGCGGGCGCGGTGGCGCTGATCCTGTTCGCGGGGCTGCTCGTGGGGCCGACCCTCGTGGGGCCGGCCCTGCTCGCCCCGAGCGGCGCCGCGGGTCCGGCGGGCCAGGGGCTCGCCCTGTTCGACGCCTTCTACCGCGCGGGCGCCCTGGTGTTCGGCGGCGGCCACGTGGTGCTGCCGCTGCTGCAGGCGGAGGTGGTCGGCCCCGGCTGGATCGATCCGGCCCGGTTCCTCGCCGGCTACGGCGCCGCCCAGGCGGTGCCGGGGCCGCTCTTCACCGTGGCGGCCTATCTCGGCGCGGCGGTCGGCCCGGTGCCGCACGGCCTGCCCGGGGCGGTCATCGCCCTGGTGGCGATCTTCCTGCCGGGCCTGCTCCTGGTCTACGGCGCCCTGCCCTACTGGGACGGCCTGCGCGCCCGTCCCCGCGCCCAGGCGGCGATGCGCGGCACCAACGCCGCCGTGGTCGGCATCCTGGGAGCCGCCCTCTACGATCCCGTCTGGGTCAGCGCCGTGGGCGACGCCCGCGACTTCGCCCTCGCGGTCCTGGCCTTCGTGCTGCTCACCGCAGGGCGGGCGCCCCCCTGGATCGTCGTCCTGCTCACCGCGGCCGGCGGGCTCGTGCTGGCCCGACTCCGCTGACCCCTACGGGCGCACCGCCGGGGTCTCCATCGGCAGGGGCGCGGCCCGGTCCATGAGGTAGCGCTCCAGGGCGACGAACTCCTCCCCGCCGTAGTCGAAGGGCTCGGCCCGCATTCCCGTCATGCAGTTGCGCAGGCGCCGCTGCACGGACCCGACCCCCTGCCATTCCAGGCGGTAGAGCGGATAGCCGGTGGGGTGGCCCTGCGGGATCAGGGCCGCGCCGAGGCGGCGTCCGGGGTTGTCGTCGTGGCAGGCGGCGCAGGACAGGCCGAGCTGGCCCATGCGCTGCGTGAACAGCGCCTTGCCGGCCGCCCGGGCGGGACCGAGGCGGGGATCGTCCGGGGCCGTGATCGGCAGGCCCGCGGACTGGGCGGCGACGTAGGCGGCGAGCCCGAGGAGCTCACGGCTCTCGTACGGATAGGGCTCCGCGCCCTGGTGGCGCCGCCGGCAGGCATTGATCCGGCCCTCGAGGTCGAGGGGGGCCGCGGTCTCGGCGTCCCAGGCCGGGTAGCGGGCGGCGACGCCGCGCATCGTGGTCCCGGCCTCGCCGTGGCAGCCGGCGCAGGCGGGCCGGCCCGGGGCCGGCGGCTTGCCCCAGAGGTCGGCGCCGTCCGCGAGCCAGAGCAGGGCCGGGTTGGCCATGCCGTCGCGCTGCATCGCCTGGATGTCGGGGCTCATGGTGTCGAAGCCCGAGCGCCGCGCGGCGGCGGGACTCCCGTCCGCCCGCCCCGGCCCCGCCGACAGGACCGCGACCATCAGGAGCGCGAACCGCCTCACGTCACCGTCAGGGTCGCGGTCTCGGTCTGCGAGAAACCGTTGTCGCCGCGCCAGGTGAAGGTGAGCGTGCCCGTCTGCGTCGCCCGCAGGCTGAAGGTCAGGTAGGGGTTGGCTGCGGTGGCCGGAAACAGCTCGGCCCGGAACACCGTCTCGCCGTCGTAGAGGCAGGCGAACTCCGTGATGATGTCCCGCGGGCGGATGCGCCCGTCGGCCCCCGGCCGGAAGCCGGTCTCCATCGGGTGCGAGATCAGGGTCTTGATCGTGACGACCTCGCCGACCTGGGCGGATTTCGGCACGTTGATCAGGGTGCGGGCCATGGCGGCTCAGCCCTCCAGGCAGGCGGCGAGGGTGACGATGGCGTCGGCCGTGGTCGACCAGTAGCGCCCGTCGCTGGTCTCCGCGATGGCGGTGATGCGTTGCGTGTCGGCGAGGCGGATTCGGGTCGTGATCGCAGCGCGACCTCCACGCGACCCTAGGTATACGGTGATGACGTTCGGCTGCGGATTCCTGTCGTTGAACACCGCGATGCGGCGGACATGGTCCTCCGGCGTCATGGGGCTGTCCACCGCCACGGTGATCGTCACCGCGTTGCCGTTCTCGACCAGCGGCGGCAGGTCGAGGCGGACGCGCCCCGGGAGGATCTCGGCCTCGCCCGCGAAGCGCCGGATGGCCTCGGCCGTGCTCTCGGTGCGGATCGCGGCCCCGGCCGCCACCGGGTGCAGGGCGACGGTCGCGGCGAGGCCGGGTCCAAGGGCGAGGAGGCCGCGTCGGCTCGGGTGGTGGGACATGTGCGGGCTCACGGCGCCGGCCTCTCCGAAGGGGTTTCGCGTAGCGTCGCAAGGAAGGCGACGATGTCCTCGATCTCCTGGGGTGCCAGCACCGGCCGGCCGCGCCAGGCTGCGCCGACCCGCATGGTGCCCGCGAGGCTGTAATAGGAGGGCATGATGGTGTCCGGGTTCAAGACCCGGCCGTCCACGAGGCGCAGGCGCAGGGCTCCGGGCGCGAGCCGGTCGCCGACGCCCACGAGGTCGGGGCCGAGATTGCCGGGAAACGGCTCCTCGGGGAACGGCCCGGCGTGGCAGAGCAGGCAGAGCCCCTTGGTGCGGTCGGTCACGAGGGCCCGGCCCCGCGCGGGATCCCCCGGCACGCCGGTCAGGCTGGCGGGTATGGCACGGTCGACGACGGTGACGGGCCGCAGGGGCTCCGCGCCCGGTTCGGCTCCCGCCGCGGCCTCGGCCCGCGCGGCCAGGATCGTGCAGCCGATCCAGACCCATCCGGGCACGCGCCTCACCCGAAGACCTGCCGGGTGATGGTGCGGTACCAGTCGGCGGCGTGGAGGGCCTCCTGCTCGCGCAGGGCCATCGACGCGTCGACCGGGCTGATGCCGCCGGCCCCCTCCACGTCGGCGAGGACGCCGCCCGCCGGGTGGTAGACGCCCGCGATCGAGATGCCGTAGCCGGGCGCCACCAAGCTGTAGCAGGTGTTGATCAGCTTCGGCGTCTCGGGTGCGCGGCCAGCCAGGAGGTCGATCACCGCGTCGGCGCAGACCTTGGCCTGGGCGTTGGCCGAGAAAGCGGATTTCGGCATCGCCCCGGCGATGGCCGCGTCGCCGATGACGTGGATGCCGGGCACCAGCCGGGATTCGAAGGTGACGGGATCGATCGGGCACCAGCCGCTGCGGTCGGCGACGCCAGCGACGGCGGCGATCCGCCCTGCCCGCTGGGGCGGGATGATGCAGGCCACGTCGGCCTTGTAGTCCGAGAAGTCGGTGCGGACGATCATGGCGTCCGGGTCGACGGCAGTGACCTGTCCGCCCTCCGCCAGGGGGACGTATTCCAGTTGCGTCGGGTAGAGGGCCTTCCAGCCCGACTGGAACAGGCGCTGCTTCGAGAAGGTGTCCTTGGCGTCGAGGAGGATCAGCTTCGCGCGGGGCTTGGTGGTCTTGAGCACATGGGCGATCAGGCTCGCGCGCTCGTAGGGGCCGGGCGGGCAGCGATAGGGATTGCCCGGCACCGCCAGCACCACGGTGCCGCCCTCGGGCATCGCGGCGAGCTGCCGGGCGAGGAGCAGCGTCTGCTCGCCCGCCTTCCAGGCATGGGGCATGCGCTCGGCCGCCGCCGCGTCGTAGCCGGGAATGGCGTCGAAGCGCAGGTCGATCCCCGGCGAGAGCACGAGTCGGTCATAAGTGCGTGCGGTGCCGTCTGCGAGCGTCACCCGGCGTGCATCCGCGTCGATGCCGGTGGCAGCGGCGTGCACGACGCGGATGCCGGCACGGGCAAGGCCCTCGTAGCCGAACCGCTGCGCCGCCATCGGTTGGAGCCCGGCGATGACCTCGTTGCTGAACGGGCAGGAGACATAGGTCGAATTCACCTCGACCAGGGTCACGTCGAGGCCGCCGCCGTGGAGCGCGCGTGCGGCGGTGGCGCCGCCGAAGCCGCCGCCGATCACCACGACCTTCGGCGCGGCCTGAGCCAGAGCCGGCCGCCCCAAAGCGAAGGCTGCCCCGGTGGCGAGGAACGCCCGGCGCGTCCGGCTCATGGCCGCTCCTGGATCGTCTCGGGGGCGGCCGGACACTGCCGCGACAGGTAGGCGGCGATCGCTCGGGACTCCTCCTCCGAGAAACCCCTGGCGATGCGGCTCATCACGCTCGCGGGTCGCACGCCCGAACGGTACTGGGCGAGCGCCGCCGCGATTTCGGCCTCCGGGCGACCGTCGATCGCCCCCATCGCGGCCCCCTCGGCGTGACACCCGGCGCAGGAGGAAGCCCCCGGCGGCGGGCGCTCCCTCGCCAGGACCATCCCGACGGACCCGGCGAGCAGCCAGGCCGCGAGCACAGCCGGGCGCATCACGCCCGGCGCAGGTCCGTGTTCTTCACCGGCATCTGGCGCACGCGCTTGCCGGTGGCCGCATAGATCGCGTTCAGCACAGCGGGGGCCGCCACCGCGATGGTGGGCTCGCCGACCCCACCCCAGAAGCCGCCCGACGGGATCACGATCGTCTCGACCACGGGCATCTCCTGAAGCCGCATCACGGGGTAGGTGTCGAAGTTCGTCTGCTCGATGCGGCCGTCCTTGACGGTGCATTCCTGGTAGAGCGCCGCGGACAGGCCGTACACGAAGGAACCCGCGATCTGGGCGTCGATCTGCTGCGGGTTGAGGGCATGGCCCGGATCGGTGGCCGCGACGATGCGGTGAACCTTGACCGTCCCATCCTCGCCGACGGAGACCTCGGCCACCGCTGCCACGTAGGAGCCGAAGCCCATCATCTGGGCGAGACCCCGGTGGACGCCTGCGGGGGGCTTCGTGCCCCAGCCGGCCTTGTCCGCCACCGCCTGCAGCACCGCCCGGTGCTTGGGGTGCTGCACCATCAGCTTCAGCCGAAAGGCCAGGGGATCCTGTCCCACCGCATGGGCGAGCTCGTCCATGAAGCATTCGAGGTAGATCGCATTCGGGTTCATGTTCACGCCGCGCCAGAAGCCCGGCGGGACGTGCGGGTTGCGCATGGCGTGGTCGACCAAAATGTTCGGGATCGCGTAGCCGATCGCGGCCTCCGCGCCGCCGGCATTGAGCCCCTGGAACACCACCGGATCCTTGCCGTCCACTATCCGGTTCGGCGCCACCGAGACCAGGATCGATTGCCCCGAGATGCGCATGTGCAGCCCGGTGACGTTGCCGGCGTCGTCCAGCCCGGCGCGCATCCGGCATTGGGTGATCGGGTGGTAGCGCCCGTGGGTCATGTCCTCCTCGCGGGTCCAGATCAGCTTGATCGGGGTCCCGGGCATCTCCTTCGCGATGAGGACGGCCTGGCGCAGCCAGTCGTGGGTGGCGCCGCGCCGGCCGAAGCCGCCGCCGAGCAGGAGCTTGTAGACGTCGCACTGTTTCGCCGAGAGGCCGGCGGCTTCGGCCACGGCGGCGAGCGCCGCCTCGCCGTTCTGGGTCGGTGCCCAGGCCTCGCAGCGCTCCGGGGTCCAGCGCACCGTGGCGTTCATCGGCTCCATGGTGGCGTGGTTCTGGAAGGGGACGCCGTAGGTCGCCTCCACGACCCGGGCCGCGCCCTTCAGGGCGGTCGCGACGTCGCCGCCCTTGTTGCCCACATAGGCGTCCTCGGCGTCCAGGCCGTCGCGCAGGGTCGCCGCGATGGTCTCGCTCGAAACCTGGCCGTTCGGGCCCTCGTCCCAGACGATCGGCAGGGCCTCCACGGCGGTCTTGGCACGCCAGAAGGTGTCGGCGATGACCGCCACGCCGGTATCGCCCACCGCGACGACCTTCCTGACCCCGGGCATACCCTCGACAGCCTTGGCGTCGAAGCTCTTCACGGTGCCGCCGAAGACGGGGCAGTCGCGGATTGCCGCGTTCAGCAGGCCAGGCATGGTGAGATCGATGCCGTAGATCTGGCTGCCGTCGGTCTTCTCGACGGTATCGAGGCGCTTCACCGGCTTGCCGGCGATGGTCCAGTCCTTCGGATCCTTGAGGACGATGTCCTTCGGCGGCGTGACCTTGGCTGCCGCCATCGCCACCGCACCGAAGGTGGTGGTGCGGCCGGAGCCCCCATGGCTGATCACGCCCTTCTCGACCCGGCACTCCGAAGGAGCGACGCCCCAACCCTGGGCGGCGGCCTCGACCAGCATGATGCGGGCGGCGGCTCCCCCCTTGCGAACATAGTCCTGGGACTCGCGGATGCCGCGGCTACCGCCCGTGCCGAAATCGCCCCAGACCCGGCCGCGGGCGACGTTCTGGCCCGGCGTGGGATACTCGGTGACCACCTTGCTCCAGTCGCAGCCGAGCTCCTCGGCGACGAGTTGGGCGAGGCCCGTGAGAGTGCCCTGGCCCATCTCGGATCGGGCGATGCGGATCACCACAGTCTCGTCCGGCTTGATCACCACCCAGGCATTGACCTCGGGCGTGAGCGCCGGCGGAGCCTCCTGCGCGGCAGCCTCGGGGAAGGGCACGTGAAATCCGAGGCTGAGGCCGCCGGCGGCAACGGCGCCGGCCACGAAAGCGCGTCGGGAAGGCTTGTTCGCGCGGGCATTCATGGCTGTCTCCTCAACCGGCCTGGCCGCCATCGGCGGCGAGCTTGATGCCGGCCAGGACGCGGTTGTAGGTGCCGCAGCGGCAGATGTTGGTGATCTCGGAGCGGATCTGCGCCTCGCTCGGGTGCGGGTTCTGCGCCAGCAGCGCCGCCGACGCCATGATCATTCCAGACTGGCAGAAGCCGCATTGCGGCACGTCGAGTTCGGCCCAGGCCTTCTGCACCGGGTGCGAGCGATCCTTCGACAGGCCCTCGATCGTCACGATCTTCTGGTCAGGGGTGACGCTGGAGACCGGCATCGAACAGGAGCGCACCGCCGTGCCGTCGATATGCACCGTGCAGGCGCCGCACTGTGCGATGCCGCAGCCGTACTTGGTGCCAGTGAGGCCGGCCTGCTCGCGGATGACCCAGAGGAGCGGCGTGTCGGGTTCGGCCTCGACCTCGCGGATGGCGCCGTTCAAATTCAAACGGATCATGCGTTTCCTGCCGTGTTGCCCAGTCGTGAGTCGTGCTCCGCCGGATGTCCGCGGCGGCGGCCCCGTCTTTGGAATGGTTGTACGGTGCCGTGGTCGACCAAGTCCACAGGCATTTCTCGTCGCGAACCGTGTGCAGGTCGGCCCCTGCCATGGGATCTTCCAAATCGGCCCCGCGACCGATTATCTTCATGCATTTCTGTTATTCAAATTTATCTTTGAATATTCATGAGATATTGCCTCAATTTGGACCGCCTCCCAACCATTCGCATGGGACTTCGTCTAGAATAACGACTGAGTTTTGGCGAGAGGCGGGTCCTCCATGAGGCCCGGACTTCGATGCGCTTGAATCCGGTAGCCGTGATGCCGACGTACTGAAGATGTGGCCGCACGTGCCTGCGTCGGCTCCGACTTTCTAAAAGGCGCCCCGCGGACATCACGTGGTGCGACGTAATCGTGGGTGATCGCGTTCCATCAGAATGCAGATTTCCCCCCCCCGATCGAAGTGCCTCCTTCCCAAGGTCCGCGCTCCGATAGGGGCTGGGCGGCTCGAGTCTCAACAGCTGCAACCGCCCAGCCCCGCCTTTCAGACCCGCGTCAGGCCGCGCGCATCCGACGGGACACACCGGCTCAGATCCCGGCGCCGCGCTCCGGGTCCGGTCCCTGCGGAATGAGCCGGTGAAATTCGCCCTCGGGCAGTCCGTTGCTGCTAGCGGCGAGCGCCTCGAGCGCCTGCACGCTGAGGGTCGCGCCGAGGCGCTGGGATCCCAGGGTCTGGACCAGGAATGCGTGGGTGACGGGCATCTCATCCCCGCCCACCCGGTCATGCGACATGAGAATCCGCGAGCCAGACGGATTCGCAGGGGCAGGGTCGCATGCCCCCAGGGGGTGTGGCCGATCTGAACCTGAACGAAGCGGCGCGGGTCTCTCACGCCCCCGCCACGTTCTTCGGTAAGATCGGGGATCGCTTCCACCAGCGAAGGGCCCATTCACATCCGCGTGATACTTTCAGCCTGATCGGCACAGTCAGGCCTGTCACTGATATTTGTTAATGCGCCGGCGTTCGCCTTGTTAAAGCAGGCCCATTCGGCCCCCCCCCTGGCGAGAGGGCGAGGTCGATACCCGCGGGCAGACCCGGCCAACGCGGGCACCTCCCCACCTGTCTTCATGTTAGTAGGTGAGGATTGCGCGGTCCGGCCGGTCTACGGAGTTCCGATGCGTCACTCCTGCCCACGCCAAACCTGCCCGAGAAAGGCACTTGCGCAATGAGCCTTGCCGCCGGCACCGATCTCAGCCTGCTCGTTCGAAAATTGGAGACTATCATCACCGTCTCGGACCTCGAGCGTCGGGCGATCGAACGCCTGCCGGTCACGCGCCGGCAACTGAGCGCCCATCAGGACATCGTGCGCGACGGCGACCATCCCAAGCAATGCTGCCTCCTGCTCGAAGGGTGGGCCTTCCGCTACAAGCTCCTCGACGAGGGCAAGCGGCAGATCCTGTCGGTCCACATCCCCGGGGACATCCCCGACCTGCAGAGCCTGCACCTGCCGGTGATGGATCATAGCCTCAGCACCCTGACGGCCTGCACCCTGGCCTTCATCCCGCACGAGGCGATGCTCGACCTCACCCGCAACCATCCCGGCATCACGGCCGCCCTCTGGCGGGATACCCTCGTGGACGCGGCGATCTTCCGGGAGTGGATGACCAATATCGGACGCCGCTCGACGCTCGGCCGGATCACGCACCTGTTCTGCGAGATCTACCTGAAGTTGCACGGCATGGGACTGGCGCGGGACTTCGCCTGCGAGATGCCCCTCACCCAGGGTGACATCGCCGATGCGATCGGCGTCTCGAACGTCCACGTCAACCGCGTCCTACAGGATCTGCGCGGCCAGGGACTGCTGACCCTTCAGGGGCAGCGCCTCGTCATCCACGACTGGGACGCACTGACGAACCGCGCGGAATTCGACCCGGCCTACCTGCATCAGAAGCGGCCACCCGGCCCATGACGCTGAGCCTCCAGTCCATCCGGATCCGGACAGGGAGCAGCGACGAGGAAGGCCGGCTGGTCATGGACGAGGGGCTCCTCGTCGCGATCCTGATCCAACTCTCGGCCGACCATGGCCCGGAGGCCGGACACTGGTTCCTGGAGGTGGGTTTCGGCAACCTCGGTTCTCCGAGGCCGGCGCCTTTCCGCGATCTGGCTGCAGCGCTGGCCTGGATCGCGACGCAGGCGGACACGCGGTCCGGCGAGGGCGTGCGCGACGGGGTCCGCAAGCCGTGAATTTCCGGTTCCGGGCGCATTCGGCGCCGCGCCCCACGGGCGGGCCGCTCCGGACGAGGATCTCAGGTCAGCCGAAGCCGATGGCCGTCCGGGTCCCGGAGGTGGCGGGGCGCGCCATCGGCGCCGGCGAAGACCAGGACGGTGGCGGCGATGTCGCGGTCGTCGCAGACGTGACCGCCGCGGGAAAATTCCCCTGCATAGTCAAGGAGTTCGACGTGCGGTGTCGGTGCCCCCGGCGGCCTCAGGCCCGTCACGGTGACGTGCGGGTCCGGCACGCCGTCGAGGCGGGCCTGCGCGGGACCGACATTGGTGGAGCGCGACGCCGCTCTGAAGCCGAGGCCCGCGTAGAAGGCGAGGCTCGCGGCGGTATCCGTCACCGAGATCGCCGAATGGTCGAGGCCGAGGCAGGGATCGGGGCCGCCGCCGCGCCAGGCCTCCGGTACCTGCCCGGGGGGAAACGCAAGGAATTCAAGGGGATGCCCCTCGGGGTCGCGGAACTTGAAGGCGGTGACGCCGCCCGAGGCCGCCGGCAGGCGCTCCGGCCCGGCCGTGGAGATCGGGCGCCAGCCCGGCGTCGCCGACAGGCGTGAGACCGCGGCCGCCATGTCCGAGACCACGATGGCGATGTGCTGGAACAGGGGGCTCCAGCCCGGCACGGCGTCGGGATAGGGCCGCCCCGGACGGTCGAACCCGACGAGGTCGACGGCCTGCGCGCCGAGCCGGAGGGACACGACGGTTTCGCCAAAAGTGGTTCGCCGGTCGACCAGAGGTCGTGTCGAGGTCACACGGGAAAACCCGAGCGCCGCCGTGAAATACCGCGCCAGCGTTTCGGGATCGGCGCTGACGAGGCGAATCCGGTCCAGGCGCAGCGGTCCGGCCCCGCTATCCGGCTTCACGTCCCCCGTCATGGGTTCTGCGCGCCGCGCCGGTTGAGGAAGATCGCGTAGAGGGTGTGCGAGCCGCCGATGAACAGGCGGTTCTTCATCCGGCCGCCGAAGGTCAGGTTCGAGACCCGGTGGGGCACGAAGATCTTGCCCATCAGGTGGCCGGAGGGATCGATGCAGTGGACGCCGTCGGCGGCGCTGCTCCAGACGTTGCCGTCCTCGTCGACCCGCATCCCGTCGCAGTAGCCGGGGGCGACGGTGTGGAAGACCCCGCCCCCCGAGAGCGCGAAGTCCGGCCCGACGTCGAAGACGCGGATGTACTGGCGCGGGTTCGGCCGGCTCTGGTCGCCGGTCTCGGCCACGTAGAGCCTCCGCTCGTCGGGGGAAAAGGCGAGCCCGTTCGGCCCGTCGAAATCGGTGGCCATGGCGCGGACCGCGCCGGAATCCGGGTCCAGGCGGTAGAGGGCCGGCGGCTGCTCGGAGGTCTGGCGGCCACCCTCGTAGTCGGTGGCGATGCCGTAGACGGGATCGGTGAACCAGATCCCGCCGTCGGAGGCCACCACCACGTCGTTGGGGGCGTTGAGGCGGCGCCCGGCATGGTGGGTGACCAGGGTGGTGACGGCGCCGTCGTATTCGGTGCGGGTGAGGCAGCGGTTCCGGTGCGAGCAGGCGATCAGCCGGCCCTGGCGGTCGCGGGTCTGGCCGTTGGCGAAGTGCGAGGGCGCCCGGTAGACCGAGAGCCCCTCCGCCTCGCTCCAGCGCAGGGTGCGGTCGCGCGGCAGGTCCTGGAACAGCAGGCAGTCGGCATCCCCGAACCAGACCGGCCCCTCGATCCAGCGGAAGCCGGTGGCGATCTCCTCCAGTTCGGCATTGCCCAGCAGGTATCCGGCAAAGCGCTGATCGACGACCTCGAACCCCGGATCTTCGCGCGTGGACGCCATGGGGCTACCGGAACCGGCACGGGGTGGCGACGGTGGGCGGCGCATCGAACTGCACCACCATCAGCACGGCGGGTTCAGGCCCGACCGTGCCGGAGAGGTGCCCCTGGCGCCCGTCCACCGCCTTCGTGTTCTGGTCCTCCCCGAAGGAGATCTCGCCGGGCCCCATCTCGACCCGGGTGCCGTCCATGGATTCGACGAACCAGCGCCCCGAGAGCGGGATGATCCATTGGGGCTTCGGGTTCTCGTGCCAGGCGCCGGTCCAGCCCACCGGCTGCACCGTGACCATCACGGTGGCGCCGTCATGGGTCTTGGTGCCCTGCCATTGCGGATCGGCCGGCGGCTGCATCGACTTCATGTCGAAATCGGTCAGGGCGCAGCGGGTCTGGTGGCTGACGCCCTCGGCGTCGGTCCAGAGGTGCCAGTAGGGCACGCGGGGTTTTTCGGGGGCGGTCTCGTCGCTCATGGGCTCGTCCTGACGGGGGTGGAAACGGGGGTGGTGCGGTAGGGCTGCGACGAGGCCAGCGGGTCGGCGAGGAAGAGCCGCACCGTGTCGGCCCCGGTGCCGAAGGTGATGAGCAGAAACCCGCCGGCGAGGGCGACGTTCTTGAGGAAGTCCCAGAACAGGCCCCGGCCCTTGCTGTCGCCGCCGGCCCAGAAGTCGCCCGGGCGCCAGAACTGCTTCCACAGGAGGGCCGTGACGCCGCAATAGCCGGCGAGCACGAAGGCGGCGGCCCGGTCGGCGATGCCGGTGAGGATGCCGGCCGACATCACCACCTCGACGAACAGCCCCGCGAGGATGAGGGCGCGGGCGAGCCTGGTGCTGGCGACGCGCTCGCGGGCCTGGCCGACCGCGCCCCGAAAATTCAGGATCTTGTCCAGCGCACTGAAGGGCAGGAACAGCAGGACCAGGAGGAGCCGGACCGCGAAGGCGATACCGATGCTGAGTGCGACCAAGATCCGGTCCTGACCTGAGAGGTGGGCGACCCGCCGGGATGGGATGGCTCGGCAGAACGTGATGCCATCGGCGGTTGAACGCGGCACCCGCGCGGGGGTTCAAACGTTCGGAGCATCGGATGCTGCACCGCGGCGCGCGATCGTGGCGCAAGCGAGGCTCCGGTGCCGGCATCCGCGAACCGACCCGCCCGCGGCGCAGGATCCCGAAGGACGCCCCATGGAAACCCCCATGAATCAGGACCATTACGACGTGGTGATCGTGGGCTCGGGGCCGGGCGGCGGCACCATGGCCTGGCGCCTCGCCCAGACCGGCAAGCGGGTGCTGCTCCTGGAGCGCGGCGGCTACCTGCCGCGGGAGCGCGAGAACTGGGACAGTCAGGCGGTCTTCGTGGATGCGCGCTACCAGGCGCCCGAGACCTGGTACGGCGCCGACGGGCGCACCTTCCACCCGGGCCTGCACTACTACGTGGGCGGCAACAGCAAGGTCTACGGCTCGGTGCTGCTGCGCCTGCGCGCCCGCGACTTCGACGTGGTGCGCCACCCCGACGGCGAGGCGCCGGAATGGCCGGTGAAGTACGACACCTTCGCGCCCTACTACCAGGCGGCGGAGGAGCTCTTCCACGTCCACGGCCTGCGCGGCGAGGACCCGACCGAGCCTCCGGCGGACAAGCCCTACGCCTACCCGCCGGTCTCCCACGAGCCGCGCATCCAGGAGCTGTTCGACGGCTTGAAGCGCGAGGGGCACCGGCCCTTCCACCTGCCGGTGGGCGTGCTCCTCGACGAGCGCGACGGGAAGGCCCTGCCGCACTCGGCCTGCATCCGCTGCGACGCCTTCGACGGCTATCCCTGCCTGACCAACGGCAAGGCCGATGCGCAGATCATCTGCGTCGACCCGGCCCTGGCCCGGCACCCGAACCTCACCCTGTGGACCGGCGCCTATGTCGAGCGCCTCCTCACCAGCCCGAGCGGGCGGGCGATCACCGGCGTCGAGCTCGTGCGCGACGGGCAGAGCCGGACGGTCTCGGGCGACATCGTGGTGGTGGCCTGCGGCGCCCTCTCCTCGGCCCTGCTGATGCTGCGCTCGGCCAACGAGGCGCACCCGCACGGCCTCGCCAACGGCTCCGGCCAGGTCGGGCGCAACTACATGCGCCACAACAACGCCACGGTGCTGGCGGTCTCGCGCACCCCGAACCCGACGAAGTTCCAGAAGACCCTCGGGCTCAACGACTTCTACTTCGGTTCGGACGACTGGGACTTTCCGCTGGGCCACATCCAGATGGTCGGCAAGTCCGACGGCACCCAGATCCACGGCGAGGGCCTGCCGGGCTTCCTGCAATGGTTTCCCGAAAAGCCCTTCGACTGGATCGCGAAGCATTCCCTCGACTTCTGGCTGACCTCGGAGGACCTGCCCCGGCCGGAGAACCGGATCTTCTACGAGGGCGGCCGGGTCCGCCTCGACCTCACCGAGAGCAACATGGAGGGGCATACCCGCCTGAAGCAGAAGCTGCGCGACCTCTGCGGCAAGCTCGACGTGCACCCGCACCTGTTCGACCGCTCGCTCTATCTCGGCAAGGACACGCCCATCGGCGGCACCGCGCACCAGGCCGGGACGCTGCGCTTCGGCACGGACCCGGCCACCTCCGTGCTCGACCTCGATTGCCGGGCCCACGGCATCGACAACCTCTACGTCACCGATGCGAGCTTCTTCCCCTCGATCGGGGCCGTGAACCCGACCCTGACCATCATCGCCAACGCCCTGCGGGTTGGCGACACCATCGCGGGGCGGCTGTGACCAGCCTGCCCGCGCGCCTCCTCGCCCTGGCGATCCGCCTCACCGGGCGGCGGCGCAGCTTCGCCCAGGCGGAGCGCGACCCCGAGGCGGCGGTGGCCCGGCGCCCGCGGCCGGCCCGGCCGACGCCCGCCCTGCGCCGGACCCTGGCCGTGACCTGGGAGACCCGCGACGGCTTCGAGGTCTACACCCTGGCGCCGCGCACGGGGGCACGGGCGCCGCGCACGGGGGCCGGGGCCCCCGGCCAGGGAGCCCGCACGGGGCGGGTGATCTACCTGCACGGGGGCGCCTATACGAGCCCGATCACCCGCCTCCACTGGCGCTTCCTCGCGCGGCTGGTCTCGGCCACGGGCCTCACCGTCACGGTGCCGCTCTACCCGCTGACGCCGGAGCATGCCTGCGCGCAGGCGAGCGCCTTCGCGATGGCGGTCTACCGGGCCTGCGCCGAGGCCGATCCGGGAGCGCCGATCACCCTGATGGGCGATTCCGCCGGAGGCGGCCTCGCTCTGTCCCTGGCGATGCAGGTCCGGGAGACCGGCGGCGCAGGCAGCCTGCCCGGTCCCGCCGGCCTCGTCCTGATCTCGCCCTGGCTCGACGTCACCACCGCCGACCCGTCCCAGGCCCGGATCGAACCCCGGGACGTGATGCTGATGCGCCCGGGCGTGCGGACCCTCGGGCGCTGGTACGCAGGCGATTGGGACCTCACGGACGAGCGGGTCAGCCCCCTCTTCGGCACCCTGCGGGGCCTGCCGCCGATCGAACTCTTCTGCGGCACCCACGACATCCTGGTGGCCGATGCCCGCCGCCTCGCCGCCCTCGCCCGGGCGGAGGAGGCCCCCCTCGCCTATCACGAGGAGCCCGGCCTGATGCACGTCTACCCACTGCTGGGCCTGCCGGAATCCCGCCGGGCCGAGGCGCGGATCTGGGATTTTTTGGGGGACCGGATGGGCCGGGGGTGAGGGGTTGGATGTGGGGCGAGTGACGGGCGCTTCTGTATGGCAATGAGGCGTCGCGGCGGCCCGTTTCGGATCGAGGGCGGGTGTTAGGCCCGCCCCTCTGCGTCGGTGATGGGTGGGGAGCAGACCCTGACCCTTCGCCCTCAAGCGGACGTTCCGCCCCTAAGCCACGTCAAACAGTCGCCGGTTGTTCATACGGGGGGGGGGCAAAGTGGAACGGCAAGGATGTAGCTATTTAGGCTGTGCGGTAGGAATGTGCGGGCTTTGTGCAATCGAGGCACGGCTCACCACCATAGCTGGGTCCATATAGCGCAAACCGCCAGGGTGGGAGTCGAGCAGGTTGCGCATGTGTACGCTCATCTCAGATTTTGCGTAAACCTCGATTGGCTGCTTATTCGACTCAAATTCCAAACGTTGCCGCTGAAACGTTGTCGAGTCTTTATTATCGCTCATGATCGTTAGGCCATATGGTTCCTCGGCGACCTCCCGTCGTTCGCCGGAAGGGACAAAAACACGCTCGGCGTCGCCCAGCATGATGACCTCCGGCAGATGATCAAACATTGGTGCCAGGATTTCTCGCTCTGCCAAACGAACCTTTGGCGATGGGTCCATTGCGGCGCGCATGATCGACTGGCTCTGGCTACCTGCGCAGCCTTCGTAATCAACCAGATGCACACGATCACGTGGGACGCCTGCGACACCGGCTTTCGTCCTCCCACGCGTGAGGAGCAGGATACGGGCTGCGCGACCGTGCGGGTCTTCAATTTCGTAGATAGTTCCGTCGCCGCCAAAGATGGCGAGCGCGAGCTTTTCCGGTCCAGGTTCGACGGTGATCTGTACGAGCGCCGCTTCCCTTTCGTGTTCGGCAAAGACGAGATTGCTCGCTACAGATGGCGTCGCCGCTCCAAGTATGAAGAGGCGTTCGTCTGCGGGCACAGGATCAAGTGCGCAGGCTGGTATGGTCTGCCGTATTGAGGAACGACGCATTGAGGCTTCGTCGGCGCTCGCCGTACCAAGCATGGCAATCATCGAACAGACTACCCAGCGCATGATCTTTCCTCGTTCGAAGGCTGACGCGGCCTGGATGAACTATCTGCCCGAGTGCCAATCGCTCTTCAACAAACCAGTCGTTCACCTCATTTCGTCTGGCAGCTTGAAGCGGACCTTCCCAGGGCCTGCAAAGGGTCGGGAGCGGCCTCCGCCCCTTTTCCGCGAAGCGACTTCCGTCCTCCAACACAAAGGCAGTATTGACCCAACAGCCACTGTGGTTGCTATGCGAAACTTTCTATGCTGATGGACTCACCATGATGCACCTTACCCGCCTACAGCGTCCCTTGCTGCTCGGTGGCGGCCTGCTCATCTCACTCTATATCGTTCTCTCTGTTGGCGTCGCGCCGTTCCGCAGCAGCGTTCAAGTTATCCCGCCATCCTGGGTCCATCATGCTCCCATCGTGGGAGTGATCCTGCTGGCACTCTCCCTTTTGATCTCAGTTGCCGGTGAACGAGGATGGCGAAGGCTCATACCCTTGTTGGGCCTTGTGATCGCACTCCCGGCGATCGCGTTAGTGATCGGCTTCGTACAATTGGCCACACTCCGCTCGGAAATAGATCGCGTCACCCTTCCGAATGGACAGGTCGTCATGATGACTCTCGAACCTGGGATGACGGACACGATCCTCGGCCTTTGGGAGCAGCCCACCGGGTGGTCCTGGCAGACGCTCTTCAAGGGGGTCACTGAGGTCACATACTCAGAGGATCATTCCTTCACGACCAACCCCCGTCTCGTGATCACCGCCGACGGTCGGCATCTGCTTATTCGACGTGGCGGCATCTGGACGGATTGCTGGACGATCGAGGCTAGGCTGAAACCGTGCCTACTACCGGGAGAGCACACCGTTCCAGACGCACAAGAAGGATGGCTCGGCCGCTCCAGTCGCATCGCCGCCATCGTGGGGGCCGATCCTTCCTCACCCTAACGACTATGAGGTTTGCTGTGCCTTATCGTATCAGCAGGAGTGCCGACCACGGACGTCCGATATCCAGCAGTTTCGAACGCAGGTCTTCGTCCACCCGGCCGTCGTGAAGCGGACATTTCCAACGTCTGCAAAGGGTCGAAAGCCGACCTCCCCGGCAGTCAGATTCCGCCACCCCGCGCCCCCTCGGCAACGGAGCGTCAACGCCTCTCGGGCTTCAGTGGCCGGATGGCATCCTCCGCACCCGGTCCCGCCCCGCTCCCCGCCGACGCCCTGGCGTTTCCCGGGGACGCGGCCCTGCGCGCCGAAGCCCGGGCGTGGCAGGACGAACTCGCGCGGGAGCGGCGCCTCTCGCCCAACACCGTCGAGGCCTATGCCCGGGACCTGCGCCAGTTCCTGGCCCATCGCGCCGGGCGGCACGGCCCGCCCGGCATCGCCCAGCTCGTCGCCCTGAAACCGCGCGACGTGCGCGCCTTCATGGCCGCGCGCCGGGCGGACGGGGTCGGCGGGCGCTCGCTGATGCGGGCGCTGGCGGGCCTGCGCTCCTTCGCCCGCCACCTCGAGCGCCAGGGCCACGGCACCGTGGCGGCCTTGGGCGCCGTGCGCTCGCCCAAGGTGGAGCGGCGCCTGCCGCGCCCGATCCCCATCGACGCCGCCCGGGCGATGACCGGGCCGGAGCTGCGCGCCGGCGAGACCCGCGAGCCCTGGGTGCTGGCGCGCGACGCCGCCGTGCTGGCCCTGCTCTACGGTTCGGGCCTGCGCATTTCCGAAGCCCTCGGGATCCGGGCGAAGGACGCGCCCGTGCCGGGCACCGATTCCGTCACCGTGCTCGGCAAGGGCGGCAAGACCCGGATGGTGCCGGTGCTGCCGGTGGTCGCGGCGGCGGTGGCCGACTACGTGGCGGCCTGTCCCTACGTCCTGGCGCCGGACGGCCCGCTCTTCGTCGGCGCCAAGGGCGGCCCGCTCTCGCCGCGGATCATCCAGTACGCCGTGGCGGCGATGCGGGGCGGGCTGGGCCTGCCCCCGAGCGCGACGCCGCACGCCCTGCGCCACTCCTTCGCCACCCACCTCCTGGCGCGCCAGGGCGAATTGCGGGCGATCCAAGAGCTGCTCGGCCACGCCTCCCTCGCCACGACGCAGCTCTACACCAAGGTCGACGCCGCCCGCCTGATGGAGGCCTTCGACGCCGCCCATCCCCGCGCCGGCGCCGCCCGGGCCGCGGCCCTGCGCGCGAAAAGCCGTGCGCCCGGTCCCCCACCCGCGCTAGGACCGGCGGCATGATCCGGCTCCCCGCGCCCCCGACATGACCCAGGACCCGTTGGCCGACCCGTTGGCCGCCCTGCTGGCCTCCCTGCGCCGGGGCGACTGCGCCGGGGCCCGGGCCCTGCGCTTTCCCCCCGGCCTCGCCGAATTCCCGCCCGAGGTCTTCGGCCTCGCCGACACCCTCGAGCTCCTCGACCTCAGCGGCAGCCACCTCGACGCGCTGCCGGCGGATCTCGGCCGCCTGCGGCACCTGCGCGTGCTGTTCTGCTCGGGCAGCCGCTTCACCCGCCTGCCGCCGGTCCTGGGGGATTGCCCGTCCCTGAGCCAGGTCGGCTTTCGCGGCACCGGGCTCGAGGAGGTGCCGGGCGAGGCCCTGCCCCCGGCCCTGCGCTGGCTCACCCTCACGGACAACCGGATCGCCGCCCTGCCGGACGCCCTCGGGCAGCGCCCGCACCTGCAGAAGCTCATGCTCTCGGGCAACGCCCTGGCGGCCTTGCCCGGGAGCCTGGCGGGGGCGCCGAACCTGGAGCTGGTGCGGCTGGCCGCCAACCGCCTGGAGGCGCTGCCGCCCTGGCTGACCACCCTGCCGGCCCTGGCCTGGACCTCCTTCGCGGGCAATCCCGTCGATGACGCGCCCGGGCGCCGCGACGTGCCGGGCGTGTCCTGGCGCGATCTCGAACCGGGCGACCTCCTCGGCGAGGGCGCCTCGGGCCGCGTGCACCGGGCGCTCTGGCGCCGCGGCGGGGCCCCGGCCGAGGCGGTCGCGCTGAAGCTGTTCAAGGGTGCCATGACCAGCGACGGCCTGCCCGAGCGCGAGATGGCGGCCTGCCTCGCGGCCGGCGCGCACCCGCACCTCACCGGCGCCCTGGGGCGCCTCGTCGACCACCCGGCGGGCGCGGAGGGGCTGCTGATGCCGCTGCTGCCGGCGGACTGGCGGGTGCTCGCCGGGCCGCCGAGCCTGGAGAGCTGCAGCCGCGACGTCTACGCCCCGGGCCTCGCCCTGACGCCGGCGGCGGCCCTGCGCATCGCCCGCGCCGCCGCGGAGGCCTGCGCCCATCTCCACGCCCGCGGCATCCTGCACGGCGACCTCTACGGCCACAACATCCTGTGGGACGGCACGGACGGCGCCGCCGTCGTCAGCGATTTCGGCGCCGCCTCGACCCTGCCCGCGGGGCCGGCCGGCGCGGCCCTGCGCCGGATCGAGATGCGGGCCTGGGGGCTGCTCCTGGGCGAGCTCCTCACCCTCGCGGACATCGGCGCCGGCCCCTGGCGCGACCTGGAGCGGGCCTGCACGGGGCCCGACATCGCGGCGCGCCCGGACTTTTCGGATCTCCTCGCCCTTCTGCCGGCTGCGACGACGGGGGCCGGCCGCGACGACTGATGTGCGGAAAGCACAGGCGCCGCCCGGCGCAAGTCCCGGCGGGCCGAACCCGCGCCCCGGCCCGAAGCGGCCCCGATTTCGTCACGGTGGCCCGCCAGGGACCGCAGCCGGAATCAAGGGATGACGGGGATCATGAAGGCATTTACTTCCGCGTTGCTGCTCCTCGGCGCCCTCGCGGCCCCGCAGGCCGCGATGGCCGCGAGCAAGACCACGGTGGGTGTCGGCACCGGCGCGGTGGCGGGCGCCCTGGTGGGCGGACCGGTGGGGGCGGTCGTGGGCGGCATCGTCGGCGGCTATATCGGCGCCACCGCCGAGAGCCCCCGCCCGCGCCGCCGCCGGGTGCGCGCCGCCCGGCGGGCCGCGGTCGCCCCGCCCAAGCTGCGGGTGGCCGAGGAGCGCGCCGCGCCGGTCCGCCCCGCCGCCGCGGCCGCCACCGGCAGCCTCGCCCCGGACACCACCG
>NZ_JCBANU010000032.1:0-51588 GCF_059816145.1 Methylobacterium sp. 001424705 | reverse complement strand
CCCCCCAGCCGGAGCCAGAGCCCGCCCCGGCGGCCCCCGCCGCCGCGCCGAAGAAGCCCGTGGCCCAGGCGCCGAAGCCGGCCAAGCCGGCGGACAAGGTGGCGGCCGACAAGGCGGCTGCGGCCAAGGCCGCCAGGGCGGAGCCCAAGACCACCGATCCGAAGGCCGTCGATCCGAAGGCTGGCGCCAAGGTCGCGGCCGTGGGCGCGCCCGCAGCGGCCGCCGTCGCGGTCGAGGCGGACGACGCCACCGTGATCGCGCAGGCCAACGCCTACTTCAACGGCATGACCACGCTCACCGGCAGCTTCGTCCAGATCGGCCCGGACGGGCGCCGCATCGGCGGCAAGCTGACGCTGGCCAAGCCCGGCCGCCTGCGCTTCGACTACGACCAGCCCTCCCCTCTCGAGATCGTGGCCGACGGGACCTCGGTGGCGGTCAAGGACCGCAAGCTCGGCACCCAGGACCTCTACTTCATCTCGCAGACGCCCCTGAAATTCCTGCTGCGCGACAAGATCGACCTCGCCCGCGATCTCTCCGTCACCGACGTGGCCAACGATCCGGGCGGCCTGCGCATCGCCCTGGAGGACCGCTCGACGCTGGGCGGCACCTCGAAGATCCAGCTCTTCTTCGACCCCGAGGTGAAGACCCTCAGCCAGTGGCGGATCACCGATCCGCAGGGCTACCAGACCACGGTGCAGCTCGCGAACCTGCAGAAGGGGCGCCCCGTGGAGGGGAACCTGTTCTTCATCAATTACGGGCGCGCCGAGGACAAGGCGGCCGAGCGCCAGATCCGGGCGCAGTAGCGGGGGGATCACCCGGCCGCGCTTGTCGGGCCGGGGCCGATGCGGCTAAGCGTCGGGCTCGCATCGTACGAGCCGAGCCCATGCACGACATCCGCGCCATCCGCGACAATCCGGACGCCTTCGACGAGGCCCTGCGCCGCCGCGGGCTGGCGCCGCTCGCCGCCGAGCTGATCGCCCTGGACGACGCGCGCAAGTCCGCGGTCTCGGCCGCGCAAGGCAACCAGGAGCGCCGCAACGCGCTTGCCAAGGAGATCGGCGGCGCCAAGAAGGCCAAGGACGAGGCCCGGGCGCAGGCGCTCATGGCCGAGGTCGCCCATCTGAAGGACGAGGCTCCGGCGCTGGAAGCCGCGCAGGCGGAGGCGGCGACGACCCTCGACGCGCGCCTCGCCGCGATCCCGAACCGCCCGAACCCGGAGGTGCCCGAGGGCGCCGACGAGCACGGCAACGTCGAGTACCGGCGCTTCGCGGCGCACCGGCCCCAGCTCGCCACCGGAAAGCAGCATTTCGAGATCGGCGAGGCCTCGGGCCTGATGGATTTCGAGGCCGCGTCCCGGATGTCCGGCGCCCGCTTCGTGGTGCTCAAGGGCCAGCTCGCCCGCCTAGAGCGGGCGCTCGGGCAGTTCATGCTCGATCTGCATACCGGCGAGCACGGCTACACCGAGGTGGCGCCGCCCATCCTGGTGCGCGACGAGGCGATGTTCGGCACGGCGCAGCTGCCGAAGTTCCGGGACGACCAGTTCCAGGCGGGCGAGCACTGGCTCATCCCCACGGCGGAAGTCCCCCTCACCAACCTCGTGCGCGAGAGCATCCTGCGCGAGGAAGAGCTTCCCCTGCGCTTCACCGCCCTCACCCCGTGCTTCCGGGCCGAGGCCGGCTCGGCGGGGCGGGACACCCGCGGCATGCTGCGCCAGCACCAGTTCAACAAGGTCGAGCTCGTCTCGATCACCCATCCGGAGCAGTCGGCCGCGGAGCACGAGCGCATGCTGGGCTCGGCCGAGGCGGTCTTGAAGAAGCTCGACCTGCCCTACCGGATCATGACGCTGTGTACCGGCGACATGGGCTTCGCCTCCCAGAAGACCTACGACATCGAGGTCTGGATGCCGGGCCAGGAGACGTTCCGCGAGATCTCGTCCTGCTCGGTCTGCGGCGACTTCCAGGCGCGGCGGATGAACGCGCGCGTCCGCGCCCGGGATGGCAAGGCGGTGAATTTCGTCCACACCCTCAACGGGTCCGGCGTGGCCGTGGGCCGCGCGCTCATCGCCGTCATGGAGAACTACCAGAACCCGGATGGCAGCGTCACGGTGCCGTCGGTGCTGAAGGCCTATATGGGCGGGATCGACCGGATCGAGGGGTTCAAGAGCTGATGCGCATTCTCGTCACCAACGACGACGGCATCCACGCGCCGGGGCTCGAGACCCTGGAGGGGATCGCCCGGGCCCTCTCGGACGACGTCTGGGTGGTGGCGCCGGAGACCGACCAGTCCGGCGTCTCGCATTCCCTCTCGCTGAACGACCCCCTGCGTCTGCGCCAGGTCGCCGAGAAGCGCTTCGCCGTGAAGGGCACGCCGTCCGACTGCGTGATCATGGGCGTGCGCCACATCCTCAAGGACCACGGGCCCGACCTGGTGCTCTCGGGCGTCAATCGCGGCCAGAACGTCGCCGAGGACGTGACCTATTCGGGCACCATCGCGGCGGCCATGGAGGGGACGATCCTCAACGTGAAATCGATCGCGCTGAGCCAGGCCTACGGGGCCGGCGGGCGCGGCGCCATCAAGTGGCACTGCGCCGCCGAGCACGGCCCCGGGGTCGTCCGCAAGATCCTCGACATCGGCATCGAGCCCGGCATCGTCGTCAACGTGAACTTCCCCGATTGCGAGCCCGGGGAGGTCCTGGGCACGGCGGTGACGGCGCAGGGCTTCCGCAACCAGGCCCTGCTCCAGATCGATGCGCGCCAGGACGGGCGCGGCAATCCCTATTTCTGGCTCGCCTTCGCCAAGGCGACGTTCCAGCCCGGCCACGGCACCGACCTCAAGGCCATCGCGGAGAAGCGCATCTCGGTCACGCCGCTGCGCCTCGACCTCACCGACGAGCCGAGCCTGACGCGCTTCGCGCAGGGTTTTTCGGAGGTTTAGCAATCGTTTTGCTCAGCCCGACGCGGCCCTCCTCCCCCTTGTGGGGAGGCGTGGGAGGTGGGGGTGGCTGGGTGACCCGCGACCGACTGAGGCCAGCGGAGCGACCCCCACCCCTGCCCCCTCCCCGCACGGGGGAGGGGAACGCGTTCCATTCGAATCCGAGCCGCAACTCTGAGCAGCCGCGCCCGGGACAAGCCGTCCCCCCTGCGGCACACACCCAGAGACAATGGGCCTTCTTCGAGAGTCAGCCATGATGCACGAGGGCTCGATCGAGGATGCCGCCTTCGTCATGGCCCTGCGGGGCCGCGGCGTGCGCGACACCGACACCCTGCGGGCGATGGAGCGGGTGCCGCGCGAGCGCTTCGCCCCGGCCCGGCACCGCGACCTCGCCCGGCGCGACCTCGCCCTGCCCCTGGCCTGCGGCCAGACCATGACGGCGCCGACCACGGTGGCGGCGATGCTGAAGGCCCTGGGCCTGCGCCCGGGCGCCCGCATCCTCGAGATCGGCACCGGCTCGGGCTACGTCACCGCCCTGCTGCTGCGGCTGGGCGCCGCCCATGTCCGCAGCCTCGAGCGCTACGCCACCCTGGCGGACGAGGCCCGCGACAACCTCGTGCCGGAGGACCGGCCGCTCGCCACGATCACCGTCGGGGACGGGCTGCACCCGGCGACCCTGCGGGGGGCGGAGCCCTTCGACCGCATCCTCCTCAACGGGACGGTGCCGGCGATTCCCGGGCACTTCGGCGACCTGCTCGGCCCCGGCGGCCGCCTCGTCGCCCCGGTCGGCCGGCCCGAGGCGGCGGGCCTCGTCACCTGGACGCGGGGACCGGACGGCGCCCTGGACGTGCGCCCCGGCGCGGCCGTCCGGCTGGCGCCGCTCACCTCCGGGCGCGCCGGCGTCCTGTAGCGCGAAAGGTTCCGGCGGAGCCCCGTCCGTGCCGCGAACGTGGTGAATCGGAACGGTTGCTTAACCTGAATCGGGTTTGAATGACGTCATCAAGTTGCGTCAGGCAAACAGGTGCGTCGATGCGGGTTCGCGGGACTGGTCGAGGGTTGAGGACGCTGTCGCGTTTCGCGCTCATCGGCGTGATTGGAGGCGGTGCGGCCGCCTGTTCTTCGGATGCGTCCCGGTTGGGCGATCCCTTCGGCAATCCATTTGCCTCGAACCTGTCGAGCGAGCCCGCCGCGACGGGCAGCCTGCCCGACGGCGAGATCGCCCCGGCGCCGGTGGTGCGCACCAGCCGCATCCAGTCCCAGGCCCTCGGGGCCCCGGGCGCGGCTTCCTCGCCGGCGGCCATGTCGCCCCGCCCGATGGCGGCGGCCCCCGCCCCGGCCCGGCCCCAGACCACGCGTCTCGCCTCCACCGAGCCGGTCTCGGGCGGCATGACGGGTTCGGCGGTCTCGGGCATGAATCCCGATGCGGCCCGCATGAGCACCCGCGCGGTGCCCGCCGCGCCGGCCCCGAAGGTGATCGACCGGGCCGCCGAGAAGCGTGCCGCCGACGCCCGCCGCGAGGCGGAGGCCCGCGAGGCCGCCGAGGCCAAGGTCGAGGCCAAGCGCCAGGCCGAGGCCGCCAAGCTCGCTGAAGCCCGCAAGGTCGTGGAGGCTGCGAAGGCCTCCGAGACCCGCAAGGCCTCGGAGAAGGCGGCGGCCGCCGCCAAGCTCGCCGAGACCAAGGCGGCCGAGGCCCGCAAGGCCCATCCCCGTCCCGGTCAGGCCGTCGCCAAAGCCGAGGACAAGGCGGTCCGCAAGATCGAGATCAAGGAAGCCAAGGCCGAGGTGAAGGCCGAGGCGAAGGCGGACGCGGCCAAGGACGCGGCCAAGAAGGCCGAGGCGGCCCGCAAGACGGCCGAGGCCGAGGCGGCCAAGCTGGCCAAGGCCGACGCCGCCAAGGAGGCCGCCCGCAAGGTCGCCGAGGCGAAGGCCGCGGAGGCCGCCGCCAAGGAGGCCGCCAAGGCGCCCGTGAAGGTCGCCGCGGTCGAGGCGCCCAAGGCCGAGCCGGCCAGCACCGGGTCGGTCGCCGCCTCCGAGCAGTCCTTCCGCTGGCCCGCCAAGGGCCGGGTGATCTCGGGCTACGGCACCTCCGGCAACGAGGGCATCAACATCTCGGTGCCCGAGGGCACCGCGGTGAAGGCGGCCGAGGACGGCACCGTGGCCTATGCGGGCTCCGACGTGAAGGGCTACGGCAAGCTCGTCCTGGTGCGCCACTCCAACGGTTACGTCTCGGCCTACGCCCATAACGGCGAGCTCGACGTGCGCCCCGGCGAGAAGGTCAAGCGCGGCCAGACCATCGCGAAGTCCGGCGCCTCCGGCAACGTGACCTCGCCCCAGCTCCACTTCGAGATCCGCAAGGGCGCGACCCCGGTCGACCCGATGCCCCACCTCGCCAGCAACTGATCGTCGGGCGCTCGCGCCGAAACACGAAACGGCGGTCCCTCGGGACCGCCGTTTCGCGTTTGGGGGTCCGGTCGGCGACGGCCTCAGCGGCCGGTGCGCACCCGGGTCCAGCTCCGGGTGACGAAGCGCTGGGTGCGGTCGTCCCAGGCGGTGTTGCTGGCGAGGCGCTGCATCGTCGCCTCGTCCGGGTAGATGCCGGGATTGGCCAGGATCTCGGGCTTGACGAACTTCCGGGCCGCCGCGTTGCCGCTGGCGTAGGAGACGAAGTTGGTGTTGGCCGCCGCCACCTCGGGCCGCATCAGGTAGTCGAGGAAGCGGTGGGCCTCGGCGGGATGGGGGGCGTCCTTCGGGATCGCGAGGGCGTCGAACCACATCAGCGCGCCCTCGCGGGGGATGACATAGCCGATCTCGACCCCGTTCTTGGCCTCCTCGGCCCGCTTGCGCGCCTGCATGATGTCGCCGGAATAGCCGACCGCCAGGCAGAGGTCGCCGTTGGCCAGCCCGTTGATGTATTCCGAGGAGTGGAACTTGCGCACCGAGCCGCGGACCTTGAACAGGGCGTCGGTGACCTGGGTGATGTCGTCCCAGCGCTTGGAATCCGGCTTGAAGCCATAGAACGGCAGCAGGCTCGGGATCAGGTCCTCGGGGGAATCGAGCAGCATCACCCCGCAATCCTTGAGCTTGGCCATCAGGCCCGGATTGAGGACGAGGCCCCAGCTGTTGAGGGGCTGGTTCGCCCCCAGGCGCTCGCGCACCTGGGCGAGGTTCACGCCGATGCCGGTGGTGCCCCACATGTAGTCCACGGCGTAGGTGTTGCCGGGGTCGTAGGTGGCGAGCCGCGCGGCGATCTCGGGCCAGGCATGGACGAGGTTGGGAATCCGGGCCTTGTCGAGGGGCTGGAACACGCCCGCCCGGATCAGCCGCTGCAGGAACGGCCCGGAAGGGGCCACCACGTCGTAGCCCGAGCGCCCGGCCAGCAGCTTGGTCTCGAGGATCTCGTTGTTGTCGTAGGTGTCGTACACGACCTTGATCCCGGTCTCCCGGGTGAAGGCGTCGAGCACCTTCGGGTCGATGTAGTCCGACCAGTTGTAGATGTTGACCACGCGCTCGCCCTGCGGCGCGGGCGTCTGCGCCCGGGCCCCCGGCAGGCCGGGCGCCAGGGCGGCGAGCGCCCCGGCGACCAGCCCCCCGGACAGGAGCGCGCGGCGGGTGCCGGCTCGGCTCATGCCTGTCCTTTCGCGGCCACGACCACGATCTCGACAAGGTATTCGGGGGCGGCGAGCTTGGCCTCCACCGTGGCGCGGGCCGGCGGGTTGTCCTTCGCCACCCAGGCGTCCCAGGCGGCGTTCATCTCCGCGAAGGTGGCGATGTCGGCCAGGTAGATGGTGGCGGTGAGGATGCGGCTCTTGTCGGTGCCGGCGGCCGCCAGCAGGCGGTCGATCTCGCCCAGGATCTCCTGGGTCTGCGCGGTGACGCCGGCGCCCACCACCGTGCCGGCCACCTGGCCCGCGAGGAAGACCATGTCGCCGTAGGTGACGGCCTGGCTCATGCGGGGACCGGATTCGAAGCGCTGGATCGTCATGGCGGGGATACGTGCCTCTCGCGTGTCGGCCGCGGGATGCCGCGGGGCACCCCTGGAATGCCCCCTTGGCATCCCGGCTCGGGGCAAGCGTTGTGCCGCGTCGGGGACCCGAACGTAAAGGCCCCCCGCGCCCGGCGCGCGCGGCGAACCGGCCGCGCCGGATCGGCGTTTCCGTCCACGTGACAAAGTCCCGTCGTGCGGCGCAACTCATCCCGCGGGTGCGGCGTTCTCACCCCATGCGCCAAGGCCAAGGCTCGAAAGCCGGCCCCTGCCGCCAGTGACGTCCGACCCAGAGGGTTCGGCCAAGTTCGAGGATCAGCTCATGGGTATCATCTGGACCATCATCATCGGCTTTCTGGCCGGTGTCATCGCCAAGTTCATCATGCCGGGCAGCAACGAGCCCGGCGGCTTCATCCTGACCACGATCCTCGGCATCGTCGGCGCCTTCGTCGCCACCTTCCTCGGCCAGGCGCTGGGCTGGTACGGTCCGAACCAGGGCGCGGGCCTGATCGGCGCCGTCGTCGGCGCCATCGTCGTGCTGGCGATCTACGGCTTCATCCAGGGCCGCCGCTCGACCACCACGCTGTAAGGCCAGCGACGTCCGAAGCCCGAAACGAGATGGGGCGCCTCACCGAGGCGCCCCTTTTTCGTGTCCGGTCGCGATCCGCCCGATGCCGTGGGCACCGGGCGCGGGGCCTGTCAGGCCTCGGTGGCGGCCTTGACGGCGCAGTGGCCGGTGGCGCCGCGGATGGCGAGGCCGGCGCCGACCACGAGGGCCGCGAGGCTGAGCCACTTGTTCGGGCGCGGCTGCGCGGCGGCGGCGGCGATGCCGAGGCCGAGCACCACCGAGACGGCGCGCTCGGTGGTGGTGAGGTTCGGGGTGCCGCTGAAGATGTCGTGGATCATCGCATTGGCCATGCTGGCGTCTCCTGTGCTGCGTCGCGGGGCGAACGCGGCGGGGGAACGGGCGTTCCACCGCCGGCGTGCGGGGCGGCACGAGGTCGTCGCCGGGGCCGGTCCCAGCCACGCCCCAGCTAGCGGGCGTTGGGCAGCCGCACGGTCACCCCGGGCCTCGCCGCCGGGGCGTCCGGGCCGGCCGGCGGCGCCCCGCCCCAGCGGGTCGCCTCGATGCGCACCGAGCCCCAGCCGGTGGCGACCGTGATCGACAGCGGCAGCAGCAGCGCCCCGTCGAGGATCGGGGCGAAGCGCACCCGCATGTCGTCGTTGGCGGCCATGCGGCGGACGTTGCTCCCGCCGGAGCGGTGCCCGGAGATCGGCACCCAGCGGACCCGGCAGTCGAGGGCGGGGCCGCGATAGGCGCCCTCCGTCACCGTGGCGAGGCTGCCCCGCGACAGCACGAGGTCGGCCCGGCTCGCCCCGTCGAAGACCGGGATGCGCCGGTCGCACAAGCCGGGGTCCAGGGGAGCGGTCCCGAGGGGAATCGTCAGCATGGTCAGGGGGTCGACCACGCCGACCCTGTCCTCCGGCGCCACCGGGACCCGGTCGTCGCGCGGGGTCGGGGGCGGCGCGACGCTGGCGCTGCGCACGCGCCCGCCGGCGAGGTCGAGTTCCACCGCGATCGGCTTGCCGCCGTAGCGGCTGTCGATCCGGAAGGTGGCGGTGACCGCGCCGGCGCGATTCGTCGACCCCGCGACGGTGGCCTTGCCGGCCCCGTCGAAGAAGAAGCCGGCGAGGCCGCGCAGGCCCGCCTCGAGCTCGAGGGCGTAGCGGGCGTCCGCCCGCTCGACCGCGAGGCTCGCCTCGCCCGCCGGCAGGTTCAGGAAGCTCAGGCCGTAGGCGGCCGTGAAGCGGCGTGCGGGCGCCTCCCCCGCGGCCTGCGCGCCGGCCCCGCCGGCCACCAGCAGGGCGACCGCCACGGCAAGGGAGGGCGGGGTCAGGGTCCGGATCTGTCTGTGCCTGCGCGCGGACACGGCCATCGCCTCATCGCGCCTCGGACGGCGCCCAGCCTGTCATATCGGCGTCGGGCGCCCGTGGTATGCGCGCTTCGGCACCTCGCGCGCGGGCGCATCCCGTGCGGCCCACCCCGCCCCTCGCGTGCCGCCAGGACACGACCCCGTTGGACCGACCCGCCCGATACGCCCTCTACTTCACGCCCGCCCCCGGCTCGGCCCTGGACGCCTTCGGCGAGGCGATCCTCGGTCCCGGCCCGGCGCCCGGCCCGGAGGCGCTCCGGGCGATCCTGGCCGCCCACACCGCCGAGCCGCGCACCTACGGCTTCCACGCCACCCTGAAGGCGCCGATGCGCCTCGCCCCCGGCGCCACCGAGACCGATCTCCTCGCGGCGGCCGAGGCCCTGGCCGCGCACCGGAGCCCCCTGCCCGTCGGCCCCCTGCGGGTCGCCGCCCTCGGGGCCTTCGCCGCCCTGGTGCCGGTTGCCCCCCCGGCCGCCCTCGGCCTCCTCGCCGCCGAGTGCGTCGCGGCCCTCGATCCCCTGCGCGCGCCCCTCACGCCCGCCGAGCGGGCCCGCCGCCGCCCCGAGCGCCTCGATCCCCGCGGCCGGGCGCTGCTGGAGCGCTGGGGCTATCCGCACGTCTTCGAGGCCTTCCGCTTCCACATGACGCTCACCGGCCCCCTCGGGCCGGAGGACGGGGCGACCGCCCTGCCCCTGCTGGCCGCCGCCGCCGCGGGCCTGCCCGACCTGACGGTCGATGCGGTGAGCGTGGTCGTCCAGGACGGCGCGGGCCCGTTCCGCCTCCTGCGCCGCCTCCCCTTCCCCGCCTGACAGGATCGCCCGATGGTCTCCGATCGCCTCGGCCTCGAACCGGCCGTCCACCCGACCGCCGAGCTCTCGGCGTGCCGCCTCGGGCGCTACACCGAGGTCGGCGCGCGCACGCGCCTCAGCGAGACGCATCTCGACGATTACACGTACATCGTCGAGGACGGGCAGGCGAACCACACCACCATCGGCAAGTTCTGCTCCATCGCCTCCCACGTGCGGATCAACCCCGGCAACCACCCGATGGAGCGGGCCTCGCAATCCCACTTCACCTACCGGGCCGGCGCCTACTGGCCGGGGGAGGAGCGGGACGAGCCCGCCTTCTTCGCCCGGCGCCGGGCCCGGCCCGTCCGCATCGGCCACGACGTCTGGATCGGCCACGGCGCCGTCATCCTGGCCGGGCGCACCATCGGCACCGGGGCGGTGGTGGGCGCCGGCACGATCGTGACGCGGGATGTCGCGCCCTACACCGTCGTGGTCGGCAATCCGGGCCGGGTCGTGCGCCGCCGCTTCCCCGAGGCGATCGCCGAGCGCCTGCTGGCCCTGGCCTGGTGGGATTGGGACCACGCCCGCCTGCGCCGCGCCCTGCCGGACTTCCGCGCCCTGTCGATCGACGCGTTCCTGGAGCGCTACGAAGCAGAGGCCTGAGACTTCCGGCTCTCGATTAGCCGAACAACTGTCATGATCCTGTCGTGCCCCGCGGGTTTACCGGCGTTCATCGTGAAGCGCCGGATACCCGCATGCTGATCCTCGAAGATCTGACGCGCCGTTACGGCGACCGCCGCGCCGTGGAGCGCGTCTCCCTCGCCATCCCCCGCGGCCGCTTCGTCGGCGTGATCGGGCGCTCGGGCGCCGGCAAGTCGACCCTGCTGCGGATGATCAACCGCCTCGCCGAGCCGACGGGCGGCCGCATCCTGTTCGACGGCCTCGACGTCACGGCCCTGCGCGGGCGGGACCTGCGGCGCTGGCGGGCGCGCTGCGCCATGATCTTCCAGCAGTTCCACCTCGTCGGCCGCCTCGACGTGCTCAGCAACGTCCTGATGGGCCGGCTCTCGGAGGTGCCCCGGCACCGCGCGCTGCTCAAGCTCTGGTCCGAGCGCGAGCGCGCCCTGGCCCTGGCCGCCCTCGACGGCTTCGGCATGGGCGACTTCGCCGGGCACCGGGCCGACCAGCTCTCCGGCGGCCAGCAGCAGCGCGTCGCCATCGCGCGGGCGATGATGCAGGCCCCCGACCTGATCCTGGCCGACGAGCCCGTGGCCTCCCTCGACCCGCGCAACACCCGCATCGTCATGGACGCCCTGGCCGAGGCCAACCGGCGCCACGGCATCACGGTCCTGTGCAACCTGCACTCCCTGGATCTGGCCCGCACCTATTGCGACCGCCTCGTCGGCCTCGCCGACGGCCGCCTCGTGTTCGACGGCGCCCCCGCCGACCTCACCGAGGACGTCGCCCGCCAGCTCTACGGGCTGGAGGCGGGCGAGGTCATGGACGCGCCCGCGCGCCGAGCGCCCTACCCCGCCGCCCTCGTCGCCTGAGTCCTGAAACCCTCCATCCGGGAGTTTCCCATGCTGACCCGCCGATCCCTCGCCGGAGCCCTCGCGCTCGCCCTCCTCGCCGCGCCCGCCGCCGCCCAGGACTGGAGTGCGGCCTATCCGGAGCTGACCCTGGCGGTGATCCCGGCCGAGAACGCGTCGGGCACCACCGATCGCTACGCGCCGATGACCGCCTACCTGTCGAAGGCCCTCGGGGTGCCGGTCAAGCTGCGCATCGCCAACGACTACGCCGCCGTGATCGAGAGCCAGCGCGCCGGCAACGCCCAGCTCGCCTTCTACGGCCCCGCCTCCTTCGCCCGCGCGGTGATGACCGGCGTCAAGGTCGAGCCCATCGTCAACCAGCGCCACAACACCGGCGCCTCGGGCTACTATTCGGTGGTCTACGTGCGCGCCGACAGCCCCTACAAGACGATCGAGGACCTCAAGGGCAAGAACCTGGCCCTGGTCGACCCGAACTCCACCTCCGGCAACCAGGCGCCGCGCTTCTTCCTGAACAAGGCCGGCTACCCGGTCGACACGGTCTTCGGCAAGACCGTCTATGCCGGCAGCCACGAGAACGCGGTCCTCGCCCTGGTGCAGGGCACCGTGGACGCGGCGGCCAACCTCTACAACACCGACACCGACACCATGGTCACCCGCATGGCCGCCAAGGGCATGCTGAAGAAGCCCGACGGCACGCCGATGAGCCAGGCCGATTTCCGCGTGGTGTTCAAGTCCGACTTCCTGCCCGAGGGCCCCTTCGCCATGCTGTCGAGCCTGCCCGACGCCCTCAAGGCGAAGATCCGCGAGGCCCTGGTGGCGATGCCCACGGCCGACAAGGCGGCCTTCGACCGGCTCTCGGACGGCAAGGACCAGGGCCTCACCCCCGTGACCCTGAAGGACTACCAGCCGATCATCGAGATGCTGAAGTTCAACGACGACCAGCGCCGCAAATCTTGACCGGACCCGTCACGAGCCGTGGGCGCGGGGGCGCGCCGGGGACGACCGATGCCTGAGCGGATCGCGCCCCTGCCCCCGGACCGGGCCGCCGCCCTGGCGGGGGCCTACGACGCCGTCGTCGCCGCGACCCGGCGCCGGACCTGGGCGGGCTTCGCCGGGCTCGTCGTCCTCACCGGGCTCGCCGCCTGCGCCGCGGAGGTGCGCCCCTGGGTGCTGGCGACCCATCTCGGCCGCTTCACCGACTACATCGTCCAGATCCTGCCACCCCTGACCTGGGCGAACCTGCCGGGGGACCTGGCCGAATGGTACTGGGGCGGGCCGAAATGGCTGGGGCTCCTGGGGGAGACCCTGCTGATGGCCTATCTCGGCACCCTCCTGGGGGCGATCGGCGGCGTCCTCCTGTGCTTCTCCGCCGCCGCCAACGTGACGGGCAGCCGGACGGCCTGCATCCTGGTGCGGCGCGGGCTCGAATTCTGCCGCACCGTGCCCGAGATCGTGTTCGCGCTGCTCTTCGTCATCGCCTTCGGCCTCGGGCCGATGGTGGGCGTGCTGGCCCTGGCGATCCACAGCACGGGGGCGCTCGGCAAGCTGTTCTCGGAGGTCGTCGAGAACATCGACATGCGGCCGGTGGAGAGCCTTACCGCCGCCGGGGCCGGGCGGATCGAGACCCTGCGCTTCGCCGTGCTGCCGCAGGTGCTGTCGAACTTCGTCTCCTACGGGCTGCTGCGCTTCGAGATCAACGTGCGGGGTGCCGGCGTCATGGGCTTCGTCGGCGCCGGCGGCATCGGACAGGAGCTCCTCGTGGCGATCCGCAACTTCTACTACGCCGACGTCAGCGCCATCCTGGTCCTGATCATCCTCACCGTGATGGCGATCGACCTCGGCACCGAGCGCCTGCGCCACGGGCTGCTCGGGGGCCTGCGATGACCGGCCCCGACCCGACCCCGGCCGAGATCGCCGCCCTGCGCCGGCGCTTTCCCGACAGCTTCCGGCCGGCCTGGCGGGGGCGCCTCCTGGCGGTCCTGGCGCTGGCCGGCCTCGCCGCCCTGGCGGCCTACGCCCTGGTGCGTCTCGATGTCTCCGGCGCGCGCCTGCTGGCCGGTCTCGGCCGCCTCGGCGAGTTCAGCCTGCTGATGTGGCCGCCCGAGACCGGCGGCCGGGCCATCGCCTTCCTCCAGGCGCTGGCCGAGACCCTCGGCATCGCCTTCATCGGTACGCTGACGGCCGCGCTCGTGGCCTTTCCGGTGGCGTTCCTGGCCGCCCGCACCGTGGTGCCGAACCCCTTCGTGCACTTCACCGTCCGGCGCGGCCTCGACGTGATGCGCTCCGTCGACGTGCTGATCTGGGCCCTGATCTGGATCAACGTCGTCGGGCTCGGCCCCTTCGCCGGGGCGCTCGCCATCGCGTGCGCGGATGTCGGGGCGCTGGGCAAGCTGTTCTCCGAGGCGGTGGAGACCGCCGACGCCAAGGCCGGCGAGGGCGTCTCCGCCTCCGGCGGCACCGCGCTGCACCGCATCCGCTTCGGGCTGATCCCGGCGGTGCTGCCGGTGCTCGGCAGCCAGGTGCTGTACTTCTTCGAATCGAACACCCGCTCGGCCACCATCATCGGCATCGTCGGCGCGGGCGGCATCGGCCAGTATCTCAGCGAGCTGATCCGCGTCCTCGAACTGCGCCAGGTCGCCTTCCTGATCCTGATGATCCTGGTGACCGTGGCCCTCATCGACGCCGTCTCGGGACGCCTGCGCCGGGCCCTGATCGGCGGGGCCGCGCGCTAGGCGGTCGGTCCCGCGGCGAGATGGGGCGGATCGGGTCTGACGCGGCCCGGATCGTCCGCCCCGGGCCGGCCGGTCGCCGCATGGGGGATCGAGCCGCCGGGCGAACGTCCGAGGCATCGGCGCATCTCGCCGAGGGCGGGCGCCGTCGGGGACGTCCTGCCGGAAAGCTCCCGGGTCGGGACGTCATCGCAGGGGGCGGGCTGTCCCGCGCATCCCGGGCCTTCCCGGGTCCGTGGTGGTGCGTCTCGTCTTCGCGGCACGCAGTGGAAATCCCGCCCGGCCGCGTTCGCCGGGAGCGGGCCTGCGCGATGACTTGAGGTGGATCAAGGCGGATCGTTCGAAACCGGCCGAGGCTGAGGGCGGCTCAATCGGGAGACGAACGATGTCCCAGGCCGTTCCTTCGCCGCTCTCTGCCATCCGCGACATCCTCGTCGGGACCGCCATCGAATCCGACCGCCCGGAGGCCTCCGCCGCCATCGGCTACGGGCTGACCCTCGCGAGAGCCGCGGGCGCCCACCTGACGGTCCAGTCGGCCTCGTGGCGGCTGACCGGCGACGATGCCTGGCTCGGCGCGTTCGACCTCGACGGCGTGGCCGCCATCGACCGGCGCCTCGATGCGCTGGCTCGCTCCGTCGCGGACCGCGTGGCCGGGGATGCGGCGCAGGCGGGCGTGATCTGCACGGTCGAGACGCCGAGCCTGCCCTTCCCGGAGATCGTGGGCCGGCTCGCGAGGCAGGCGCGCCTGCACGACCTGACGGTCCTCGACGCGGGCTCCCGGACCTACGACATCGACCGCGAGATCGTCGAGAAGGCCCTGTTCATCAGCGGACGCCCCGTCATCGCCGTGCCGCCGGGCATCGAGGCCTTCTCCGCTCAGCGGATCGTCGTGGCCTGGGACGGCAGCGCGCAGGCGGCGCGGGCGGCCAACGACGCGCTGCCGTTCCTGCGCGCGGCCGAGGTGGTGGAGATCGTCTGCGTCGCCGACCCGGAGGACCTCCATGCCGCCGTGCCGGGCGCCGAGTTCGCCCCCCATCTGGCGCGCCACGGCGTGGCCGTCACGGTCGTCGACCTGCCGGTGGCGGACGGCATCGCGGAGACGCTGTGCGACCGGGCGCGGATGCTCGGGGCCGACCTGATCGTGGCCGGCGCCTACCGGCATTCCCCCATCCGGGAGTTCTTCTTCGGCGGCGTCACCCGGGCGCTCCTTCGGGGCAGCCCGGCGGCGCTGTTCCTGGCCCATTGAGATTCCTGGCCCATTGAGGAGGGCTTCCATGACGATTCCGAGACGACACGTCGGCGGTCGGACCCCGGGACGGGGGGCGCGGGCGAGCGATCCGCCCCGGCCCGGCCCGCGCCGCGCGGGGGAACCGGCATCCCCGGTCCGGCCCGCGCCGCCCGCCGCACCGGCGGTCGCCGGGGATGCCTGCCGAGATCCGTGCCGAACTCCTCGCCCGGATGATTGGATGCGCCCGATGGACGAGGACGACCGGCGCGCGCGGGACGCCGCCTGGGGCTTCGTCGAGTGAGTTCGGGACGTCGTCGGCCCGCCCGCATCCCATCCTCTGCCCGGGGACAATCGGTCCCCGGGCCGGGACATCCTGGCTCGTCCCGCGCGCCCCGGCCTTGATCCCGCCCGGCCGTCACGATCCGGGTCCTGCCGGGGGGGCGGATCGGCCGCCACGGCGTCCACCGGCAGGCCGGCGACGAGCGCCCGGTCTCGGGTTTCGGGGTTCGGGCGCCTGGCGCGCCTACTTCGCCGTGGGGAGGGTCGGCGGGCCCAGATGCTGGAGGTAGTCGATCTTGCCGAGGCCCACCCCGGCGCTGCGGAGGATGCCGTAGGCGGTGGTGACGTGGAAGAAGAAGTTCGGAAGCGCGAAGCCGGTGAGATACGCCTGCCCGCTGAAGCGGTATCCCATGCCGTTCGGGAATTTCAGCTCCACCTCGCGCTCGGCGCTCAAGGCGGCCGGATCGACGCCCTCGACGAAGGCGATCGTCCTGGCACAGCGCGCCTGGAGTTCGGCGAAGGTCGTCTCGACGTCGGGCATCGCGGGCGCCTCGATCCCGGCGAGCCGGGCCACCGCGTTCTTCGCGCTGTCGGAGGCCATCTGATACTGGGCCGGCAGGGGCTTCATGTCCGGCGCCAGCCGCCGGCCGATCAACGCGGCCTCCGGCTGTTCCGATGCCGCCTTGTCGAGCCACGCGCTCATGCTGCGCAGGGCGTTGACGAAGATCGGGACGCTGACGTCGCGGATGGGGATGCTCATTCGGGGGACGTAGGGCACCTGTCGCCCCGGATGCGGTGAGACCGCGCACATGGCGCGCGGGACCGTCACTTCCGCAGCGGCACGCCCTTCGTGGTGAAGCGCGGCGCGCCCGGATGGCGCGCAGGCTGCGGCTGGCCCCGCCCCTTGCCCGCCCCGGAGCCCGTTCCCGACGGCTGCGAGACCGGAACCAGCTGGTCCGGCCGCGGCCCGATGAGATCCGCCCGGCCCATCGCCCGCAGCGCCTCGCGCAGCAGGGGCCAGTTCTCGGGGTCGTGATAGCGTAGGAACGCCTTGTGCAGCCGGCGCTGCCGCAGCCCCTTGATCGCGTCGACCGGTTCGCTGCCGCCGCGCCGCACGCCCTGCAGGGGGTTGATCTCGGTGTGGTACATGGTCGTCGCCGTCGCCATGGGCGAGGGCAGGAAGGTCTGGACCTGATCGGCGCGGTAGTCGTTCTTCTTGAGCCAGAGGGCGAGGTTGAGCATGTCCGCGTCGGTCGTGCCCGGATGGGCCGCGATGAAGTACGGGATCAGGTAGTACTTCTTCCCGGCCTTCTGGGCGGCGGCGTCGAACATCTCCTTGAAGCGGTCGTAGGTGCCGATGCCCGGCTTCATCATCAGGTCGAGGGGGCCGCGCTCGGTGTGCTCGGGAGCGATCTTGAGACGGCCGCCGACGTGGTGGGTCACGAGCTCCTCGACGTATTCGGGGCTCCGGACCGCGAGGTCGTAGCGCACGCCGGAGGCGACCATCACCTTCTTGACGCCCTCCACCTCGCGGACCTTGCGGTAGAGCCGGATCAGGTCGTCGTGCGAGGTGTTCAGGTTCGGGCAGATGTCGGGGAAGACGCAGGACGGCAGCCGGCAGGCCGCCTCGATCTTCGGGTCCTTGCAGGCCATCCGGTACATGTTCGCCGTCGGCCCGCCGACATCCGAGATCACGCCCGTGAAGCCCGGCGTCTTGTCGCGAATGTGCTCGATCTCGCGCAGGATCGAACCCTCCGAGCGGTTCTGGATGACGCGGCCCTCGTGCTCGGTGATGGAGCAGAAGGTGCAGCCGCCGAAGCAGCCGCGCATGATCGTCACCGAGAACTTGATCATGTCCCAGGCGGGGATCTTGGCGTCGCCGTAGGACGGATGGGGCGCGCGGGCGTAGGGCAGGTCGTAGACCGCATCCATCTCGTCGCTGGAGAGCGGGATCGGCGGCGGGTTCAGCCACAGGTCGCGGTCGCCGTGGCGCTGGACGAGGGGGCGCGCGTTGCCGGGATTGGCCTCCCGGTGCAGCACCCGCGAGGCGCGGGCATAGGCCTCCTTGTCGTCCTTGACCTCGTCGTAGGCGGGGAGCCGGATCACGGTCTCGCCGGGGCGGCGGCTGGCGGCCTCGTCGGCCGAATCGAGGTCGTCGGCGGGCAACTCGGTGTAGGGCTCGGGCACCCGGCGGAACAGGGCGACGCCCCGGACGGAGTGGAGATCCTGCGGGGCCTCGCCGGCCGCGAGGCGGTTGGCCACCTCGACCACGGCGCGCTCGGCATTGCCGTAGAGGAGCAGGTCGGCCTTGGCATCCGCCAGGATCGAGCGGCGCACCTTGTCGGACCAGTAATCGTAATGGGCGATGCGGCGCAGCGAGGCCTCGATGCCGCCGAGGATGATCGGCACGTCCTTGTAGGCCTCGCGGCAGCGCTGCGTGTAGACGATGGTGCAGCGGTCCGGCCGGGCGCCGCCTTCGCCTCCGGCCGTATAGGCGTCGTCGCTGCGCAGGCGCCGGTCCGCCGTGTAGCGGTTCACCATCGAATCGAGGTTGCCGCCGGTGACGCCGAAGAACAGCGTCGGCCGGCCCAGGGCCTTGAACGGCTCCGCCGATTGCCAGTCCGGCTGCGCGATGATGCCGACCCGGAAGCCCTGCGCCTCGAGCAGCCGGCCGATGATGGCCATGCCGAAGCTCGGGTGGTCCACGTAGGCGTCCCCCGTCACCAGGACGATGTCGCAGGCGTCCCACCCGAGCCGGTCCATCTCGGCGCGGCTCATGGGCAGGAACGGCGCCGCCGTCCGGTTCAGCGGCGGCGTGCAGGCGAGGGGAGCCACGGAGCGACTCACGGGAGCTTGGAGGTCCATGGGGCCCGTGCATAGACCGCCCGGGCCGCGATCTCAACGAAGCCCGCGGCGGCCGGGTGCCGCGACCACATCGGACCGGCCGCGACGCCGTGCCCGTCCGCCTCGTCCGTCTCCTGGCCTTTCCCGTACTGCCAGCACGTCGCCCGCCCCGGCCGAATCGGAGCCCGCCTCACTCCACCACCAGCTCCACCCGGTCGGCGGCGAAGAGGCTGCGGGTGGCCTGGATGCGGGTGCCCGCGCCGTCCACGTTCACGCTCGACAGGGCGATCAGGGTGCGGCCGGGGGCGATGTCCAGGCGCTCCGCCTCCTCGGGGCTGGCCGGGCGGGCACCGATCCGGGTGGAGAGCCGGGTGTAGTCGGCCACCCCGAAGCCCGCATAGGCGCGGGTGAGCGAGCCGCTGGCGGCGTAGGCGGCGTCGAAACCGGTAAAGCGCGGCAGGGGCAGGCAGGTCCGGGCCGTCGAGATCGGGGCGCCGTCGGCCCGGTGCACGGTGAGGAGTTCGAGGATCGGCGCGCCCGGGGCGATCCCCAGGGCCTCGGCCCAGTCCGCATCCGCCGGGTTGGTGGCGGCCGCGATCAGGTCGCCCCAGGCCTCGCGCCCGGTGCGCGAGACGATCTCGGAGAAGCGGGTGCGCGGGCCGATCGGGTAGGCGATCGGGCCCTGCTCCACGAAGCTGCCCCGCCCCTGCGTGGTCCGCACCAGCCCGCCCTCGGCGAGCACGCCGAGCGCCCGGCGCACCGTGTGCCGGTTCACGCCGAAGCGCGCGGCGAGCGCCGATTCGGCCGGCAGCTGCGCCCCGGCCGCCAGGGTCCCGCCGCGGATCTCGTCCGCCAGGGCGTCCGCGATCTGCCGCCAGGCGGCGAGGCCGCCCCCGCGCTGGAGCGCCGTCACGCGGCTGTCGCCCGCCTCGGTCATGGGTGGCTCGCGTGCGTCGTCTGCATGGTGTCCTCGAAAGGCATGGTGTCCTCGAAATGCACGGCGTCCTCGAAATGCACGGCGTCCTCGAAAGCCCTTGCGCCCGATCATCCACTTGTCTACACATATAGACAGGTTTGGAGACCGACCGATGCCGAGCGCCAGCCAAACACCACCCGGGCCCGGGATGCCAGACCTTGCCCCGCGCCAACGGGCGATGGCGCGGGCCGGCCAAGCCTCCGCGGACGAGTTGCTGGCCGCCCTGGCGCGGGCCGGCGCCGCCCCCGAGGCGGAGGACCTGCGGGCGCCCGAGACGGGCCTCGTCATGGTCCGCGGGCGGATCGGCGGCGACGGCCGGCCCTTCAACGCCGGCGAGGCCACGGTGACCCGGGCGGCGGTGCGCCTGCCCGGGGGCGAGACCGGCTTCGCCTACCATCTCGGCCGCGACCGGGCCCGCGCCCGCCTCGCCGCCATCCTGGATGCCCACTGGCAGCGCCCGGAGGCGCGGCCCGCTCTCGAGGCGGCGCTGGCGGAGATCGCCGGCCGCCGGGCGGAGGCGGCGCAACGGGCCGCCCGGAAGGCGGCGGCCACCCGGGTCACCTTCTTCACCCTGGCGCGGGGCGAGGATTGATGGCCCACAGGCTCGCCCCCGGCTTCGCCGATCCCGTCCACGAAGGCCAGGCCGTCTTCCGCGCCGCGATGGAGGCCCTGAGCCGACCCGGGCGGATCCGCCCCCTGGTCACCGCCCTGGCGCCGCCCGCCCCCCTCACTCCCGAGCTCGCGGCCCTGGCCCTGGCGCTGACCGACGCCGACACGCCGGTCTGGCTCGATGCGCCGCTCCGGGCGGACCCGGCGGTCGCCGGCTTCCTGCGCTTCCACACCGGGGCGCCCCTGGTCGCGGCCCCCGGAGAGGCCGCCTTCGCGCTGATCGCCGATCCGGCCCATTGCCCGCCCTTCACGGATTTCGCGCCAGGCACCCCCGCCTACCCGGATGCCTCCGCCACGCTGATCCTGGCCGTCGACACCCTCTCCGACGAGGCAGGGCCGGGTTTCGCGGGGCAGGTTTTCGCGGGACCCGGCATCCGCGGTACGGCGCGGCTCGACGCCGGCCCCCTGCCCGCCGACTGGGCCGCGCGCTGGGCCGCGAACCATGCGGGCTTCCCGCTCGGGATCGACTGTCTGTTCGTGGCGCCGGGGCGCCTCGCCGGGCTGCCGCGCTCGGCCCGGCCCGTCGCCGCCGAAGCTTCGCCGGGTTCGGAGGCTCTGCCATGTACGTAGCGGTCAAGGGCGGCGAGGCCGCCATCGACAACGCCCACCGCCTCCTGGCCGAGGTCCGGCGCGGCGACCCGGCCGTGCCCGAGCTCACCGTGGCGCAGATCCGCGAGCAGATGCGCCTCCTCGTCGACCGGGTGATGACCGAGGGCTCCCTCTACGATCCCGATCTGGCCGCCCTCGCCCTGAAGCAGGCCCGGGGCGACGTGGTCGAAGCGGTGTTCCTGGTGCGGGCCTACCGCACCACCCTGCCGCGCTTCGGCGCCACCGAGCCGGTCGACACCGGCGCGATGACCCTGGCGCGGCGCATCTCCGCCACCTTCAAGGACCTGCCCGGCGGGCAGGTGCTCGGCCCGACCTTCGACTACACCCACCGCCTCGTGGATTTCGGCCTGGCCGACGGGGATTCGCGAGACCGCTCCCCCGATCCCGCCGCCGAGGCGGAGCCGGAGGCCGATGCCGCCGCCTGCCCGCGGGTCACCGACCTCCTGGGGCAGGCCGGCCTGCTCGAACCTTCGCCCCCGGACGCGGGCGCCCCCGTGGGCGACCTCACCCGCGAGCCGGTGGACTACCCCGTCGACCGGGCGGTGCGGCTCCAGGCGCTGGCCCGGGGCGACGAGGGCTTCCTCCTCGCCCTCGGCTACTCGACGCAGCGCGGCTACGGCCGCACCCACCCCTTCGTCGGCGAGATCCGGGTCGGGGCGGTGGACCTCGAATTCACCCCGGAGGAACTCGGCTTCCCGGTCGGCCTCGGCGCGGTCGAGCTGACCGAGTGCCAGATGATCAACCAGTTCCACGGCCACGGGGCGGTGCCGCCGCAATTCACCCGGGGCTACGGCCTGGTCTTCGGCCAGGGCGAGCGCAAGGCCATGGCCATGGCGCTGGTCGACCGCTCGCTGCGGGCCGCCGAACTCGGCGAGGCCGTGGGGGTGCCGGCCCAGGACCAGGAATTCGTCCTCGCCCATTGCGACAGCCTGCAGGCGACGGGCTTCGTCGAGCACATGAAGCTGCCGCATTACGTGGACTTCCAGGCCGAGCTCGAACTGGTGCGGCGCCTGCGCGCCGAGCACGCCGCCCGGGCGGCCGCGCCGCCCTCGCCCGAATCCGAATCCGACGAATCCCCCCTGCGGGAGGCCGCCGAATGAGCCCGCTCCATCCCGCAGCAGCCCTGTCCACGGCCTCCGCCGTGGCGACCGTCTCGGCGGGCACCGGCTACAACTTCGCCTATCTCGACGAGGGCACGAAGCGGATGATCCGCCGGGCCATCCTCAAGGCCATCGCGATCCCGGGCTACCAGGTGCCGTTCGCCGCCCGCGAGATGCCGATGCCCTACGGCTGGGGCACCGGCGGCGTGCAGGTCACCGCCGCGATCCTCGGCGCCGCCGACGTGCTCAAGGTGATCGACCAGGGCGCCGACGACACCACCAACGCGGTCTCGATCCGGCGCTTCTTCACCGCCACCGCGGGAATCGCCACGACGACGCGCACGGCCGAGGCCAGCGTGATCCAGACCCGCCACCGCATCCCGGAGGCGCCGCTCGTCGAGGGGCAGGTCCTCGTCTACCAGGTGCCGATCCCCGAGCCTCTGCGCTTCCTCGAACCGCGCGAGACCGAGACGCGCCAGCTCCACGCGCTGGCCGAGTACGGCCTCATGCACGTGAAGCTCTACGAGGACATCGCCCGCCACGGCCACATCGCCACCACCTACGCCTATCCGGTGGAGGTGGCCGGCCGCTACGTGATGGACCCCTCCCCGACCCCGAAATTCGACAACCCCAAGATGGACGACTGCCCCGCCCTCCAGCTCTTCGGCGCTGGGCGCGAGAAGCGCATCTACGCGATCCCGCCCTACACGCGGGTGCGCAGCCTCGACTTCGAGGACCACCCCTTCCGGGTCCAGAGCTTCGACCGCCCCTGCGCCCTCTGCGGCGCCGAGGGCGTCTATCTCGACGAGGTCGTCCTCGACGATGCCGGCGGGCGGATATTCGTCTGCTCGGACACCGACCATTGCGAGAGGCGCCTTGGCGAGAGCCGCCTTGGTAAGAGCTGCCTTGGCGAGACCCGCCGCGTCGACGGCCAGACCGGGGAGGCCCCGTGATGGACCCGCTCCTGAGCGTCGAGGGCCTGACCAAGCGCTACGGCCGGCGCCTCGCCTGCGACGGCATCGGCTTCACCCTCGACCCCGGCGAGGTCCTGGCGGTGGTCGGCGAATCCGGCTCCGGCAAGTCGACCCTGCTCTCGCTCGTCGCCGGCGAGGTCGCGGCCGATGCCGGATCGGTCGCCTACCGCCTGCGCGACGGCGCGACGCGCGACCTCGATACGCTGAGCGCGGTCGAGCGCCGCGCGCTCATGCGCACGGATTGGGGGTTCGTGCGCCAGGACGCGACGCAGGGCCTGCGCATGGCGGTCTCGGCCGGGGGCAATGTCGGCGAGCGCCTGATGGGCATCGGCGACCGCCATTACGGCCGCATCCGCGCCACCGCCCTCGACTGGCTCGCCCGGGTCGAGATCGCCCCCGACCGGGTCGACGACCCGCCGACGCGCTTCTCCGGCGGCATGCGCCAGCGCCTGCAGATCGCCCGCAACCTCGTCACCGCCCCCCGCCTCGTCCTCATGGACGAGCCGACCTCGGGCCTCGACGTCTCGGTCCAGGCCCGCCTCCTCGACCTGATCCGGGGCCTGGTGGCCGAGCTCGGCCTCGCGGTCATCATCGTCACCCACGACCTGGCCGTGGCGCGCCTGCTCTCGCACCGCGTCCTCGTCATGCGGGCGGGCCGGGTGATCGAGACCGGCCTGACCGACCAGGTCCTCGACGATCCGCAGGCCGCCTACACCCAGCTCCTCGTCTCCTCGGTGCTCGCCGCATGACGCCCCCCCTCCTCGCCTTCGAAGACGTGGCCAAGAGCTTCACCCTGCACCTGCGCGGCGGCGCCGTGCTGCCCGTCATCGCCGGCGCCACCCTGGCGGTCCGTCCGGGCGAGTGCGTCGTGCTCGGCGGTGCCTCCGGCGCGGGCAAGTCCTCCCTGCTGAAGATGGCCTACGGCAACTATCGCTGCGCCGCCGGGGCGATCCGGGTCCGCGACGGGGCCCGCATCGTCGACCTCGCCACGGCCGCGCCGCGCGAGATCCTGGGGCTGCGCCGCACCACGCTGTCCTACGTCTCGCAGTTCCTGCGGGTGATTCCCCGGGTCGGCGCCCGCGCCGTGGTGGAGGCCGCCGGCCTCGAGGGCGGCCTCGCCCCCGCGGCGGCCCGGACCCGGGCGGGCGACCTCCTGGCCCGCCTCGACCTGCCCGAGCGCCTCTGGGCCCTCCCGCCCGCCACCTTCTCGGGGGGCGAGCAGCAGCGGGTGAACATCGCCCGCGGCCTCATCGCCGACCGGCCCATCCTGCTCCTGGACGAGCCCACCGCCTCCCTCGACGCGCGGAACCGCGCCGTGGTGGTGGACCTCATCGCCGAGAAGCGGGCCGCCGGCACCGCCATCCTCGGCATCTTCCACGATGCGGACGTGCGCGAGGCGGTGGCGACGCGCATCGTCGACGTCTCGGCCTTCCACGGGGCGCTGGCGGCATGATTCGGGATCGGGAACAGGCAAGCATGACGGACCGGGTCCAGATCCTCGAGAACGCCCGCCTGGTCCTGCCTGACCGGGTCGAGGACGGCTGGCTCGCCGTGGCCGACGGGCGCATCGCCGAGATCGGCACCGGTCGCGCCCCCGAGCGCGGCCTCGACTGCGCCGGCGACACCCTCATCCCGGGCCTCGTCGAGCTCCACACCGACCACCTGGAGAGCCACTACGCCCCGCGCCCCGGCGTGCGCTGGCATCCCCTCGGGGCGGTGCTGGCCTACGATGCGCAGATCGCGGCGTCGGGCATCACCACGGTGTTCGACTCGCTGCGCGCCGGCACCGACCCGGACGGCAGCGGCCTCGGCACCGAGCTGGACCTGCTCGCCGCCGCCCTGGCGGAGGCCGGGGAGGCCGGCCTGTTCCGGGCCGAGCACCGCACGCACCTGCGCTGCGAGATCCCCTCCCCCGACGTGGTCGAGACCGTGCGCGCCTTCGCGGGGCGCTACCCCATCGGCCTGCTGTCGCTGATGGACCACACGCCGGGCCAGCGCCAGTTCCGTGACGTCGACAAGTACTACGTGTATGCCGGGCGCGGCGGCCGCTCCCTCGAGGAGATAAAACGCAGCACCGCCCGCAAGATGCGCGACGGCCGCGCCCTCAACGCCGTGAACCGGCCCGCCCTGGTGGCCCTCGCCCACGCGCACGGCATCCCCCTCGCCAGCCACGACGACACCACCCTGGCCGATGTCGCGCTGTCGCGGGAGGAATCGGTGGTCCTCGCCGAGTTCCCCACCACCCTGGAGGCGGCGGAGGCTTCGCACGCGGCCGGCATCACCGTGATGATGGGGGCGCCCAACCTGATCCGGGGCGGCTCGCATTCCGGCAACGTCGCGGCCCATACCCTGGCGGAGGCCGGCACCCTCAGCATCCTGTCCTCGGACTACGTGCCGGCGAGCCTGCTGATGGCGGCCTTCGGGCTGCCCGAGCGCGTCCCCGGGATCACCCTGCCGGACGCCATCGCCACCGTGACGGCGAACCCCGCTCGCGCCACCGGCCTGACCGATCGCGGCCGGCTGGCGCCGGGCCTGCGCGCCGACCTCGTCCGCGTCCGCCTCGCCCGGGGCGTGCCGGTGGTGCGCCAGGTGTGGCGCGCCGGCGAGCGGGTGGTGTGATGGCGGGCGGCTTCGCCCTCGTGGTCGGCCCGAGCGGGGCCGGCAAGGACACCCTGCTGCGGCTGGCGCGGGACGCGCTGGGCGGTGATCCCCGTTTCGTCTTCCCGCGCCGCCTCATCACCCGCGCACCCTCGGCCCACGAGGACAACGTCGCCCTCACGGAGGAGGCCTTCGCCGAAGGCGCCGCCGCCGGCGCCTTCGCCCTGCACTGGCGGGCGCACGGTCTCGGCTACGCGATTCCCGGCAACGCCGTGGAGCTGGCGCGGGCCGGACGGCTGGTGGTCTGCAACGTTTCCCGCCGGATCGTCGAGGAGGCGCGGCGGACCCTGCCACAGGTCGGCGTCGTCGCCATCACGGCGGCCCCCGAGGTGCTGGCCCGGCGCCTCGCCGCCCGCGCCCGGCCCGAGGACGGCGACCTGCGCACCCGCCTCGACCGCGTCGTCCCGATCGCGGCCGAGTGCACGATCTGGAACGATCGCGATCCGGATAGCGCCGCCGCCGTGCTGGTCGCGCACCTGCGGGAGCGGGCGGCCTGAGCCTCGGCCGATCGCGGGTCAAGGCGCTGTCCAAACGAGAAGAGCGCGGCCCCGGCGGGACCGCGCTCTTCTCGTTCTGACCGTGCGGCCGGGCGCTCGCGCACCCGGCCGGATCGGATAGCCTACGCCTCCTGGCGAGGTCCGCGGGCGCGGTCCTGCTCGGCGTTGCGCTCGGCCTTGAGCTTCTCGGTGAGGTCCTCGCCGGTCTCCTGGTCGACGACCTTCATGGACAGGCGGATCTTGCCGCGGTCGTCCTGGCCGAGGAACTTCACCTTGACCTTCTGGCCCTCCTTGACGACGTCCGTCACCTTGGCGACCCGCTGGGCGGCGAGCTCCGAGATGTGGACGAGGCCGTCCTTGGCGCCGAAGAAGTTCACGAAAGCGCCGAACTCCATCGTCTTCACGACGGTGCCGTCATAGATCATGCCCGGCTCGGCCTCAGCCACGATGGACCGGATCCAGTTGTAGGCGGCCTTGATGGCCTTGCCGTCGCTGGAGGCGATCTTCACCGTGCCGGTGTCGTCGATGTTGATCTTGGCGCCGGTCTTCTCGACGATCTCGCGGATCACCTTGCCGCCGGTGCCGATCACTTCCCGGATCTTGTCGGTGGGGATCTGCATGGTCTCGATGCGCGGCGCGTACTCGCCGAGCTCGGGACGGGCATCGGTCAGGGCCTTCGCCATCTCGCCGAGGATGTGGACGCGGCCTTCCTGCGCCTGATGCAGGGCGACCTTCATGATCTCCTCGGTGATGCCCGCGATCTTGATGTCCATCTGCAGCGAGGTGATGCCGGCTTCCGTGCCCGCCACCTTGAAGTCCATGTCGCCGAGGTGATCCTCGTCGCCGAGGATGTCGGACAGCACGGCGTAGCGCTCACCCTCGAGGATGAGGCCCATGGCGATGCCCGCCACCGGACGGCGCAGGGGCACGCCCGCATCCATCAGCGACAGCGAGGCGCCGCAGACGGAGGCCATCGAGGAGGAGCCGTTGGACTCGGTGATCTCGGACACGACGCGGATCGTATACGGGAACTCGTGGGCCGGCGGCAGCACGGGGTGCACGGCGCGCCAGGCGAGCTTGCCGTGGCCGATCTCGCGACGGCCCGGGGAGCCCATGCGGCCGGTCTCGCCCACCGAGTAGGGGGGGAAGTTGTAGTGCAGCAGGAAGGTCTCCTTGTAGGTGCCTTCCAGCGCGTCGATGAACTGCTCGTCCTCGCCGGTGCCGAGGGTGGCGACCACGAGGGCCTGGGTCTCGCCGCGGGTGAACAGCGAGGAACCGTGGGCGCGGGGCAGCACGCCGACCTGGGACTCGATCGGGCGCACGGTGCGCACGTCGCGTCCGTCGATGCGGGACCCCGTGTCGAGGATGTTCCAGCGCACGACCTTCGACTGCGCTTCCTTGAACGCGGCCTTGACCTTCTCCGCCGGGAAACGGGCCTCGCCCTCGGCGGGGCAGAGCGCGGCCACCACCTTCGCCTTCACGGCGTCGACGGCGGCGTAGCGCTCCTGCTTGACGGTGTTCTTGTAGGCGGCGCGCAGGTCGGCCTCGCACACGTCGAGGACGGCCTGCTCCACGTCGCCGTTCTCCGGCGCCTGGAAGTTGCGGGGCTCCTTGGCGGCCTTCTCGGCGAGGCGGATGATTGCCTCGATGACCGGCTGGAAGTGCTTGTGGCCGAACATCACGGCGCCGAGCATGACCTCCTCGCCGAGTTCCTTGGCCTCGGACTCGACCATCAGGACGGCGTCCTGGGTGCCGGCGACGACGAGGTCGAGGGTCGAAGCCTCGAGGTCGGCCACGTGCGGGTTCAGGGTGTACTGGCCGTTGACGTAGCCGACGCGGGCGGCGCCGATCGGGCCCATGAAGGGCACGCCCGACAGGGTCAGGGCGGCGGAGGCCGCGACCATCGCGAGGATGTCGGGGTCGTTCTCGAGGTCGTGGGTCAGGACGGTGACGACCACCTGGGTGTCGTTGCGCCAGCCCTCGACGAAGAGGGGGCGGATCGGGCGGTCGATCAGGCGGGAGACTAGGGTCTCCTTCTCGGACGGACGGCCTTCGCGCTTGAAGTACCCGCCGGGGATTCGGCCGGCGGCGTAGGCGCGCTCCTGGTAGTTCACCGTGAGGGGCAGGAAATCGATGCCGGCCTTGGGCTCCTTACCGGACACGACGGTGGCGAGCACCGAGGTCTCGCCGTAGGTCGCCATGACGGAACCGTCGGCCTGGCGGGCGACCTTGCCCGTCTCGAGGACGAGCTTGCGGTCGCCCCACATCAGCTCTTCGCGTTGGATATCGAACATATGTCTAGCCTTCCTGCGGTCGGGCGAACCCGGCGCCGTCAGGGGCAAGATGGCGGGGGGCGCCGCGCGCCGCGCCCCCCGCGATCCTGTCCCCGACGCATCCGCCTTCAAGTCGCCCGGGTCTCCGGGTGGCCGGACCCATTCCGGCAGCCCGAACTGTCAAAACGCGGTCCCGGGCCGGGCCCGGAACCGCGTGAACGCCGTGTTTAGCGGCGGATGCCGAGACGCTCGATGAGGCTGCGGTAGCGGGCCTCGTCCTTGCGCTTGACGTAGTCGAGCAGCGAGCGGCGCTGCGAGACCATCTTCAGGAGGCCGCGGCGGGAATGGTTGTCCTTGCCATGGGTCTTGAAGTGGCCGGTGAGGTTGGTGATCCGCTCGGTGAGGATCGCCACCTGGACCTCCGGAGAACCGGTGTCCTTGCCGCCGGTCGCGTATTCCTTGATGAGCGCGGTCTTGCGCTCTGCCGTGATCGACATCGCAGTGCCTTTCGGTCCGGGTTTTCGGAAACGGGCGGCCTCGTCAGGAGGGCCGCGCCACGCTCGCGGAAGGCCGGTGCCGGGATGTCGTCCAGCACGGTCAGGCCCACAAGCAGCTTGTGCCCCGGCCCCGTTCATACGGGTCGGGGCGGCGCGGACCATACACGAAACCGGCCCTGACGCCAGCCCTCCGTCCGTCGCAGGGAGAAATCGACGTCTCAGGCCGCTACGGAGACCGAGGCGCCCACGGCGCGGATGTCCGCCGCCAGGGCCTCGATCCGGGCCGGGTCCGAATCCCAGGCGAACATGAAACGGGCGCCGCCGCCGATGAAGGTGTAGAAGCGCCAGCCCCGGGCGCGCAGGGCCTCGAGGTGCTCGGGCGCGGCGCGCAGGAACACGGCGTTGGCCTCCACCGGGAACATCAGGTCGAAGGCCGCCACATCGGCCACGGCGGCGGCGAGGCTCTGCGCGCAGGCATTGGCGTGGGTCGCGTGACGCAGCCAGGCCCCGTCCTCCAGCACCCCGACCCAGGGGGCGGAGAGGAAGCGCATCTTCGAGGCGAGCTGCCCCGCCTGCTTGCAGCGGTAGCCGAAATCCTCCGCCAGGGCGGCGTCGAAGAACAGGATCGCCTCGCCCGCCGCCATGCCGTTCTTGGTGCCGCCGAAGCAAAGGAGGTCGACGCCGGCCTTCCAGGTCATGTCGGCGGGGCTGCAGCCGAGGCTGGCACAGGCATTGGCGAAGCGCGCTCCGTCCATGTGGAGGCGCAGGCCGAGATCCCGGCAGGTGGCGGCGATCGCCCGGATCTCGGCGAGGCTGTAGAGCTGCCCCGTCTCGGTGGGCTGGGTGATCGTGACCACGCGGGGCTTGGGGAAATGGATGTCCGAGCGCCCCGTGGCGACGCCCCGGATCAGGGCCGGGTCGAGCTTGCCGTCGGGGCTCGCCACCACGAGCAGCTTCGAGCCGTTGGAGAAGAATTCGGGCGCGCCGCACTCGTCCGTTTCGACATGGGCCGAGGCCGAGCAGATGACGCTGTGGTAGGATTGGCAGAGAGAGGCCAGGGCCAGGGCGTTGGCGGCGGTGCCGTTGAAGGCGAAGAAGACGTCGGCGGCGTCCGTCTCGAACAGGGTCCTGAAGGTGTCGGCCGCCCGCTTCGTCCACGGGTCTTCGCCGTAGGCCGGTACCGAGCCGCGATTGGCCGCGTCCATGGCGGCCCAGGCCTCGGGGCAGATGCCGGCGTAGTTGTCGCTCGCGAATTGCTGGGGCTCGGGGGGCATGGGTCGCTCTCGTCTGGCCAAGGTCCGCATCGGGAGTGCAGCGGCCGGCCGAACAGAGATATGGCGAAGCCCGTTTGGTTGCCGGTCCGGCCACATCCCCGCCGATTGCCGGAGGGTGCCACCTTGCCCGGGGGAGCAGGTTGGCGTCAGGGATCGCCCCGACTCTTGATGCGGCCCATGATTTACCAGAGGGGTCCGGCTCTGACAACACGGGCAGGTTGCCGCCTGGTGCGGGAACTAGATCGTGGCGTGAAATCCGGGGCGAGTGCTCGGCACCCCCTGCCTGGCCCGCGACTTGCCCCGACTGGCCCGCGATCCACCGTCATGCGAAGGTCCTGCCGATGACGGGCAACAGCCTCACCGCGCGCAAATCCGTCGCCGACATCCTGGCGGCCGACGCCGAGGGCAAGGAATCCTCGCGCCTGCCGCGCTCGCTCTCGGCGTTCGACCTCGTCGCCCTCGGCGTGGGTGCTACCATCGGGGCGGGCATCTTCGTCCTCACCGGCACGGCGGCGGCGAACTATGCCGGCCCCGGCCTGACCCTGTCCTTCGTGCTCGGCGGCATCGCCTGCGGATTCGTCGCGCTCTGCTATGCCGAGCTCGCCGCGATGGTGCCGGCCCCGGGCAGCACCTACACCTATGCCTACGCAACCCTCGGCGAGGCCTGCGCCTGGATCATCGGTTGGGATCTCGTTCTCGAATACGCGATGAGCGCTGCGACCGTGGCGGTGGGCTGGTCGGGCTACGCTCGCTCCCTCCTCGCCGATGCCGGCCTGCACCTGCCTGCGTTTCTGTCGGCGGCTCCCTTCACCCCCCTGCCCGGCGGGGGCGCCGCATGGTTCGACCTGCCGGCGGCGGCCGTGATCGGCCTGCTGACCCTGCTCCTCGTGCGTGGCAACCGTGAATCGACCCGGGTGAACGCCGTGATGGTGGCGATCAAGGTCGCGATCATCCTGTCCTTCGTCGGCGTCGGTGCCGCCCATGTGGATGTGGGCCTGTGGTCTCCCCTGGTGCCGGAGAACACCGGCCCCTTCGGCACGTTCGGCTGGAGCGGCGTGCTGCGCGGGGCCGGCGTGGTGTTCTTCGCCTTCATCGGCTTCGAGACGATCTCGACGGCGGCGGGCGAGACGCGCCGCCCCCAGCGCGACGCGCCGATCGGGCTCCTGGGGTCGCTGGCGATCAGCACGGTGCTCTACGTGGCGGTGGCGGCGGTGCTCACCGGCCTCGTCCCCTACCGGGCCCTCGACGTGCCCGACCCCATCGCCAAGGCGGTGGAGGCGATCGGCTTCGGGGCCTTCGCGGTGGCGATCAAGATCGGGGCGATCCTCGGCCTGACCACGGCGGCGCTCGCCGCCCTCTACGGGCAGGCCCGGATCTTCTACGCCATGGCGCGCGATGGTCTGTTGCCGCCGGCCTTCGCACGGGTGCATCCGCGCTTTCGCACGCCGGCCGCCAGCCAAGTCACCATCGGCGCGGTGACGGCCCTGGTGGCGGGGCTGGTTCCGATGGATCTCCTGGGCGAACTGGTGAGCATCGGCACCCTTTTCGCCTTTCTGGTGATCTGCACCGCCGTCCTGGTGCTGCGCCGGACGGATCCGGGGCGCCCCCGCCCCTTCCGGGTGCCGGGCATGCCGGTGGTGCCGATCCTCGGCATCCTGTCTTGCCTCGCACTGATGCTCGGCCTACCCGGAGACACCTGGTTGCGGCTCGCCCTGTGGCTCGTCGTGGGGCTGGCGATCTACCTCGGCTACGGTCGACGGGCGGCGCGGCTGCGCCGGCTGCGCGCGCCGGGCCTCGGGGCGGGCGCGGCGCGCTGAACCTCAGGAGTAGTGGCGCGGGCTCGGACGGCCGGAATAGCGCCGGCGCAGATAGGAGACGAGCTTCGGGAGCAGGAAGGCGACGAGGAGCTTGCGCATGGGAAAACCTCCGGTTGGGGTGGGCGGCCTGGAAGCCGCCGCGTCGGAAACCCAATGCGGGGTCGGGCCCGGGCGTTCCGGATACGGCTGAATCAATCTCTGCGATCGGCGGTCGCTGGGAGGGGCCTGCACCGCCTCAGCGCGTGATCACCGCGTGCACGCAGTAGCCGCGGAAGCGCTGCTGCACCCGCGCCTCGGCGTCCAGGGCGGAGGCCACGGCCGCGACCGCCCGCGGCAGGTCTGCGCGCGGCGTCACCGCGAAAGCCGCGAGCCATCGGTTGAGGAGGCTGCGGGCGGGCCGCGGCAGGCCCGCCTGATCGCCGAAATCCACCACGTGGAGCTGGCCGCCCGGCGCGAGGTGTCCGGCGGCCTGGGCCAGCACCCGCTCCCACGGCGGGATCATCGACAGGGCGTAGGAGATCACGATCCGGTCGAAGCGGGCCCGCCCGAAGAGGGCCTCCGGGTCGAAGGCCGTGGCGTCCCCGCGCGCGAGGCGAATGCGGGGCTGGAGCCCGGCACGTGCGATGCTGCGGGCGGCCGTGGCGAGCATTGCCGCCGAGACGTCGAGGCCGTGGCAGGCGGCCTCCGGGTAGCTTCGGGCGATGCGCACGAGGTTGCGTCCGGTGCCGCAGCCGATCTCCAGCACCGAACCGCCCGCCGGCACGGCGAGGTCCGCGATCGCCCGGTCACGCCCGAGGAGATAGAACTTGCGGCTGGCGTCGTACAAATGGCGCTGGCGCCGGTACATCCGGTCCATCGCCCGCGCGGCGTCGCTCACGCCGCCCGCCGACGGTAGAGATGGAAGCCGCCGTAGATGGCCGAGCGGTCGCGGGCCTGTCCCGCGCGGCTCTCGGCCTCGGCATAGTCCCAGGCGTCCAGGATCCCGCCCGGCACCCGGCCCGGCAGGCAGCGCTCGTCGGCGGCCGTGCGGAAGATGACCCGTGCGCCCGGCCGGGCGGTGCGGGTGATCTCGGTCCACAGGGCGGTCAGGTCGGCGTCGCTCATCCAGTCCTGCGCATCGAGGAGCACGTAGGCATCCGCACTCCGGTCGGGGCTGGCGGCCAGGAACGCCGTCATCGACTGCTGGCGGTAGCTCACGCGTCCGGCCCGGGCCCGCAGGGTCTCGAAATGGCGCGGCTGCAGGTAGGGCGGCAGGGCGGCGTCGGGACCCGGAGCGTAGCCCCGGCCGAAGGCCTGCCAGGCGAAGTAGTTGTCGGCGAGGTCGAAGTCGCAGGCGAGGCGCTCCAGGCGGTGGCGCAGGACGTCGACCATGCCGCCCGGGTGGTCCTGGGCGAGGGCGCGATACTGGGCCGGGGGAATCCCGAGGCCGTAGAGGGAGGCCGGGCGCCGGATCAGCCAGCGCACGAGGCGCTTCTCGAACAGGGGGGCCACGTGCGCCGCGAACAGGCTGCGCTGTTCGGCGCGGTCGCGGGCCTTGAGGACGGCGGAGAGGTCGCAGCCGTAGAGCCGGGCCAGCCGATGCCCGGTCCCGATGAAGCGCCCGAGCAGGCCGTGGCCGAAGACGTTCTCCGAGAAGGCGGCGATGCGCCGACGCCCGTCGAGGCGATGGGCCTCCCAGTAGGCGCGCGCGGTGGCGTCGAGGTGGGGCGCGATCCATGCATCGTAGGCGGCGATGTTGTCGGCCCTGTCGGCCCGCCCGAAGAAGCGCAGGTAGGCTGCCGAATCCGGCAGCCGCGTCAGGGCCGCGAGCTTGAGGCGCCCCAGGGCGATGTGCGCGCCGTTGAGATCGACCGCGCTGATCCGCGCCGGATCGGCGGTGAGGTAGGACAGGACGTTGCAGCTGCCCGACGCGATGGCGACGACGTGGTCCTCCGGCCCCAGCGCCAGGGCCTCCAGATCGACCGCCGGATCCTCCCAGATCTGGGGATAGACCAGCCCGCTGAAGGCCAGGGTGAACAGCCGTTCGGACATGCCGGCGCGGGACAGGGCGCGGCTGCGATGCACGGCCTGGGTCAGGCCGAGGCTGGTTTCGCGGCGGACCGCCCGTGCTGCGGGATTCATGCGGGCTCTCGGGCTGTCCATCGGGGATGATGGACGCCGCCCCTACGCCTCGCGCATGACCGGCCGGTGACAGCCCTCAGAGTTCCAGGGTCAGCGTCACCGGCGCATGGTCGGAGGGGCGGTCCCAGCCCCGGACATGGCGGGCAACCGTCATGTCGCGCACCGTGCCGGCGAGGTCGGGAGAGACCCAGGCATGGTCGAGGCGCCGGCCCTTGTCGGCCGCCGACCAGTCGGGGGAGCGGTAGCTCCACCACGTGTAGATCTTCGTCGGCTCCGGCACGAGCAGGCGGGCAGCATCGACCCAACCGGCCTCGCCCCGCAGGGTCTCGAGCCGCTCGGTCTCGATGGGGGTGTGGCTCACCACGTCGAGGAGCTGCTTGTGCGACCAGACGTCGTGCTCCAGGGGCGCCACGTTGAGGTCGCCGACCAGGATCGCGGGGCCCGTGACCCGACGGCCGCCCCAGGCGCGCAGTTCGTCGAGGAAGTCGAGCTTGTGCGCGAATTTCGGGTTGAGGCCGCGGTCGGGCACGTCGCCGCCGGCCGGCACGTAGAAATCATGCAGGACGATCCCGGCCGCCGTCCCGGCTTCGGGGCCGAGGACCGCCGAGATGTGACGCGCGTCCTGGCGCTCGCAGAACGCCATCACGTCGCGCGTGAGGAGGGGAAAGCGCGACAGGATCGCGACGCCGTTGTAGCCCTTCTGGCCGGCGAACTCGACGTGCTCGTAGCCGGAGCCCCGCAGGGCCTTCAGCGGAAACGCGTCGTCCGGGCACTTCGTCTCCTGCAGGCAGAGCACGTCCGGCTGGGCCTCGGCGAGGAAGCGCAGGACCGAATCGATGCGCAAGCGCACCGAGTTGATGTTCCAGGTGGTGACGGTGAGGCGCACGGCGTTCGGCTCGCGTGAGACTGGAAAATGTTTAAAGGATCGTGCGCGCGTCGGCGCGGCGGGCCGGCATAGACCGGATCGCCGCCGCCGTCGCCGGGGAAATGCCGCGCCTGGGGCTCCTGATCCGCGAGGGATCGCGCCCGGGGCGAGATCGAGGGATCGTCACGTGTCGCGCATCCGTTCCGCGCTCTTCAACGCCTACTGGGCCGGCTGGACCGCCCTGTTCATCGTGCCGCTGGCGGTGCTCGCCCTGCTGGGCGCGCCGGCGCGGCCCATCCGCGCCTTCACCCGCCTGTGGTCGCGGGGCATCCTGTTCGGCCTCGCCCGCATCGTCGGGCTCACCTATGTCGAGGAGGGCCGCGACCGCATCCCGGCCGAGCCCTGTCTCATCGTGGCCAATCACCAGTCGGCCTGGGAGACCCTGGCCTTCCTCGTGCTGGTGCCCAACGTCGCCATCGTGGCCAAGCGCGAGCTGGTGGCGATCCCCATCGTCGGCTGGTTCCTGCGCCGCTCGCCGATGATCATCATCGACCGGGCCAACGGCACCCAGGCCCTGCGGGTGATGATCGACGAGAGCCGCGCGGCGATCGCGCAGGGACGCTCGGTGCTGATGTTTCCGGAAGGCACCCGCGGCGGCATCGCCGAGCCGGTCCAGTTCAAGCGCGGGGTTGAGCTGCTCTATGCCAAGCTCGGCCTGCCGGTGCTGCCGGTGGCGGTGAATTCCGGCCTGTACTGGCCCCACGGGGGCGCCCGCCACAGCCCCGGCGCCGTGACGGTGAGCTACCTTCCGCCCCTGCCCCCGGGCCTGAGCGGCGCCGAGTTCATGCGCGGGACGCAAGGGGCGATCGATGCCGAGCTGAACCGCTGGCGTGATCCTGCCGCCCCCGTCGCCTCGCCCCTGCCGGCCGAGGCCCCGTAGGACCGAGAGCCTTACGGGTCGAGCCCCTCGGCCTTGCGCTTGGCGGCCCGGCGGCGCTCGACGCGGGCCACCGAGAAGATCGAGGCCTCGTAGAGCAGCAGCATCGGAATGGCGAGGGAGAGCTGCGAGATCACGTCCGGCGGCGTCAGCACGGCGGCGGCCACGAAGACCAGGACGATGGCATATCGGCGCTTCTCGCGCAGGAACGCCGTGTCGATCACGCCGATCTGACCGAGCAGGGTCAGGATCACCGGCAGCTGGAAGGCGATGCCGAAGGCGAAGATCAGCGTCATGATGAGTGAGAGGTACTCGTCCACCTTCGGCAGGAGCGCGATCGTCGCCTCGCCGGGCTGCCCGATCTGCTGCAGCGAGACCGAGAACTGGATCAGCAGCGGCATCGCCAGGAAGAACACCACCAGGGCGCCGAGGATGAAGAAGATCGGCGTGGCGACGAGGTACGGCAGGAAGGCTTGACGCTCGTTGCGATAGAGGCCCGGGGCCACGAAGGCGTAAATCTGTGTGGCGATGACCGGGAAGGCCAGGAAGCCGGCCCCGAACACGCTGAGCTTGATGTTGGTGAACACCTGCTCAAGGAAGTGCGTCGCGATCAGCTTCGCGTTCTCGACACCCACCACGGAGACGTAGGGGTAGACAAGGATGTTGTAGATGTGCCGCGAGAAGAAGAAGCACCCGAAGAACATCACCACGAAGGCGGCCAGCGACTTAATCAGCCGCGACCGCAATTCGATGAGATGGTCGAGGAGCGGGGCCCGCGAGGCTTCGATCTCGGCTTCGTCGGTCTCGTTGATCATCGGCCGGAATCAAGCTGGGGTTTGGCCGGCGTCTCGAAGCGAGGCGACGCGCTGGGAGTCGGGTCGGGGAAGGCGGCCGGGGGTTCGGCGGTCCAGGCGTGGGACGTGGCCGGAGCGGGCGTTTCCGAGGCGGAGCTCGGCGGCAGGTCGGGCAGCGCTTCTACGGGGCCGGGCACGTGTCGGACGGGCTCGGACGGCAAGGTCTCGGGTGGCATCGGCGCAGGCGGCGCCGGCATCGTCGCCTCGCGCTCGGCCAGCTGGTCGGCGACGTTGGCAAGGCCCTGGGTCGGCGAAGGGGTCGTCTTGGTCTCGGTTCGGCCGTCAACAGCGCCCTTCAGCTCGTCGCGGATGGTCTGCACCGGGTTGAAGGTCGGCCCCATCGTGCTCGCCGAGCGCTTGACCCCATCCACCTCGCGGCGGATCTCGTCGAACTCCGCCTCGCGGATCGCCTCGTTGAACTGCGACTGGAACTCGCCGGCCATGCGGCGCATCTTGCCGGTGATCTGGCCGACCGTGCGCAGGGCCTTCGGCAGATCCTTCGGGCCGATGACGATGAGGGCGACGCCGCCGATCAGCATCACCTCGCCCCAACTCATGTCAAACATGGTGTCGACTGTCCCGCGACCCTGCGCCGCCCATCCACGGCGTGCTGCCCATGGCAGGTCGCGGCGCCGTGCGCCAGACCCGCGATCGGCCGCAGCGCCCCATTCTCGCGTGGCGGATCAGACGACCTTGCGGTCGGCCGACACCGTGTTGGCGGTGGCGGGCTCCCCCTGGTGGGGCAGCGTCCGCACCGGCTCTCCCGCGCTCGGCGGCGGCACGGCCGTGGTGGTCGGCGTCTCGTCCTCGGCCATGCCCTTCTTGAAGGCCTTGATGCCCTTGGCAACGTCGCCCATCAGGTCCGAGATCTTCCCGCGGCCGAACAGCAGCATCACGATGCCGGCGACGATGATCCAGTGCCAGATACTCATGCTGCCCATGGCAACCTCCCGCGCCACAGCCCGAACACTGCGCGGCGCCGTCTCGTGTGTCGATTGATGGCGAACCTAAGGATCGGGCACCCCGAGCACAAGAAGTGCGGGTGACGCGCGCTCCGTTCCGATCGCCGCATCGCGGGCATGCAAGTTTCCGGCCCACCGCCGGGTCATAGACCAGCCGCGCGCCGTTGTCGCCTCGTCCGGCCACCGGCGCGCGGGACGTCAGGTGGCCGGGCGTCCAGGCGACCCGGACCTCAGGCGGCCATCGACAGGGCTGCCGCGAAGCGAGCCCGGGCCTCGTGCACGTCGAAGGCGTCGGGGCCGGCGGGCAGGCGGGCCAGGGCGGCCTCGGCCCGGCGCAGGGCCGCGCCGGCCAGGGCGGGGGCACCCTCGGCGACGCCCTGCATCTCGTCCGGATCGCCGTTGCAGTGCAGGCCGACATCGATTCCGGCGGCGAAGCAGGCCTCGGTCCGGGTCCGGAACGTGCCCTGGAGGGCGTGCATCGAGAGGTCGTCGGTCATCAGCAGGCCGTCGAAGCCGATGGCGCCGCGGATGATGTCGCGAATCACGATGGCCGATTGCGTCGCCGGATGGGCGGGATCGAGGGCCGTGAGCACCACATGGGCGCTCATGGCCATCGGCAGGTCGGCGAGGGCTCGGAAGGGCACGAAATCCTGGGCGCTGAGGCTGGCGAGGTCCGCCTCCACCACCGGCAGGCCCTTGTGGCTGTCGCAGCCGGCGCGGCCGTGGCCGGGGATGTGCTTCATCACCGGCAGCACGCCGCCCTGCATCAGGCCCTCGGCCACGGCCCGGCCGATCTCGGCCACGCGGTCGGGGGTGGTGTCGTAGGCGCGGTCGCCGATCACGTCGTGGGCGCCGGCCACCGGCACATCGAGGACCGGGGCGCAGTCGACGTTGATGCCGACGCTGGCGAGGTCATGGGCCATCAGCCGGGCGCCCAGATGCGCGATCGTCGCGGCCGATCCGTTGAGCCCGGCGAAGCGACGCCCCGCCGGATAGGCCGGCCAGTGCGGCGGTCCCATGCGCTGCACCCGGCCGCCTTCCTGGTCGATGAGGATCGGGGCGTCGGCGCGGCCGACCGTGTCCCGCAGGGCGTCGGTCAGCGCCCGGACCTCGTCAGGCGTGCCGATGTTGCGCTTGAACAGGATGAAACCCCAGGGCGCCACGTCCCGGAAGAAGGCGGCCTCCTCCGCCGAGAGGGTCTTGCCGGCGCAACCAAGGATCAGGGCACGGGAGGTCATGATCGGGGACGCATCCTCGGTGGATCGGCGCGGTGGATTGGGCCGGCGGGGGGGGGGCGACGCTCGGAGGGGTTCGGCGACGAATCGACACCACGCCAATCGGGGCAGGATGCGGCCGGACAACGTCGAACGGAATGGGGGGGCTCACGGGAGGGGGCGAGCGTGGTACGGTGGCCACAGGACGAGCGGCGCCTTGAAGGCGCCGCGCCCGGTCGACCGACTGGGCGCGCGCCGGCGCCCGGTTCGTCCAGCGTCCGGGAGCGGACCTCAGTTCTTGGCCACGAAGCACTGGCCGCCGGCACCCTGGAGCTGGGTGCACAGGCTGGTCGCCTCGGTCTTGCCGAGGGGCCCGACCCGGACGCGGTAGATCGTCTTGCCGTTCACCTCGGCCTGACGGATCAGGGCCGGCTGGCCGGAGAGCTGGCTGTATTTGCCCTGCATCTGGCGGAAGGCGGCCTGGGCCTCGCTCTCGCTGGTGCGGACGCCGAGCTGGACGGCGTAGCCGCCCCCGCCCGCGGAGGCTGCGGCGGATGCCGCCGCGACGGGCGGCGGGGCGGAGATGGCGGAGGTCGCCTCCGGGGCCACGGCGGCCACGCGCTGGGGCGCTTTGACGCGCGGGGCCGGGGCCGGCTCCGGCGGAGTCGCGGCGGGCGCTTCGGCCACCGGGGTCGTCGCCACCGGCGGCGGCAGCCGGGTCGCGCGCTGGCGCAGGGACGGGCTGGCGGCGCCGTCGCCGGTGGCGCCTGGCAGAGTCATGGTCGGGATCACCGACGGTGTCGTCGCTTCGGCGGAGGCCTCGCGCTGCGGCGGCGGCGGAGGCGTATCGGGCTTCACCGAGACCGTGCGGACCCGACGGGGTTCGCCGAGGGACTCGCCGAGGCCGCCCTGCTGGGCCGGCTGGGGCGCCGCTGCCGGAGCGGCGCTGCCGGGGGTCGCTCCCCCTTCGCCGGTTCCGAGGGCCGCCCGGGCGGCCTGGGCCACGTCGAGGGGCTGCTCCTCGCGGTTGACGATTCGGATCTGGCCGTCCTTGGCGGTGCGCTCGTAGATCTGCTTGTTCTGGTCCGGAATCTCGACCCCATCGGACTTCTGCGGCGCGATCTTCAGGGGCGCGGTGTCGGCCAGGATGGTGGGGACGCCGCCGCTGCCGCCGGACTGGCCGTGCAGGCCGCGCCAGGCCAGGGCGCCGGTGACGCAGAGGGCGAGAACGCTGAGGCCGGCACCTACCGACACGAGGCGGCTGCGCTTGCGCGGACGCTCCAGGGAGCGGACCCGGTCGTCTGCGTCGTTGGGGGCGAATTCGGCCGCGTTGGGATCCGGATAGGCACCCTGCAAATCGGCATAGGCGCCGTGATCGACGGAGGCGAGATACTGGTCGAAGGCGTCGGTCGGCGAGACCGGCTGCTGAGCGGCCTGGTGCACGGGGGCCGGGGCGTGAACGGGCGTGTGAGCCTCGACCTGGGCGGGGCGGCCCTGGACCGGGCCGTCGCCGAAGCTCGGCTCGATGCGGCCGCGCGCGGCGGCATCGGCGCGGGAATCGCGGGCCTGGAGCAGGGCGCGGAAGGGATCGTCCTGCCCGACGATGCGGGCGAGTTCGGCCAGGGGGTCGGCCTTGGCCGCAGCCGGGGCCTGAGCCTGGACGGGCGCGACACCCTGGACGGGCGCCTGGGCCGGCGCCGGAGGCTGCTGCAGATCTCGCGCAAAGGCGTCGAAATCGACCGTCGCCCGCGAAGCGTTCGTCGTCATGGCAGCATCCCTCTTCACGCCGAGATCACCTCACCGCATTTCGTCCGGCGCGGTGACGCCCAACACCGCGAGGCCGGAGGCGACAACGCCCCGCAACGCCTCAACGAGGGCCAATCGAGCCCGAGTGGAGTTTCGGTCGTCAGGATTAATAAACCGTAATTGCGGCAAGTCTTTGCCTTTGTTCCATAAACCGTGCAGCGACGAGGCCAGTTCGTAGAGGTAGAAGGCCACGCGATGCGGTTCATGGGCGCCGGCCGCCGCCTCGAGGACGCGCGGGTACTGCGCGATCAACCGCATGATCTCCCCTTCGCCCGGATCGGTGAGACAGGCGAGGTCGGCCTCGCCCAGCAGCCCGGCCCGCGAAAAATCCTCACCCGGCATCGCCTGCGCGGCCTGGCGGAACACCGAGACGCAGCGCGCATGGGCGTACTGCACGTAGAAGACCGGGTTCTCCTTCGACTGCTCCACCACCTTGGCGAGGTCGAAGTCGAGGGTGGCGTCGTTCTTCCGGTAGAGCATCATGAAGCGCACCGGATCGCGCCCGACCTCGTCGACGACCTCGCGCAGGGTGACGAACTCGCCGGCGCGCTTCGACATCTTCACGGGCTCGCCCGCGCGCAGCAGCCGCACGAGCTGGCACAGCTTCACGTCGAGGGTGGCGCGGCCGTCGCTGACCGCCTTCACGGCGGCCTGCATGCGCTTGACGTAGCCGCCATGGTCGGCACCGAGCACGTCGATGAGATCGGTGGCGCCCCGGGCGATCTTGGTCCGGTGATAGGCGATGTCGGAGGCGAAGTAGGTGAAAGAGCCGTCCGACTTCAGCAGCGGCCGGTCGACGTCGTCACCGAACTCCACGGTGCGGAACAGGGTCTGCTCGCGATCCTCCCAGTCCTCGGGCAGCTGCCCCTTGGGCGGCGGCAGGCGACCCTCGTAGACGAGGCCCTTCTGGCGAAGCTCCGCCAGCAGGACGGGCACCTCCTCCTTGAGGGTGGCTTCGGAGAAGAACACGTCGTGATGGATGCCGAGGCGGGCGAGGTCCTCCCGGATCAGGTCCATCATCGCCGCGATGGCGAAGGCCCGCACCGTCGGCAGCCAGTCCGCCTCCGGCTGGTCGAGGAGGGCACGGCCATGGATCTCGGCCAGCCGGGCGCCCACCGGTACGAGGTAGTCCCCCGGATAGAGCCCCTCCGGCACCGGGCCGACGGCCTCGCCCAGGGCCTCGCGGTAGCGCAGGAAGGCCGAGCGGGCGAGCACGTCGACCTGCGCGCCGGCATCGTTGATGTAGTATTCGCGCGTCACGTCACGCCCGGCCGCCACCAGGAGGTTGGCCAGGGCATCGCCGAACACCGCCCCGCGCCCGTGGCCCACATGCATCGGGCCGGTGGGATTGGCCGAGACGTACTCGATGTTGACCGGCCCCCCCGGCATGGTGCCGCGCCCGTAGGCCTCGGCCTCCGTGAGGGCGGCCCGGACGACGGCGTGGAAGGTGCCCGGGGCCAGCCGGAGGTTGATGAAGCCGGGGCCGGCGACACTGGCCTCCGTCAAGTCCGGGTCGGCGCGCAGGGCCGCGGCCAGGGTCTCGCCCAGGGCCTTGGGGTTGGTCTTCGCCTCCTTGGCCAGCACCAGCGCGGCGTTGGTGGCCAGGTCGCCGTGGCTCGCATCGCGCGGCGGCTCCACCACCACGCGGGCGAGGTCGAGCCCCTCGGGCAGCTGCCCGGATTGGATGAGGGCCTGCACGGCGCCGCGCACGCGGGCCTCGAAGGTGGCGAAGATGTTCATGGTGCCGTAAAATTCCGTGTCCGGGGCTCGGCGGGGACGTCCGTCCCGCGGGGAACGCTCCGCCCCCTCGCCCAGGCCGCGGCATAGCAAGGGCGCTCCCGGGTGTCACGGCGGGGCCGCCCGCTCCGCTTCCGGTAAGCCCCCTCTCCGAGCACGGTTACCGACCCGTTGGTGGAATCGCGCCGTTTCGCGCCATCGCCGAGACGGCGCATTCGGTCTGTCGCACGAGAGCCGCAATCGCGCCCGCGAATCGATAAAATTGCGCGGATCGGCTTCAGCGCGGAACAGGCGCCGCGGCGGCACCCTGGCGGCATAGGACGTGAGGACGCCGCCATGGACCGGACGAAGACGATTGCGCTGATCCTGCTCGCGGTGCTGGCCGCGACGACCGGTGCGTCGACGGCCCAGACCCTGGCAGCGGACGGGCCGCCTTCTGCCAGCGCTATGCCGCCGAATGCGCGATCGACGCGAACGAGCCCAACCGCATCACGCTCACCCCGGCCATCTGGAACACCGTGGTCTCGGTCAACCGTCGCGTGAACAAGTCCCTGCACGCCGTGACGGACCAGGAGCACTGGGGCGTGCCGGATCGCTGGGACCTCGCCGAGGACGGTTCGGGCGATTGCGAGGATTACCAGCTGCTCAAGCGCAAGCTCCTGGCCGAGGGCGGCCTGCCGCGCCGGGCGATGCGGATGACGGTCGTCATCGACGAGAAGGGCGAGGGGCACGCCGTGTTGACCCTGGTCACCGACCGCGGCGACTTCATCCTCGACAACAAGACCAGCGAGGTCCTGACCTGGTACCGGACGGGCTACGTCTTCATCAAACGCGAGTCGGCGGATACGGTGGCATGGGTCTCGCTAGGCGGGGTGACCTCGCCCGTCACCACCGCCAACCGCTGAGCATCGCGGCGGAGGCCGAACGGGCTCGCGGGCACCCTCCGTCCCAACGGCGTGGCGCGATCCGGAAGCATCCTCTCGTCGCACGAACCTGTAGGGAACCAACGCGCCCCGGTGCGCGTTAATGCGGGTTTAACTTTCCGATTGAGCCTGGATCGTTCCCGTGTAAACCTTGTCGCTCCACCAGCGGGATGGCAGGGCGACCGGCATGCGGCACGCGATACTGCGAAGCGTCGAGGGACTGCCGCACGGGCCGCGCGGGAGACTTCGGCGACGCCTCGCCCGCACGGTGCAGTTCGGCCTCGTCGGGACCATCCTGCTCATCGGCGGTGCCAGCACCGAGGCCCAGACCGTCGCGGCCCTGCCCGATGCCTCGGCCCTGGAGGAAGGCGCCCCCGCTCGCCCCGTCGCCGCCTGGACCGCCTTCTGCGCCCGGATGCCCGCCGAATGCACCGTCGACACGACGCAGCCGGCCGTCATCGCCCTCACGCCGCGCATCCGCGACCTGCTGAACCGCGTCAACCGGCGGGTGAACGCCCGGATCAAGCCGATCACCGACCTCGCCCATTGGGGGGTCGTCGACCGCTGGGATTATCCCGACGACGGCTTCGGCGACTGCGAGGACTACCAGCTCCTCAAGCGCCGGATGCTGGTGGAGCGCGGCCTGCCGCGCCGGGCCCTGCGCATGACCGTGGTCATCGACGAGATCGGCGAGGGCCACGCGGTCCTGATGGTCCGCACCGATCGCGGCGACCTGATCCTCGACAACAAGACCAATGCGGTCCTGTCCGGCCCGCGCACCGGCTACACCTTCATCAAACGCGAGGGGCAGGATGGTCTGGCCTGGGTCACCCTGAACGGCGGGGCGTCCCCGGTAGCCACCGCCAACCGCTGAGGGCGGCTCCCGTCGGCACGCGAAAGGCCGCCTCCGGAGGAGCGCCCTTTCTGCGTCGGTGGTTCCAGATGTTGGCCGGGACCCGTCCGGAAACCGCGGGGCCGGCGGCGGGCGCTCAGACTCCCGCAATCAGGTGCGCGAGGTCGAGGGCGACGCGGCCCGACATCAGGCTCCAGCCGCAGGCGATCATCGTGGCGATCATCACGAAGGGAATCGGGCGGCGCTCCAGCCGGCGGCCACGCACGGTGTTGCGCAGGATGATGAAGGGTGCGCCGAAGGCCAGCATCGGCAGGGCCGCCACGGCCGTGACGCCGCCGCGCTCCAGCAGGCTGAAGCTTGCGCGACGCTCCGTGAACAGCTCGAAGGCGCTGGCGAGGAGGCCCGAGAGGGCGAGACCGACGCAGAGGGTCTGCAGGGAATCGAGGGCCGAGGGGCTGAGGGTCATGACGCGAACGCTCCACCATCGAGAGGCGATGTGGCGCGCACTGTGCCGCGTCGTTTACGAAACGTTAAGGGTTTCCTGCCGTCAGGGTTAAATCCACGCACAGGCCGGTGCGGCCTGTCGGGGCCCCGCGGCAGGCAGGGGACCTCAATCCTCGAGATCGATGTCCAGGATCGCCATGGCGAAGTTGAACGAGCGGTCGCCGTCCTCGTCGTCCACCGAGACCACGCCGAGGAATTCCTCGCCGATATAGACCTCGGCCGAATCGTCCTTCTTGGGACGAGGAACGAGGCGGATGTTGGTGTTGGCGAAGGTCCGGCGGAGGTAGTCCTGCACCTTCACAATGTCGGTCTTGTTCACGCTGATCGCCTCTCGCGTTCGGGTCGTCTCCGGCTCATGGCCGGTCGCGCGCGGCGGCCCCGAGGGCCTGCCGGCGGCCGGGGCCGGGCTGGCCTCCGCTTGCCACGCCATCGGAGGATGGGCAAGCCGGGCTTCGGATCGATCCCGGCGTGCCGGGCGCGCCGTCAGATGCCCTCGGCCATGTGGATGAACTGGTCCATGGCGACGAGCTGGTCCATGGCCCGCGACGGCTCGGCGCAACCGGCGGTGCCGACCACGCGGGCGGGCACGCCGACCACGGTGGTGTTGGCCGGTACCGGGCGCAGCACCACCGAGCCTGCGGCGATGCGGGCGCAGGCCCCGACCTCGATGTTGCCCAGGATCTTGGCACCCGCGCCGATCATCACGCCGTGGCGGATCTTGGGGTGACGGTCGCTGCCCTGCTTGCCGGTGCCCCCCAGGGTGACGGCGTGGAGGATCGAGACATCGTCCTCGATCACCGCCGTGGAGCCGACCACGAGGCCGGTGGCATGGTCGAGGAAGATGCCGCGCCCGATCCGGGCCTGCGGATGGATGTCCGTCTGGAACACTTCGGAGGACCGGCTCTGGAGGTAGAGGGCAAGGTCGCGCCGCCCGGCCGTCCAGTACCAGTGGGCGAGGCGATGGGCCTGGATGGCGTGGAAGCCCTTGAAGTACAGCACCGGCTCGATGGCCCGGCTGGTGGCCGGGTCACGATCGAGCACGGCGGCGATGTCGGCGCGAAAATCCTGGCCGAGGCTCGGCTCGGCGGTGATCGCCTCGAAGAAGCCGTGGGCGATGAGCTCGGCCGGCAGCGAGGCATGTCCGAGCCGGGCCGCCACGCGGTGCGCCACGGCGCCCTCCAGCGAGGTATGGTTGAGGACGGTCGCCACGATGAACGAGGCGAGCTGCGGCTCCTCGCGCACGATCGCCTCGGCCTCGGCCCGCAGGCGCGCCCAGATCGGATCGCAGACCGCCAGCGGCTCGGCGCCTTTCGCGGCGATAGGGAAGGGGCTGGCGGACATCGGGGCCTCCTCTGGGCCGGGCGCGTCGCGTCGGGCCGAAGCGCGCCGCCACCCGACGCGCGGGTCATGCCGCGTCAGTGGGTTTCTGCTCCCGCCGCGCGGCGTTCCGGAATGGTCGTGTCTGTCGTCACGGGGTCCGGCAGAGGAAACCGGTGCCGGACCGCGCATCCCATAGCTTGGTGTGCATCGCACGCCCGATCAAGAGCGCACGCTGTCCCGGTCCGATCGGTCGGGCCCGAGCCGTCAGGCGCTGCGGCGGTGGTCGAGGGTGCCGAAGCGCGCCTCGATGGCCTCGGCCAGGCGGTCGACCATCACGTCGACCGGCACGTCGGAGGTGTCGACGACCGACGAGGCGCGGGCATAGAGCGGCTCGCGGCTGGCCAGGACGGCGCGCAGTTCCTGCATGGCCGAGGGGTGGTCGCCGGTGGTGGTGAGTTCGCCCTGGTCGCGCACGCGCTGCATGTGCTCCTCGGGCCGGGCCCGCAGCCAGATCGTGAAGAAGGCCTGGAGGAGCAGGTCGTAGGTCAGAGGCTCCGCGACGATGCCGCCGCTGGTGGCGAGCACGAGGGGACCGGGATGCTCGGTGAGGCGGCGCAGGGCCGCCTGCTCCAGGCGGCGGTAGCCCTCCTGTCCGTAGATCGCGAAGATCTCCTTCACCGAGAGCGCGTTCTCGCGCTCGATCTCGGCGTTGAGTTCGACGAAGGTCCAGCCCAGGCGATCGGCGACCCGGCGGCCGAGGGTCGACTTGCCGGCGCCCCGCAGGCCGATCACCGCGACGCGCGGCTGCGGAGCCTCGCCGCTGGCCGAGGACTGGCCCGACAGGATGCCCTTGGCCAGGGCGATCTGCTCCGGCGACGCGTTGCCGAGGAGATCGCGGATCACGTGCCAGTCCGGCAGGGTCTCCTGCCCGGCGATCAGGTCGTCCAGGCGCACGCCCATCGCGTTGGCGACCCGGCGCAGCAGGATGATCGAGACGTTGCCCTGCCCGCTCTCGAGCTGCGCGATGTAGCGCTCCGACAGACCGGAGGTCTGCGAGAGGAGCTTGCGCGACAGGCCCCGCACGGTCCGGGCATGACGAACCCGCCGGCCGAGATCAGCCAGGAAGGTCGATTCTTGTTCTACCGCGCCGGCCATGCCGTCGTCCGTTTCCTCGGTTCGCGGTCGGGCCGAAGCCCGCACGCAGGGTGCCACAACAGGAGGTCGATACCGGGACTATGCTCCCGGATATGGAAATATTATGCCCAGCTTCGGCGTTTCGAATCTGTCAAAATGCAACAACGCGGAACTTCGATGGCGGAACAGTGCCCTTGGATCGTTGCCGCGAGGGGGCCGAACCGAGCCCAAGCACGCTGCTTCGCATTGCACCATGTGAGGCGAGGCGCGGTCCGACGCAAGCGGTCAGGGGCACCAGAACGGGGGAAACCCGGAGAATCGGTTCGGTGCCGTCTCCGTCGGAGCCGTGACGGTCAGGCCGGTCTGGGACTGCCCTTGCGCGCAAACGCCGCGCGGGAGGAGCGAGGGCGGGACGGCCTACTGCGCTGCGGCCGGCAGGGCCGAAGCCTCGAGCACGGTGCCGGCCACCGGGGCCTTCTTCGCCACCCCCGGCCGGCCGACCGCGGCCAGGGCCGGCGCCGACGGACGGCGGGGCGGCAGCGGAACTTCGATCGACTCCGTGAAGACGGCCTCGACCTGGGCGCCGGCCTGGGTCATGCCCGGGACGACGCCGGGATGGGGGCTGATGGCCGCCGCGGATGCCGGGGGGGCGGCGTCGGCCGGCGCCAGGGCCGCGACCGCGACCGTGCCGAGACCGGCGAGGGATGCGGGCCTGCGGGGCGGCAGCGGCACCGCGACCGTCTCGGTGGGAACGCCATTGGCGGCGGGGCTCGGGGCGTAGGCGAGAGCGGTGTTGGCGGCGATGACGGCGGGGCTGTCGGCGCGGGCGAAGGCGTTGGAGAAGGCCTCGCCGGATTTCGGCGTCTCGAGATCTTCGGGGACGCTGGTCTCGATGCCGAGGCGCTTGGCGGCGTAGTAGTAGCCCCGATTGTAGAAGTTGTAGGCCTGGGCGATGTCGCCCTTGGCGGCCCGGTAGGCGCCGGCGAGGTAGGCGATGCCGTAGCGGAGGTTCACCCGCGGGTCGAACAGGCCCGCCGCATCCCCCTGGTAGCCGAGGCCCCGGGCGGTCGCATGCTTGATCTGCATGAGCCCGAGGGCGCTGCCGCCCTTCGCGTTCGGGTTGTAGTTGCTCTCGCGCTTGACGACCTGGTGGACGAAGCTCGACGGCACCCCGTTGGCCTTGGCCTGCTGCTCGATCAGGGCATCGATGTTGTCCCGCGCCGCCGCACCCTGGGCCAGGGCCGCGCCGGGCGGGAGCATCCCGCACGGGAGGGCGACCGCGGCGATGGCGAGGAGCAGGAAGCGCTGGTTCATCGGAGACCCGGATCGTCCTTGTTCTTGGACGGTCAAGGTCCGGGCGAATTGAGGCCGGAAAGCGGCTCCGGCGGGCCGAGCGTGACCGTTTCCCCATGTGCTGTGTCGCACATGGCACAGTCGCCGCCGCCGTGTCCGGATTGTATCCAAAGCGATTCGCCAATGTTGCCAAGGGCCTCGCAGCATCGGAAGGGCGACGGCGCGCGGACCGCCTCAGCGCCGCAAAATGAATTTGTCGATGGCTTTCGCGAACCCGTCCGCATCGTTCGTGGCCGTGACGGCCCGCGCCGCAGCCTGGACGGCTGGCGCGGCGTTGCCCATCGCAACGGAAAATCCGCTCCGGGCGAACATCGGTACGTCGTTGGCCGCGTCGCCCAGGGTCGCGATCCGGGCGTGGTCGAGGCCGAGATGCCGGCTCATGGCATCCACGAAGGTGGCCTTGCCGGAGCCGGGCGGCGTCACGTCGAGATAGTAGGCCTGCGAGCGATGGACGTCGGCTCGCCCCGTCAGCGCCGCGGCGGTCTCCGTCTCGCAGGCCTCCAGGTGCGCCGCATCGGCGCTGACGCCGACGATCTTGGCGGCTTGGTCCAGGAGCGGTTCGAGGTCCGCGACCACGTTCGGCTCGGCCTGCAGGGTCCGGCGCTCGAGGTCGGTGTAGGGCCCCTGCGGATCGGTGAGGTTCCACTGCCCGCGGGCGAACACCCAGGTGGCGAGACCGGCCTCGGCGAAGAGCCGCACGGCCTCGCGGGCGGTCTCGGCCGGGATCAGCGTCTCCGACAGGAGGGTGAGATCGGGGGCGACCAGGGTGCTGCCGTTATAGGCCCCCATCGGCAGGGTGAGGCCGAGCTCGGCCACCAGCGACCTCAGACCCACGGGCGGCCGGCTCGACGCGATGGTGAAGGCGATGCCCGCCGCCTCCAGCCGCCGCACGGCCGCGCGGGTCGCGGGCGTCAGCCGCTTGTCGGTGGTCACGAGGGTGCCGTCCACGTCCGAGATCACCAGGGCGATCGCGGCGGGCAGCGGTTCGGAGGACGGGGGCATGGAACTCGGGGGGCTCACGGTTGCGGGGCGCCCTTCCCCAATCCCAACCGGGCCACGATCGTTGCGACGATGGTCTCGGGGGCTGCATCGATGCCCACCGCCACGGCGTTCTCCTCGGGGGCCGGCGGCTCCAGGATCGCGAACTGGGTGTCGAGGAGGCCTGCCGGCATGAAGTGCCCCTGCCGGCGCGCGAGGCGCCCCTCGATCAGGGGGCGGTCGCCCGCCAGATAGACGATCCGCACCTCCTCCCGGCCGCGCACCAGCACGTCGCGATAGGCCCGGCGCAGGGCCGAGCAGACCACCACGCCGGGAGTCCGCTGCTGCAGCTGCGTGTCGATCCAGGCGCCGATCGCCGCGAGCCAGGGCGCGCGGTCGTCGTCGTCGAGGGGGTGCCCGGCCCGCATCTTGGCCACGTGCCCGGGGCTATGGAAGCTGTCGCCGTCGACGAAGGTCCAGCCGAGGCGCTCGGCGAGCCGGGACGCCACCGTGCTCTTGCCCGAGCCCGAGACGCCCATCACCACGAGGACCCTGGGCCTGCCGCCCGACGCCGGAATCTGATCTGATGACATCGTGCGCCCCGTCCTGGCAGCCGCCCCGGACGGGCCGGCCCCGGCCTCTTAGCAGGCCGCGGCGCCCGGAGGCTGTGCGGAAACATGCCGGACGAAGGCGGGTTTCCCCGGCCTCAGGAGGCCAGCGGCGTCCCCGGACAGGCGCCGGGCGACGCGGACCGCGCCGAGGCGGGATCGGGCGATACGGGGTCGGGCAGGATGGGCGCGAGCGCCCGCTCGCGCAGTCGCTGCGGGCCCAGGGTCATCGCGAAGAAGTCGTAGTACCCGCGCCGGTCGTTGGCCAGGAGGAACTGGAAGTGCATCCGGAACGGACGCCAGCGCACCTTCCGGTAGGTCTCCGTGCTGATGATCTCGCGGAACCGGGCCGAGCGCACCAGGGGGTTGGCGACCGCCCGGCCCTGAAGGTCGAGCTTCAGATGCACCACCGGGTTGAAGCCGGGGAAGTTCATCCAGTCCTGGGGCGCCTGGAAGTCGGCCCAGACGAGGCGCTGCGAGGTCACGAGACTCGCGATCTCGCCGCGCAGCCCCTTGGCCCCGCCCTGCATCGCCACCAGGGGCAGGCCGGACCCCAGGGTGACGAGGGCGAGCGTGGTCGTTCCGGTGCCGAGATGCGGATCGTGGGCGAGCACCCGGGCGGTCACCTCCACGGCGCTCAGGGCTCCCGAGGAATGACCGAGGATCAGGATCTCGTCGGGCGGGTCGCCGACCGCCAGGGCGGTGCAGCGGGCGAGGACATGCGCGGTGAAGGCCTCGAGCCGGCGCTCGTAATCCGGCCGCCGGCCCTGGCCGTGCTGCCAGTTGAAGACCCAGTCGTTCAGGAGCTGCCAGAAGAAGATCCGGTTGAGGACGGCTTCCATCGCCTTGATCCAGGCGAGGCCGATGAGGAGGCCTGCCGGCAGCGTCACCCAGAGCGGCCACCCGAGGCTGTGCCCGAAGGCCGTTCCCAGATGGGCATGCACGAAGGCGGCGATGGCCAGGGTGCACAGGGCGAGGAGCAGGACCATCACCAGCGGGTAGAGGATGACGTTGCCGTACTTCCAGTTCAGCCGGTAGAATCGCAGCATCAGGCCGGAGACGATGGTCTGGAGCGTGCCGAGGACCAGGAGGGCGACGCTGACCGGACGCCGGCGCCGGAAGTCCGCGCGGACGATGTCGTCCCAGAGGAGCACGTCGTAGGTGGTCTCGGCCCCCTGCGTGGCAGGCTGGCCGGCCACGCGCCAGCTCTGAACCAGCCCGTCGGCGCTGAGATGCGCAGCGGTTACCGTGCGTTTCGGCTCTCCGAACCGCTTGGCGTAGCGGGCCAGCTCTCGGACGAACAGCATACGGTAGCGGCTGCTGCCCTCAGGATCGTAACCCGGAATGTAAAAGACGTGCCGTCGTCGGACCGATCCCGGAACACCCTGGGCTAGCCCAGGAGGTGTGTAGTCAAACGACGCTGTCATCGAATCCGGTTCTGCCGAAACCCAGGTCAGGCAAATTCACTGCTGCCTCCCCGACGAGAACGCACATCGCGTTGCTTCTTTCAAGTATCGTCTCGGACACGATTTTTTGGGAAAGACGTGGGTAGTGGGGACGGCTGGCGGCCGACGGGTGCTCACCGCGAGACTGTGTCCCGGCCGCCACGGACAGGGACCCGGCGATGGTCTAGGCAGCCCATGAGAGAAACCGACAGGCGATCCCGCATGCGCGCACTGCCTTTGGCCCTCTGCACCGTTCTGGGCACTGCCCTGACGGTGTCGGGCTGCTCGTCGCTTCTGCCTGCGGCCGGCCCGACGACGGGGGCGGTTGTGGAGGGGGCGGACGTGTCCACGAGCGAGGGGACGTT